>NZ_JBVISS010000007.1:0-476235 GCF_055575395.1 Streptomyces sp. NPDC034103 | reverse complement strand
GGGGGCTGTGAAGTGCCTTGGGTGTCCTCTGAGTTGTCCATGGACCGACGCTAGGCGGCGTTGATCACCGGACGGGCGCCTTCCGCCGAAGGCACGTCGGCCGAGCTCCGGTGGGGCTCGCCCAGCGGGACTTCGTGTACCGCCCCGGGGTGACCCCCACCAGCCTCCTGAAGTGCCGGGTGAGGTGGGACTGGTCGAAGAAGCCGGTGGCGACGGCCACCTCGCCCGGCCGCACCCCGTCGAGGAGGAGCCGCCGGGCGCGGTCGACGCGGCGGGAGGTGAGGTACTGGTGCGGCGCGATGCCGTAGGCGGTGCTGAACGCCCGTACCAGATGCGCGGGATGCGCGTGCAGCAGCGCGGCGGCCTCGTCGAGGGTGATCCCCTCGGCCACCCGCTCGTCGAGGAGCTCGCGCAGCCGCCGGGCGAGCGCCGGGTCGGCCCGCGGCACCTCGGTGACGAGCCGCGGCCGCAGCCGGGCGGTCAGCCGCTCCCCGATGAACGTCAGCCTGCTCGCGGCCTCCAGCTCGTCGCCGGGACGGTCCAGGGCGTGGTGCAACTGCCCCACACGCCGTCGCAGCAGCGGGTCGCGCAGGTCGGGGGTGTCCACGGCGGAGCCGACGAGATCCTCGCCGAGCAGCGAGGTGTCGAGATAGATGACCCGCTTGCGAAAGCCGTCCGGGGAGGCGGGGGAGCCGTTGTGCGGGACGTGCGGCGGCAGCAGGGACACCGTGTCGTGCGGGGTGCCGTGCTCGTGCCGGTCGAGGTCGTACCGCACGGCCCCGTCGTCCACGATCAGCAGCGTCCACGCGTCATGGACGTGCATCGGATAGGCGTACCCGGTGAAGTGCGCGTGGAAGACCTCCACGACGCCCGGGACGGCGGGGCGCCAGGCGGAGACGGTCTGCCGGGTGGCCATGCAAAGAACGTACAAGACGGTGCCGGACGACGTTCGGCAGTCTCAGGGCATGAGCGACGACACACCCATCCGGTTCGACACGAAGATCGCCGTCCTGCTGCGGGAGGACCTGGAGCCCTGGCAACGCCTGAACGTCACCGCGTTCCTCGTCAGCGGCCTCGGCACGACCGTCCCCGAGGTGGTCGGGGAGCCCTACGAGGACGGCGACGGGGTGGCCTATCTGCCGATGTTCCGGCAGCCGGTCATGGTCTTCGAGAGCACGAAGGAGACGCTGACGGCGGCGCACGCGCGTGCGCTGTCCCGGGCGTTGCCGTGCTCGGTCTTCACGAGCGACCTCTTCACGACGGGCAACGACCGCGACAACCGGGCGGCGGTGCGGGCCGTGGGGACGGGGGAGTTGGACCTGGTGGGGATGGCTGTATACGGGGCGCGCAACGGGGTGGACAAGGTGGTGAAGGGGGCGCGGATGCATCCGTGAGGGGCGTCAGGCGCGTTTCCTCGACGGGGTCGGCCGGTTGCGGGCGAGGACCTTGACCGAGGGCGCGTCCGGAACCTTGCCCAGGGTCTCGTCCGGGATGACCTTGGCCAGAGCCTCGTCCGAGACCTTCACCAGGGTCTCCTCCAGGCCCTCGGTCGGGGCCACGTCCGGGCCGGCGGCGTACGCGTCCTCGGTGGGCAGGCCGCGCATCAGCACACCGTATCCGACGCCGGCCACCGTGCCGACGACCGCGCACAGGCCCCACAGCCACCGGGCGCCGTAATGGTCGATGATCAGGCCGGACATCAGCGGGGCCACGAGGGAGGCGACCGCCCAGGACAGGGTGTACATGCCCTGGTAGCGGCCCCGGCCGTGGGTGGGGGAGAGGCGGACGACCAGGCTGGTCTGGGTGGGGGCGTTGACGATCTCGGCGAGGGTCCAGACGCAGACCGTCAGGGCGAAGACGCCGATGGAGCCGGCGAAGGCGGTCAGTCCGAAGCCGTACCCGGCGAGCAGCGACGAGACGACGAGCAGCCGGCGGGGATCGCGGTGCTGGATGAACCGGGTGACCGGGATCTGGAGCGCGACGATGAGGATGCCGTTGACGGCGATGGCCATGCCGTAGTCGGCGGGCGTGAACCCGGCCTCGCCCATCGCCACCGGGAGCCCGACCGCGCCCTGCTGGAAGACGAAGGCGATGAGGAAGGACAGCCCGACCACACCCATGTACCGCCCGTCGCGGAGCACGGTGCGAAGACCGACCTCGTCGTCCGCCCCCTTCTCGGCGGCAGTGCGCTCGGGCCGCGACTCGGGCAGCTTCAGGAAGACGACGATCGCGCAGACGGCGGTCATGCCGGCCTCGATGAGGAAACCGGCGAGATAGCTGAACTCGGCGATGAACCCGGCGCCCATGGAGGACACGGCGAATCCCAGGTTGATCGCCCAGTAGTTGAGCGAGAAGGCGCGCACCCGGTCCTCGGGCCGCACGATGTCGGCCATCATCGCCTGCACGGCGGGCCGCGAGGCGTTGGAGGTCATGCCGACGAGGAACGCGACGGCGGCGATGGCGGCCGGGTGGTGCATGAACCCGAGCAGGGCGACGGACAGGGCGGTCGAACCCTGGGCGAGCAGCAGCGTGGGCCGCCGCCCGAGCCGGTCGGTCATCACCCCGGCCCCGACGGAGGAGACGACGCCGCCCAGCCCGTGCAGGGAGGCGACGAGGCCGGCGTAGACGGCGGAGTACCCGCGGTCCAGGGTCAGATAGAGCGCCATGAAGGTGGCGACGAAGGCACCGAGCCGGTTGACGAGGGTGCTGGTCCACAGCCACCAGAACTCGCGGGGAAGCCCGGCGACGGACTCCCGGACGGCGCGTCTCACGGCGGTTGGTGACATGGCGGATCCCCCGGTGCGGTGTAAGTGCTGCTGGCGGCGTGAGCAACTTACAAGTGGCGCGCTGGGAGAGGCCACCCAATTAACAGATCCGGTCAACCGTCCGCCTGCCGAGCGGGGCGCGCGAGCGATCAGACAGGTGGATTACGCTCATACGCATGGCCGACGCACCGTACAAGCTGATCCTCCTCCGCCACGGCGAGAGCGAGTGGAACGCCAAGAACCTGTTCACCGGCTGGGTGGACGTCAACCTGACCGAGAAGGGCGAGAAGGAGGCGGTCCGCGGTGGCGAGCTCCTGAAGGACGCCGATCTCCTCCCCGACGTGGTCCACACCTCGCTCCAGAAGCGCGCCATCCGTACCGCGCAGCTGGCCCTGGAGTCGGCGGACCGCCTCTGGATCCCGGTCCACCGCTCGTGGCGCCTGAACGAGCGTCACTACGGCGCCCTCCAGGGCAAGGACAAGGCGCAGACCCTCGCGGAGTTCGGCCAGGAGCAGTTCATGCTCTGGCGCCGCTCCTACGACACGCCCCCGCCGGCGCTCGAGGACGGCACGGAGTTCTCCCAGTCGGCCGACCCGCGCTACGCGACGATCCCCCCGGAGCTGCGCCCCCGCACGGAGTGCCTCAAGGACGTCGTCGTCCGCATGCTCCCGTACTGGTACGACGGCATCGTCCCCGACCTCCTCGCCGGCCGCACGGTCCTGGTCGCCGCCCACGGCAACTCGCTGCGCGCGCTGGTCAAGCACCTCGACGGCGTCTCGGACGCCGACATCGCGGGCCTCAACATCCCGACCGGCATCCCGCTGTCCTACGAGCTGGACGCCGACTTCAAGCCCCTCAACCCCGGCGGCACCTACCTCGACCCCGAGGCGGCCGCGGCGGCGATCGAGGCGGTAAAGAATCAGGGCAAGAAGAAGTAACGCGACGCCAGTAACCCCCCGCCTGCGGCTTCGGTGCAGGTGGGGGGCTTTTTCGTGGCCGCGGGGGGGATCCGCGGACCCTCGTGGACCGGGCCGTCGCCCCCGGGATGTGCGCACGGCCACAGCGGGCGGGTTTCGCGAGGGCGCATACTGAAGCATGACAAGACCTGCGGCACCCAAGCGTCATCTGCCCACCAGCCCCTTCCCGGCCCCGGTCGCACCGGTTCCCAAGCACTTCGACCTGGGCGATCAGGTCACGCACGACGTGTACGGCCTCGGCTCCGTGATCGGCGTCGAGGAAGGGATCGCGATGCTGGTCGACTTCGGCTCGGCGCAGATGCGGATCCTGAGCCCGTACACCAAGATGACCAAGCTGTAGGGCCACTGTGCCCCCTCACGGCACACCAGGTCCCGCCAGGGACCTGTAAGGAAAGGCAGACCTCTCATCGAACCGACGTCGCTGTTCTCCGCCCCCGAAGGGCAACCCCGTCGCTCCACCGCGGTATCGCCGTCCCCGGCGACGGACCCCTTCCAGTCCCCCGATTTCGGGGACACCGAGCCGTACTGGCCCGAGGAGGCGGAGGATGCACAGGAGCCCGCCCCGCGCAAGCGTGGGGCGCGGCACAGGGCGGCCTGACGCTCAGGGCACGCGCCTGAAGCCGCCGCAGCGGTCCAGACGGAACGGGGCGCCCGGGGCCTAGGGCGCCCACCCCTCGCGCAGGGCCTGCGGAACGGCCGCCAAGGGCGGGACGCGCCGGTGCGGCCCGCCACGCCGGGCGAAGAGCCTCCACCGCTCCCCGCCCGGGTGCGCATCGCCGCGTGACCGCCAGGGCGCGTCACGTGATCGTCAGCGGTACCGCGTGGATCTCGTCCGCCTTGTGCCCCGTGCGCTCGTGGATGCGCAGCACCGCATCGGCCGAGGGTGCCTCGGACAGGCAGTAGACCGTCCCGGACTCGGGGTCCGCCCACGCGCGCTGGAAGTGGACGCCCTCCTCGTTCTCTATGTCGAGGTCGGCCTGGTGCGCCTGCTGCAACTGGTCGGCCGTGATGCCCTGCATTCCGTGGTGTACGTCCATGAACTGCGCCATGACCCGCACCTCCTTCACACTTGCCGCTCCCTCCATGCTGCGCCCCAAGGGGCCGGAGCGGCGACCGCAGACGTGAAGGGCCCCGGCGCGATCACCGGGGCCCTTCACGGTCGTACGACAGCAAGCGCGGTGTCAGCCGCACTGGCAGGGGTTGCCCGACTGGCACCCGCACCCGCAGCCCGAGCCGCAGCCGCACGCGCCGATCAGCATCAGGTTCCTGGTCTCGGCGGGCCGCTCGGTCTCGCGCTCCTGCGTCGGGTCGGGCGTGGTGCTGGGGGATTCGGCCATGGGTCCTCCTCGAGGCAAGGGTCTGAACTCCCGGACCTCGCATCAGACCCTGTGCTCATTGGATGCCCGCCGATGCGGTCGCATCAACGGCGCACGGAGGCTCGCGAGCGCCCCGAACAGGCTTCGTCCCGCCGGGTCAGGCCTCTTCCACGCCGGTGGCCGGCTGGATGTCCGACTGCAGCTCGTCCGCGTGCTCACCCGTCACCAGGTACACCACCCGCTTCGCCACCGACACCGCGTGGTCCGCGAACCGCTCGTAGTAGCGGCCCAGCAGGGTCACGTCCACCGCCGTCTCGATGCCGTGCTTCCAGCGGTCGTCCATCAGGTGCTGGAAGAGCGTGCGGTGCAGCAGGTCCATCTCGTCGTCGTCCTGCTCCAGTTGGAGCGCGAGATCGACGTCCTTGGTGATGATGACCTCCGCCGCCTTCGCCATCAGGCGCTGCGCGAGCTGGCCCATCTCCAGGATCGTGGCGTGCAGGTCGTGCGGGATCGCCCGCTCCGGGAAGCGCAGCCGCGCCAGCTTCGCCACGTGCTGGGCGAGGTCGCCCGCGCGCTCCAGGTCCGCCGACATGCGCAGGGACGTCACGACGATACGGAGGTCCGTCGCCACCGGCTGCTGGCGGGCGAGCAGGGCTATGGCCCGGGCCTCCAGCTCGTGCTGGAGGTCGTCGACCCTCTGGTCGGCCTCGATGACGCTCTCGGCCAGCTTCAGGTCGGAGTCGAGGATGGACGTCGTGGCGCGCCCGATCGCCGAGCCCACCAGCCGGGCCATCTCGACCAGACCGTCGCCGATCGAGTCCAGTTCCTCGTGGTACGCGTCCCGCATCAGGGGTCCCTCTCTTACGTCTGCCTCGGGGGTTCCGGGGGCCAGAACCAGCCGTCCGAGACTTCGGGACGACCGGCGCTGTGAACCCCACGCTCCCACGTTCGGCCCCGTACGCGTCGAATTCCGTCACCCCAAATGAACCGTCCCTGGCTCCAAGGTGAACTCTGAGCGACGAGTGTTCGAGCTCGCACCCGGATGGCTGTGGCCAGGAGCGATCTCGTGCCTAACCTGGGTGCATGGACGTGAACGCGGCGGTCGCCGCAGTGGCAGCGATCGCCGGAGCAGTCACCGGCGTGATCGCCATGCTGGCGTTCCGCTTCAGCGAGCGCGAGCAGAAACGCCCCACCCGCACCTCATTGCACACCGACCCGGTGCTCCCGCCGGGCGTGGACACCGTCCTGTCCGTCCTGCGCTCCTCCGCCGTCGTCCTGGACGAGGCCGACGGTGTCGTCAAGGCCAGCTCGGCCGCCTACGCCCTCGGCCTGGTCCGCGGCGGCAAGCTCGCCGTCGAGCCCATGCTCCAAATGGCCCGCGACACCAGGAGAGACGGCGAGATACGACAGGTCGAACTCGACCTACCCAGGCGCGGCACGGGACGGGGCGAGGCACTCGCCGTGTCCGCCCGTGTCGCGCCTCTCGGCTCGCGGCTGGTCCTCCTGCTCGTCGAGGACCTCACCGAGGCCCGCCGGATCGAGGCGGTCCGCCGCGACTTCGTCGCCAACGTCAGCCACGAGCTCAAGACCCCGGTGGGCGCCCTGTCCCTGCTGTCCGAGGCCGTCATGGACGCCTACGACGACCCCGAGGCGGTCACCCGCTTCGCCGGCCGCATGCAGATCGAGGCGACCCGGCTGACCAACCTGGTCCAGGAGCTCATCGACCTCTCCCGGGTCCAGAACGACGACCCCCTGGAGGACGCCGAGCCCGTCCGCGTCGAGGAGCTGGTCGCCGAGGCGATCGACCGCTGCCGCCACCAGGCCGGCACCAAGAACATCACCATGGCCGCCGGCGGCACCGCGGACCTCAGGATCTGGGGCAACCGCGGCCAGCTCGCCGCCGCGCTCGGCAACCTCGTCGAGAACGCCGTGAACTACTCCCCGGCCCGCACCCGCGTCGGCATAGCCGCCCGCCGGGTGACCTCGCCCGGCGGGGACCTCATCGAGATCGCCGTGACCGACCAGGGCATCGGCATCTCCGACAAGGACAAGGAGCGCATCTTCGAGCGCTTCTACCGCGTCGACCCGGCCCGCTCCCGCCAGACGGGCGGCACCGGCCTCGGTCTCGCGATCGTCAAGCACGTGGCCGCCTCCCACGCGGGGGAGGTCACGGTGTGGAGCTCCGAAGGCCAGGGCTCCACGTTCACCCTGCGGCTGCCGGAGGCGGGGGCTGCCCGCGACCGCGCACAACAGAACACCGGCCTCGGCGACGAGGACGGCCCCGACCCATCCCCGTACGAACCGCTTCCCGCCCCGGAGGTCCTTCCGTGACCCGAGTGCTCGTCGTCGAGGACGAGGAGTCCTTCTCCGACGCCCTGTCGTACATGCTCCGCAAGGAGGGCTTCGAGGTCGCGGTCGCGACCACGGGCCCCGACGGACTCGACGAGTTCGAGCGCAACGGCGCCGACCTCGTCCTCCTCGACCTGATGCTGCCGGGCCTGCCCGGCACGGAGGTGTGCCGGCAGCTGCGCGGACGCTCCAACGTCCCCGTCATCATGGTGACCGCCAAGGACAGCGAGATCGACAAGGTCGTCGGCCTGGAAATAGGAGCCGATGACTATGTCACCAAGCCGTTCTCCTCGCGCGAGCTGGTCGCCCGCATCCGCGCCGTCCTGCGCCGCCGCGGCGAGCCCGAGGAGGTCACCCCGGCCGCCCTGGAGGCCGGTCCGGTCCGCATGGACGTGGACCGCCACGTGGTCACGGTCTCCGGCTCCAAGGTCGACCTGCCCCTCAAGGAGTTCGACCTGCTGGAGATGCTGCTGCGCAACGCCGGCCGCGTCCTGACCCGCATGCAGCTCATCGACCGGGTCTGGGGCGCCGACTACGTCGGTGACACCAAGACCCTCGACGTCCACGTCAAGCGCCTGCGCGCCAAGATCGAGCCGGACCCGGGCGCGCCCCGGTACCTGGTGACGGTCCGCGGCCTCGGCTACAAGTTCGAGCCGTAAGCCGTAAGCCGTAAGCCGTAAGCCGTAAGCCGTAAGCCGTAACCCGTACGACGAACAGAAGGGCGGGACCTCTCCAGGAGGTCCCGCCCTTCGTCGTACGGCTGTGTCAGTGCCCGGCGGCCTCGTGCGAGGCGCTCTCGCTCGCCGACGCGGACGCCGACGCCTCGTCGGTCGGGGTCGCCGACGGCGAGGCCGTGCCGGTGTCGGAGCCGGACGGGGAGGGCGACGTGCTCTCGCCCGTGCCCGGCGCCTCGGGGGCCTGGGTCGGGCCCCACTTCTCGAAGTAGCTCTCGGCCGGCACCACGAAGGCCTTCAGGCTCACCGCGCCGGTCCTGCTGAAGGTGAAGGTGATCTTCTGGGCGTTGCCGTCCTGGATCGCCTCACGGCTGCTGGGCAGGACCGCGGTGGCGTTGTCCTTGCCGCCGAGGACGAGGGAGCCGCCGGCCGGGATGGTCAGCTTGCCCTTGCCCTTGGCGGGGGAGAGCTCGGCGGTCTTGCCGGCGTCGTCCACGGTGACGGAGTCCAGCGTCTCGGCGGTGGAGCCGCTGTTGAACAGGGTCGCGGAGATCACGGCCGGGCCGGTGGACTCCAGGTCGGGCTGGGTGATGACCACGGCGTTCTGGATCTTGATCTCGCCGACGGTGGTGGCCGCGTTGTCCGGCTTGATCTCCAGCGTCTGGGCGTTGTTGCCGGCGCCGCACGCGGCGAGCGAGGCGATCGAGAACGCGAGGACGGCGGCGCTGAGTGCGCCGCGTCGAAGGCTGCTGCTCACGGCGGCGGCAACTCCTTGACTCGAACGGGGGGCTGCATAAAGCCGCCCTAAGTGTCTGTCAGCGGCCCCAGGTTACCGAGCCGTTCCCGCGTCGCCGCACCCGACCCTCCCCTCGAGCGGGTCGGCTTCGCCCGGCAGGGGGTGGCGCCCGACGGAAGTCACCCGGAAGCCACCTGGGACGTCACCCGCGCAGTCACCCGCGCACTCACCCCGGCGGCGGCCTCGCACGTCGTTGGCCGGTCATCCGGAAGTCGCTCACTTCACAAGTGACCCACCAGGCACTTTGGCCCCAGTGCCCGTTCGCCATTCACATAAGACTCCCGCGCATCGGCTCGCAAATCTTCCGTGAAGGAATGCGCGATCGCCCACGGAATTGATCACGGGCTGATCCGGTGGCTCACGTGATTGGGCGTGATCAATTCCAGAATCGACGCGGAACTGACTCCGGG
This sequence comes from Streptomyces sp. NPDC034103, assembly GCF_055575395.1. Lineage (NCBI taxonomy): Bacteria > Bacillati > Actinomycetota > Actinomycetes > Kitasatosporales > Streptomycetaceae > Streptomyces > Streptomyces sp. NPDC034103. Next base: position 466,948 of record NZ_JBVISS010000007.1, on the reverse strand, counting down.
CACCGAACGGAGTAGCGGAAGTCGCACACTTGGAACCAGACATATGGGGACGATCGGCCGCCTCCGAGGGCCTCCGGATGCGTGTAACGTACGCGTTTCACCTCCCCCGGAGAGCCGCTCCGACCTGCGAATACTTTCTTCCGCTCGGCCCGCGCAGCACGTTCCTGTTGCTGTTGTCAAGCCCCGAGATATGCCCTGACCTGCGAAAACGCCATTCAGAACCCGCAGTTTCCGTGTTACTCTGGATAGCCACGGAAGGGGTACCTGTCACATGACGTTCAAGGTTGGCGACACCGTGGTCTATCCCCATCACGGGGCCGCGCTGATCGAGGCCATCGAAACTCGCCAGATCAAAGGCGTGGACAAGACCTACTTGGTGCTGAAGGTCGCCCAGGGTGACCTGACGGTACGTGTGCCAGCGGACAATGCGGAGTTCGTCGGCGTGCGTGATGTGGTCGGTCAGGACGGACTGGACCGGGTCTTCGAGGTGCTGCGCGCGCCGTACGCCGAGGAGCCCACGAACTGGTCGCGTCGTTACAAGGCAAATCTGGAGAAGCTCGCCTCCGGCGATGTCATCAAGGTCGCGGAAGTCGTGCGCGACCTGTGGCGTCGTGAGCGTGAGCGCGGACTTTCCGCAGGTGAGAAGCGCATGCTCGCCAAGGCCCGCCAGATCCTGGTGAGCGAGCTCGCCCTCGCGGAGAACACGAACGAGGACAAGGCCGAGGCCCTTCTCGACGAGGTCCTCGCGTCCTGACGCACGCTGCCGCCAGGCTCGGCCCAGCACAAGTGGTGTCGCTTTAACAAAGTGCCGCGGTGCCCGATGACATATTTCTGTCGCCGGGCGCTGCGGCATGTTCATACCCGGACGCCGTCCATACGACGGGGCCGGGACCCCGATACTTGGCGTGCCGGGCCCGGGCACAGGCTCGACCGGCGTCACGGAAGGGTCCGGTCAAGGCGTCGCGCCCGGCACGCTGTCTCTCGTACCCACCTAGGCCGAGCACACAAACCTGACAGGAACCGATGTCTGACGATTCGCGTCCCTCGCTCACGACGAGCCGTACGCAGGCCCGTACCGCCGTCGTGATCCCGGCCGCCGGCCGGGGCGTACGCCTGGGCCCGGGCGCCCCCAAGGCGCTCCGCGCGCTCAACGGCACCCCCATGCTGATCCACGCGGTCCGCGCGATGGCCGCCTCGCGCGCGGTCTCCCTGGTCGTCGTCGTGGCCCCGCCCGAAGGCGCCGCCGAGGTCAAGAGCCTGCTGGACGCCCACGCCCTGCCCGAGCGCACCGACTTCCTCGTCGTGCCCGGCGGTGCCGAACGCCAGGACTCCGTCCGGCTCGGCCTGGACGCCCTGCCGCCCGACTACGACATCGTCCTCGTCCACGACGCCGCCCGCCCGCTCGTCCCCGTCGACACCGTGGACGCGGTCATCGAGGCCGTACGCGAGGGAGCGACCGCGGTCGTGCCCGCGCTGCCGCTGGCCGACACCGTCAAGGAGGTCGAGCCGGCCACCGTCGCCGGTGACCCCGAGCCCGTCGTCGCCACCCCGCGCCGCGCCCGCCTGCGTGCCGTCCAGACGCCCCAGGGCTTCGACCGCGCGACCCTGATCCGCGCCCACGAGACGGTCACCGACAACGTCACCGACGACGCGACCATGGTCGAACAGCTCGGCGAGACGGTCATGGTCGTCCCCGGCCACGAGGAGGCCTTCAAGGTCACCCGCCCCCTCGACCTCGTCCTCGCCGAAGCGGTCCTCGCGCGCAGGAGGCTCAACGATGGCTTCTGAGCACCACCCCCTGCCCCAGGTCGGCATCGGCACCGACATCCACGCCTTCGAAGAGGGCCGCGACCTGTGGTGCGCCGGTCTGAAGTGGGAGGGCGAGGGCCCCGGGCTGGCCGGCCACTCCGACGCCGACGTCGTCGCCCACGCCGCGTGCAACGCGCTCTTCTCCGCGGCCGGGCTCGGCGACCTCGGACAGCACTTCGGCACCGGGCGGCCCGAGTGGGCCGGCGCCTCGGGCGTCGTCCTGCTGACGGAGGCCGCCCGGATCGTCCGCGAGGCCGGCTTCCGGATCGGCAACGTCGCCGTGCAGGTCGTCGGCCCCCGCCCGAAGATCGGCAAGCGCCGCGACGAGGCCCAGAAGATCCTGACGGAGGCGGCGGGCGCACCCGTGTCGGTGTCCGGCGCCACCACCGACGGGCTCGGGTTCCCCGGCCGGGGCGAGGGGCTCATGGCGATCGCCACCGCGCTGGTGGTACGAACAGCGGACTGACTGTTATCCACAACCGTCCAAGGCACTAGGCACCGCCCACTACCCTGGACCCGTGACTATTCGCCTGTACGACACCAGCGCCCGGCAGATCCGTGACTTCACCCCGCTCACGCCGGGCTGCGTCTCGATCTACCTGTGTGGCGCCACCGTGCAGGCCGCCCCGCACATCGGGCACATCCGGTCGGGGCTGAACTTCGACATCATGCGCCGCTGGTTCGAGCACCGCGGCTACGACGTCACGTTCATCCGCAACGTCACCGACATCGACGACAAGATCATCGCCAAGTCGCACGACCAGGGCCGCCCCTGGTGGTCGATCGGCTACGAGAACGAGCGGGCCTTCAACGACGGCTACCACGCCCTCGGCTGCCTCCCGCCGACCTACGAGCCGCGCGCCACCGGACACGTCCCCGAGATGATCGAGATGATGCGCGGCCTCATCGAGCGCGGACACGCCTACGAGGCCGACGGCAACGTCTACTTCGACGTGCGCTCCTTCCCGGGCTACCTCCAGCTGTCCAACCAGGAGCTGGACAACCTGCTCCAGCCCGCCGGGGACGGCGAGACCGGCAAGCGCGACCCCAGGGACTTCGCCCTGTGGAAGGCGACCAAGCCCGGCGAGCCCGACTGGGAGACCCCCTGGGGCCGCGGCCGCCCCGGCTGGCACCTGGAGTGTTCGGCCATGGCCCACAAGTACCTGGGCCCCGCCTTCGACATCCACGGCGGCGGCCTCGACCTGATCTTCCCCCACCACGAGAACGAGATCGCCCAGGCCAAGGCCTACGGCGACGACTTCGCCGCGTACTGGGTGCACAACGCCTGGGTCACCATGAGCGGCGAGAAGATGTCGAAGTCGCTCGGCAACAGCGTCCTGGTCTCCGAGATGGTCAAGACCTGGCGCCCGATCGTGCTGCGCTACTACCTCGGCACCCCGCACTACCGCTCGATGATCGAGTACAGCGAGGAAGCCCTGCGCGAGGCCGAGTCGGCGTTCGCGCGCATCGAGGGCTTCGTCCAGCGCGTCGTCGAGAAGGCCGGCACCGTCGAGCCGGCCGCCGAGATCCCGCCCGCCTTCGCCGAGGCCATGGACGACGACCTCGGCGTCCCCCAGGCCCTCGCCATCGTCCACACCACCGTCCGGCAGGGGAACTCCGCCCTCGCCGCCGACGACAAGGAAGCCGCCGTGGCCCGCCTCGCCGAGGTCCGCGCCATGCTCGGCGTCCTCGGCCTGGACCCGCTCGACCCGCACTGGGCCGGCGAGACCGACCGCGGCGAGGACCTGCACGGAGTGGTCGACAGCCTGGTACGACTCGTCCTCGACCAGCGCGAGTCCGCCCGCGCCCGCAAGGACTGGGCCACCGCGGACGCCATCCGCGACCAGCTCACCCAGTCCGGTCTGAGCATCGAGGACAGCCCCCAGGGACCGCGCTGGACCCTCGGTCCGCGCTAGCCCTTTCCTTGATCGATTGTGCCGCCCGGCCTCCGGGCGGCACACTGCATAGACGTACGTATTCATCGCACTTTTCATCGCACGAACTTCACCGCACGAGAGAACAGGTAGGTCATGGCCGCCAACAACCGCCGCATGTCCGGCAAGAAGGGCGCGCAGGTCGGCAGTGGCGGCCAGCGACGCAAGGGTCTCGAGGGCAGGGGCCCCACGCCGCCCGCCGAGATGCGCAAGAAGCACAAGGCGAACCGCATCGCCAACGCCAAGGCGAAGCAGGCCGCGCGCCGTCCCACGCCGCGTGGCCGCGGCGGCAAGGGCACGTCCGAGATGGTCGTCGGCCGCAACCCCGTCGTCGAGGCGCTGCGCGAGGGCGTGCCCGCCTCGACGCTCTACGTCCAGCAGTTCATCGACAACGACGAGCGCGTGCGTGAGGCGCTCCAGCTCGCGGCCGAGCGCGGTGGGATCAACCTCATGGAGGCCCCCCGCCCCGAGCTCGACCGCATGACCAACGGCCTCAACCACCAGGGCCTCGTCCTCCAGGTCCCGCCCTACGAGTACGCCCACCCCGAGGACCTCGCCAACGCCGCCTACGACCACGGCGAGGACCCCCTCATCGTCGCCCTCGACGGCGTCACCGACCCCCGCAACCTCGGTGCCGTCGTCCGCTCGGTGTCGGCCTTCGGCGGCCACGGCGTCCTCGTGCCCGAGCGGCGTGCCGCCGGCATGACCGCCGGCGCCTGGAAGACCTCCGCCGGCACCGCCGCCCGCACGCCCGTCGCCCGCGCCACCAACCTCACCCGCGCCCTGGAGGCGTACAAGAAGGCGGGCATCGCCGTCGTCGGTCTCGCCGCCGACGGCGAGCACGAGGTGGGCGAGCTGGCGGCCCTCGACGGACCGGTCGTGATCGTGGTCGGCAGCGAGGGCAAGGGCCTGTCCCGACTCGTCGGCGAGACCTGCGACTTCCGCGTCCGCATCCCGATGCCCGGTGGCGCCGAGTCGCTCAACGCCGGTGTGGCGGCGGGCATCGTGCTGTACGAAGCGGCCCGCCGACGCGCCTGAACAGGCGTCCGCGCCGTCACCCGTACGGGGTAATCCCGGCGTCCCGGGCAAGCTTGACGGAGTCCGGACACATCCGGGCGGTCAAAGCAGTGTCCTAAACACACGTCACTCGGTTAGATGAGTGTGGACACCAGAACACCCCGCACACCCACGGGGGACCGCTCGTCGGGATTCGATTCCGGATTCGACGACGCTCCCGCGCTGAGCATGGTGAAGGTGCCGAGCGATCCGGCGCAGGTCATCGTCAACCACGCCAGCTTCCGCGTGCAGTTGGGCGCGTCGACGAGACGTGCCCATTCCCCGCGGATCGCCCGGCACGTGAGCGCCGCCGAGGACACCGCCCGGATGCCCGCCGTGGGCGCCACGGCCACCGGCGCGGCCCGCCGCCGCCCCGTCGTCTGGAGCGGCCGGTCCGCCCCCGACGACACCGGCGCGCACCGCCTGCTCCAGGCCGTGCGCGAAGGCGGCGTCCGCGCCGTCGAGCCCGCCGGCGACGCCGGAGCCACCCAGGTCATCCCCCGCGTCGACATCGACACCGGCTACGGCCCCGGCTACGACGACGAGTTGACGCATACCGTAGAGACCCCCCTCGTCGGCGCCCAGCGCACCTACGACGGCGACGAGCCCCGTCTGCTGCCCGACATGCGGACCGTCGGCAGCGCCTACGACGAGGAACTCGCCTACGGCGACGAGCAGTTCGAGGAGCCCGCCCGGTCCGACGGGACCGCGACGCCGCCCAGGCGCGGCGTCGACCCCGCACGGCACGCGTACTACCCCGGACGCCGCATGAACCTCGGCGTCGTCCTCCTGCCGCTGCGCATCTTCCTCGGCTTCATCTCCATCTACGCCGGCATGGGCAAGCTCTGCGACCCCGTCTACTTCGACGGCGGCAAGCGCGGCTCGATGGTCAAGTGGCTCAACACCCTGCACCCCTGGGAAGTCGCCGAACCACTACGGCAGTTCGCCCTCCAGCACCCCGTCGGCTCCGGCCTCGTCATCGCCTTCCTCCAGGTCATCGTCGGCGTCCTGACGATCTTCGGCTGCTGGCAGCGCGTCACCGCCGTCGTGGGCGCCGCCCTCTCCGCGGCCCTCCTGCTCACGGTCAGCTGGAAGAGCGTCCCCGCCTACGACGCGCCCGACATCATCTACCTCGCCGCCTGGTCCCCGCTGATCATCGCCGGCGCCCCCGTCTACTCCATCGACGGCCGCCTCGCCGGCAGCGCCTGGCGCCGCCTCGGACCCCGCTCCGACCTGTGGGAACTGCGCCGCTACGTCCTGCGCCGCGGCGCCCTCGTCACGGCCGTCGTCATCGGCCTCACCCTGCTGATCGGCTCCCTGCTCGGCGGCGCCGTCCGCGACGCCGACCGCATCATCGTCCCCGGCCCCGGCGAGGCCCCCCGCAACGAACTCCCCGGCTCCCCGCTCCCGCAGGACCCCGCCAAACGCAAGAAGACCCCGTCCGCCTCCACCACGCCCACCCGGGACGCCACGGCAGGCAGCACGGCCACCCCCTCCGGCGCCGCCACCACCCCGGGCGCCACCCGCGACACCAGCACCACCGCCCCCAGCCAGACCCAGGGCACCGGCCAGGCCCCGCCCCAGCAGTCCGCACCCCCCGGCGGCGCCCCCAGCACCAGCTCCGGACCCACCGGCGGCACCGGCTCCACCGGCGGCTCGACCGGCGGCTCGACAGGCGGCTCGGACACCGGAGGCTCCTCCGGCGAACCGGGCCTGGTAGGCGGCCTGTTGGGGTAGATGGGCCGGTGGGCGGAATCCTCGGGCAGTAACCACCCACCGGCTGACCCACGACACGAGAAGGGCCCCGTACGCAGACGTACGGGGCCCTTCTCGTCGTGCGCCCTCAACGACCCAGCGCCGCCAGCTCCTTGGCCGCCTCGCTCAGGTCCTTCGCCGTGTCGATGGCCCGCCAGTACGCCCCCTGCGGGATCGGGAAGCCGGCGAGCCGCCGCTCCCGCGCCAGATGCGGGAACGTCGTCCGCTCATGGTCCCCACGCTCCGGCAGCATCCCCGCGAACTCCGGCGAGAAGACATACACACCCGCGTTGATCTCGTACGTCGTCGGCGGCGCCTCGATGAAGTCCGTGACCCGGCCGAACCCGTCCGTCTTCACCGCCCCCCACGGAATCCGGGGCCGCGCCAGCGCCAGCGTCGCCACCGCGTCGCGCTCGGCATGGAAGTCCGCCATCTCACGCAGCGAGAACCGGGTCCAGATGTCGCCGTTCGTGGCGTACCAGGGCCGGTCCGGGTGCGGCAGCCGCGCCGCCGCGTACCGGAGACCACCACCGCGGCCCAGCGGCTCCGTCTCGACCACCGTCGTCACGTTCACCGGCAGATCGGCCGAGTCCAGCCACGACTTGAGGACGTCGGCGAGGTGGCCGCAGCTGATCACCACGTCCGTCACGCCCTCCTCCGCCAGCCAGGCAAGCTGATGACCGATGATCGGCGTCCCCGTACCGGGGATCTCGACCATCGGCTTGGGCCGGTCATCGGTGTAAGGGCGCAGCCGGGATCCCTGGCCACCAGCCAGGACGACGGCTTGCACGGGGCGGGACGCGGCATTCGGATCGGTCATGCCCAAGACCTTACGTCCCACCCCTGCTGCGGCTTGCGCCGGTCACCGCCCCCGGTGGGCGGGGCCGATCCCCACATCCGGCGGGCAGGGCCGATTCCCGCACCCGACCGGCGAGGCCGACCGGGCACGGGCACGGGAAACGGCCTCCCCTCGGTCGAGGGAAGGCCGATGCGCGGGCGGACGGGTGTGCCGGGAGCCTCCTGTGCTTGGCCGGGTGTGCCGGGAGGCTCAGCTGTGCGCGGCCGCCACGCCCGTCGCGAAGGACGTGTCGCACACGGGCCGGGCGTACGACTGCGCACGCGTCGGGCCGTAGACCCGCACCGCCGCGCGGCCGAGCGCGCGGGCGATCGACACACAGTGCTTGGCGAGCGACGGACGGCCGTTCACGGCCTCCTGGAGGTGGGTGAGGGCCACGCCCGGGTTCTCCTCCTGGAGCTCCGCCAGGAGCTTGTCCCGCAGGACCTCGTGGGGTGCCCGCGCCCTGGCCTTCGAGGAGGCGCCGGCCGCCGAGACGTCGGAGGCGGTGAGCACCGAGGCCGAGGGATCTCCCGACCAGTCGACTCGGGTGACCGCGAGGGTCCCGGAGAGCACCAGGACGACGGGCAGGACAAGGGCGAGCGTGCGGCCGATACGGCGGGCGGGGCCCCGGCCGCTTCGCGTCTGTTGGTTAGTGGAGTGCTTCACGCGTGTGAGGGTAGCGCGGGGTGATGATTTGGCGACATTTAGTCACCGGTTCGGGGGATGAACTGGTGCCTCGAATTGGGTAAGGCGTTGACGCACACTGCTCGAAACGCCCGGTCTGCCGGGGTATTTGTCGAGGGCCCACAGGGCACGAGGAGGGCCCCGCAGAACGCCGCGGGGCCCTCCTCGTCAACCTGGGTGAATCACCCGGGATGTGCCGCCTGTGGGTCAGTCCGACAGACGCGCACCCGTGGAGGTCGAGAACACGTGGGTCTCGCCCGAGCGCGGGACGACGTGCAGCGTGCTGCCCTTCTCCGGGACGTCACGGCCGCTGACACGGACGACGAGGTCCTGCGCGTTGCCGTCGAGCTTGGCGGTGCCGTAGACGTACGCGTCGGCGCCCAGCTCCTCGACCACGTTCACGGTGACCGCGAGACCCAGGTCCGCCTCCGGGCCCGCCACCTCGAAGTGCTCCGGACGGACACCCACGGTCACCGTCTTGTCGGTGATGCCGGAGACCGCGTCACGCTGGACCGGCACGACGCTCTTGCCGAACTTCACGCCACCGTCGGTGATCGGGACCTCGACCAGGTTCATCGCGGGGGAGCCGATGAAGCCGGCGACGAACAGGTTCGCCGGACGGTCGTACATGTTGCGCGGGGTGTCGATCTGCTGGAGCAGACCGTCCTTCAGCACCGCCACCCGGTCGCCCATCGTCATGGCCTCGACCTGGTCGTGGGTGACGTAGACGGTGGTGATGCCCAGGCGGCGCTGGAGCGACGCGATCTGCGTACGGGTGGAGACACGGAGCTTGGCGTCGAGGTTCGACAGCGGCTCGTCCATGAGGAACACCTGCGGCTCACGCACGATGGCGCGACCCATGGCGACACGCTGACGCTGACCACCGGAGAGCGCCTTCGGCTTGCGGGCCAGGTAGTCGGTCAGGTCGAGGATCTTCGCCGCGTCCTCGACCTTCTGCTTGATCTCCGCCTTCGGCACGCCGGCGATCTTGAGCGCGAAGCCCATGTTGTCGGCGACCGTCATGTGCGGGTACAGCGCGTAGTTCTGGAACACCATGGCGATGTCCCGGTCCTTCGGCGGCAGGTGCGTGACGTCACGGTCACCGATGCGGATCGCACCGCCGTTGACGTCCTCGAGCCCCGCCAGCATGCGGAGCGAGGTGGACTTGCCGCAGCCGGACGGGCCGACCAGAACGAGGAACTCCCCGTCCTCGATCTGGATGTCGAGCGCGTCTACGGCGGGCTTCTCGGAACCCGGGTAGATCCGGGTCGCCTTGTCGAACGAGACAGTGGCCATGGTGAAGGGCCCCCTTCTACCGGCAGGAACGTGCCGGACGATCCGTTGTAGGAAGGTGGTGGTGTAGTCCACGCAGGTGAACTGGGAGGGACGGTACCTGGCGTTCACCCGTATGTCAGTACCTGAGCCTCTGTGAACTTCGCGGAAATTTTCGACAGGGCGTGCCGCGGACCTGGGTACACTGCACGGGCGCGTACGCGGCAGACGCACGCACGCCTCCTTAGCTCAGCTGGCCAGAGCAACGCACTTGTAATGCGTAGGTCGTCGGTTCGAATCCGACAGGGGGCTCTCGACGGCAGAAGCCCAGGTCAGATCTCGGTCTGACCTGGGCTTCCGTCGTTGTCGACAGCGACTCGACGGCCTACTTCGCCACCGCCTTGGTCGCCTTGCTCACCGCCGTCCCGTCCTTGTGGCCGGTCCGGTGCGCGATCACCTTCACGGTGATCTTCTTGCCCTGCTGTGCCGACTTCAGCACGAGCGAGGACCGGGTGGCGCCGCTGATCTTCGTGCCGTTCGCGTACCACTGGTAGGAGTACGTGGTCGGCGCCGGGCTCCAGGTGCCCTGGGTCGCCTTCAGCGTCCTGCCGACCTGCGCGGTCCCGCTGATCACCGGCAGCTTGCTCGCCTGGGGTGCGTCCCCCTTGGCCACGGTCACCGCGCCCGAGCCGGCCGTCCCGCTCTGCCAGCCCTCCTTGACCGCGGTCACGGTCACGGTCAGCTTCTTGCCGACCACCGAGGCGGGCAGGGTGTACGTCTTCGCCGTCGCGCCGGAGATCGGCTTGCCGTCCGTCTTCCACTGGTACGTGTACGAGGACGGGGTCGCCGACCAGCTCCCCGGCGCTGCCGTGACCTTGGCGCCCACCTTGGCCGTGCCGGTCACCTTGGGGGCGGCCGTGTTCTCCAGGGTGCCCGGGGTGACGGTGAAGCTCCCGCGCGGGAACTCCCAGCCGCGCGTGAGCACGCTCACGTTCCAGGTGCCGGTGGCCGTGCCGGTCAGGTCGAGCGTCGCGGTCACCGTCCGGTTGTCCGCGGAGACAGAGTCGGCCGCCGCCGTCAGGGTCCGCCCGGACTGGCTGAGCCGTACGGTGACGTCCGGGCCCAGCGCGGTACCGGTGACCGTCAGCCTCACCTTGCCGCCGGCCGTGCCGGTGTCGGGGCTGACAGCGGTGACGGCCGTCTCCTCCGTGCCGCACACCGGGGACGTACAGGTCAGCTCGGCACTGTAGGCGGTGCTGCTCGCCTTCTCGGGCAGGCCCAGCAGGAACACCGTCGGGGTGCTCTTCGAGGAGGAGCCCAGCACGTCGCAGTCGTAGCCCTCCGGGATGTAGTGCGTGCAGCCGTTGGCCCAGGTGGACGTGTTGTACAGCACCGGGACCGCCGTGGCGGTGGCGCCGGTGGTGTCCTTGATGGCGGTCTCGAAGCGGTCGAACCCGGCGGTCGGCAGCGCCGCGCACACCGCGGTGCGGGACTCGTCCAGGGTGCCGGTGACCGGCCCGTACCCGTACGCCACCGACGGCACCTTGGCGCACTCCGGCGCGGGACCTTCGGCGGTCGCGATCCGCAGGGCGTCCAGGCGGTACTCGGGCGCCGCCTTCAGCGTGACGGGCGTCTGCACGAGGACCTGGTGGGTGGTGGACCCGGTGACCGCGCAGGAGGTGTTGCGGAAGGCGCACTCCATCCGGCCGTCCCCGCCGACGACCGCGCTGTTGGCGGTGCCGAGGGCGTCCCGCACGTTGACGTGCACGACGTCGCCGGCCGCCGCGGTGGTGACCTGGTGGCAGTTCAGCGTGCCGGGACCGGCGTAGCCGCTGCGCACGGAGGAGCCGCCGACCTTGGCCGCCGCGGTCTTCACGCAGCCCGCCGAGGAGGCGCTCGCGGTGACGTCGCGTCGGGTCAGGGAGTACGTGGCGGTCTCGTTCCGGCCGGTGACCAGCACGGTGTGGGTCTTGCCGGGGGTCAGGGAGCACAGGACCCAGCCGTTGGTGGTGGCGTAGCGCTCGCAGACCCGCTTGCCGTCGGAGTCGACCACCGAGAACGCGGCGGACGCCGTCCCGGAGGTGGCGACCAGCTGGAGGACCTCGGCCGCCGAGTGGGCGTCCGCCGGGATGCCCAGGCAGTGGGAGAAGACGCCGCCGCCGGTGGTCAGCGTGGCCTGCGCGCCACCCGCACCGAAGCTGCCGGCGGGCAGCACGGGGCAGCCCTCCGCGACGTCGGTGCGGTGGAAGGCCACCGCGTACGGGCCCGTGGCGGAGTCCCCGCTGTCCTCGGTGTGCACGAGGGCCCGGTAGGGGGCCTCGCCGGTGAGTGCGCAGTCGCCGCCGCGCAGCGCGGACTCGTCGCACTGGGCGGTACCGGTACGGTCCAGGACCTCCACCTCGGGCGTCAGCCCGGCCGAGGAGAGCGAGGTGAGCGCGGCGACACGCGCCCCCCGCGGGACGTCCAGCGTCAGGCAGTCGTACTGCCCGACCGCGCTCAACTCGCCCTGGTGCAGACCGGTCCCGGTCGCCACGCATCCGGCGTCCGAGGCGCGGTCGAGGACGATCAGCCCGGCGCGCGTGTCACGGAACGGGGAGGTGCCGTCGAGGACGGCCGTATAGGTGCCCGGTGCCTTGATCCGGCACGGATCGGCCCCGTACCGGCACACGCTCAGTCCGGCCGCGTCGTACACCCGGGCCACCGCGACCTCACGGTCCTCGCTCACCGAGTGCACGGTGTACGGGCCCGCAGCGCCCGCGGTGAAGGTGAAACAGGGGTTGGCGGTGAGGTCCTGCCGCTCCGGCGCGCCGTACGGGCGGACCGGGGCGGTCGTGCAGCCCCGCGGGTCGTTGAGCCGGCGTACCTTCACGCCGTACTGGGCGGGGAAGCCGCTCTCCGCACGCCAGACCGTGGAGATGACCCGGTAGGGGCCGTCGCCGGGCAGGACGCAGCTGTCCTCGCCGTCCTCCGGGAACCGCTCGCAGATCCGGGCTCCGGTGGCGTCGGTGATCCAGGCGAGGGAGTCGCCGTAGGTCTTCGAGCCGTACGTGAGCCGGACCCGGTCGCCGGTCTCGCCCGTGAAGGGCTGGCAGTCGACCTGCACGCGGCTCACGGTCGTACGGATGAGATCCGGCTGGTCCCAGCCGGTGCCGACGGGATCGGCGCAGCCCTCGGTCCCGCCGAGCGGCACGAAGCTGACGGAGGCGGTCGTGTCCGTCCAGCCGGTGTTGAGGACCTTCAGCGTGTAGGTGCCGGGCGCGGGCACATTGCACATGTCGTGCGTGGTGTACGCGTCGCCGTAGCAGTCCACCGCACTGCCGTCGTCGGCGAGCAGTTGCCTGGTCATGGCATTGCCGGAGGCGTCCTTCGCCGGTGCCAGATACAGGCCCGGTGTCGTGACGGTGACGGTGTAGCAGACGCTCGCGTCGGGCCCGACGGTCGCTTCACCGACCGCGCCGCCCGGGTCGCCGAACGGCGCGAGCGCCAGCGGCGCGCACTCCTCCGCGGCGACGGCCGGACTCGCCGCGGTCAAGGACAGCAAGGACGCCAGCAGCGAGACGACAGCGGCCGATGCCGCGAGCACAGCCGTCCGTCTCCGTCTCGTAGGCGGACAGGAGCCGTCGTCAGACATGGATCCCCCCTGGATCATCGGTCGTTGAGGCGATGTTTGCACAGGGGTGTGACAGTGAACCCGTGAGTTTTCAGAGGCGGCCGAAACCCTCGGACCGACGGCTCAGTGTCGCCCGGCGATCCGGTCCGCGATCCGCGCCAACCGCGACGACCCCGCGCTGTTCGACGCCACCTCCCGCCGATCCGCGGCCCGGTAGATGGCGTACATGCCCTGCACCCCCAGCCACCGGAACGGCTCCGGCTCCCACTTGCGCACCTTGTGCCCCACCCACGGCAGGTCGGTCAGCTCGGTCCTGCCGTCCTGCCCCGAGTCCAGCAGCACCAGGTCCCGCAGCGTCCGCGCGGCCAGGTTCGTCGTCGCGACGCCCGAACCGACGTACCCCCCGGCCCAGCCGAGTCCGGTGGTCCGGTCCAGGGTGACCGTCGCGCACCAGTCGCGCGGTACTCCCAGCACTCCCGACCAGGCGTGTTCGATCCGCACTCCGGCCAGCGCCGGGAAGAAGCCCACGAGGACGTCCCGCAGGGCGTCGATCGTCGCCTGCTGCGTGCGGCCGTCGTTGTCCGTCCTCGACCCGAAGCGGTACGGCACCCCGCGCCCGCCCAGCGCGATGCGCCCGTCGCCGGTCCGCTGGGCGTACATGTAGGCGTGCGCCATGTCCCCGAGCGCCTCCCGCCCGTCCCAGCCGACCGTCGCCCACTGCCGTTCGCTCAGCGGCTCGGTCACCACCATCGACGAGTTCATCGGCAGCCAGGTACGCCGCTGCCCCCTGAGGCTCGCGGTGAAGCCCTCGGTGCAGCGCAGGACGTAGGGCGCGCGGACGGTGCCGTACGGCGTGACCGCGTGCTTCGGGCGGATCTCCGTCACCGGCGTTTGCTCGTGGATCGACACCCCCAGCGCCTCGACCGCCGTCGCGAGGCCCTTCACCAGCTTCACGGGGTGCACGCGCGCGCCGTGCGGTGTCCACGAGGACCCCACGGCGTCGGCGACGCGGATCCGCTCGGCGGTCTCCCGGGCGTCGTACAGGCGGCGGTCCTTCTCGCCGTACGACAGCTCCTGCGCGTGGAAGTCCCTCAGGCGCGCCAACTGGGCGGGCGTACGGGCCACTTCCAGGACCCCGCCCTGGTGGATGTCGGCCTCGATGCCCTCCTCGCCGGCGGCGCGGACGACCTCGTCGACGGTGTCGTTCATGGCCCGCTGGAGGCGTACGGCGGCCTCGTGGCCGTGCACGCGCGCGTACCGGTCGCGTCCGGCGATCCCGTTGTAGAGCCAGCCGCCGTTGCGGCCGGAGGCGCCGTAGCCGCAGAACTTCTGTTCCAGGACGGTGATCCTGAGGAAGGGGGCCGCCTTCTTCAGGTAGTACGCGGTCCACAGGCCCGTATAGCCGCCCCCGACGATCACGACGTCCGCGGTGGCGTCCCCGTCGAGGGGCTCGCGTACCGCGGGCAGGCCGTCGTCCGCGTACCAGAAGGAGATGCCGCCGTTCACGACAGCGCGTTCCGAGCTGCTCATGGCCGGGACGTTAACCCTGGCAAGCGGCTGTTGTCTCCTTCGGATCCCGTCGTCTCGGACGGCCTCTGACCAGCGGACAGCACCCGAATCCGATCAGGACGGAGACGAAGTGCCCCAGGTCGGTGAAGGTCCGCCCGCTCACCAACGGCACCCCGTACACGACGAGCACGACCAACGCGTACCCGGACCGCCACCGCCACGGAATCCGGTACACCAGCACCGCCACCACCCCCGCCAGCGCGTAACTGACCCCGATGTCCAGGGTGTTGACCGCCGACTCGGGAGCCATCCCGTGCCGGATCCCCCACAGCAGCGCGCCCTCGCTGACGAGCGTCGCCAGCACGTGCGCGGCCCCGCAGACCGCGAGCCAGCGTGCGGTGCCGAGCCAGCGCTCGGCCGGCGCGTGGAAGACGGTGTAGAGGACGGCGTACGGCAGCCAGTGGCCGCCGTCGATCCACATCGCGCTGGAGATCAGCACCCGGACCGGGTTCTGCGACAACTCGTGGATGTTCGTGGACCGTTGGCGCAGGAACTCCTCCTCGAACTCCGGCGACATACGGTGCACGGCGACCGTCGTGGCGAACAGGATCGCCAGCCAGATGTACGTCCCGGGCGCGCTGCGGACGTACATCCACAGCCTGTGGAAGCCCCACGGAATTCGCATGAGCCGATTCACCCACGCCGATAGCCTCCAGGTGTGATCGACATTCCGGAGGAACTGGCGGCGGCACAGGAGAAGTTCAACGGGGAGGCGGGACGCGGGTTCATCGCGGGGCTGCCCCAGCTGGCCGCGGAGTTCCTGGACCGCTGGGGGCTACGGCAGGACGGCGCGGCCATGCACGGGGTCACGGCCCTGGTCCTGCCGGTCGTCCGCCGCGCGGACGGCACCGAGGCCGTCCTGAAGCTCCAGCTGCTGGACGAGGAGAGCGAGGGTGAACCGGTCGCCCTGCGCGTCTGGGACGGCGACGGAGCGGTACGCCTCCTGGATCACGACGCGACCACGGGCACGATGCTCCTGGAGCGCCTGGACCCGGCCCGCATGCTCTCCCGCGTCCCCGACGCCCACGAGGCCGCCCTCGTCATCGCCCGCCTCCTGGCCCACCTCACCTCGGGACCGGCGCCACAGGGCATGCGCGGGCTCGGCGACATCGCCGCGGCGATGCTTCAGCGGACGCCGTGGGCGCTGGAGCAGATCGCGGACCCGGAGGCACGCGCCCTGGTCGCCGACTGCGCGGCGGCCGTACGGGACGTCGTGGACGAGCCCGGCGACCGGCTGCTCCACTGGGACCTCCACTACGACAACGTCCTCGGCGCGGACCGTGCGCCCTGGCTCGCGATCGACCCCAAGCCCCTCGCCGGCGACCCCGGCTTCGACCTGCTCCCCGCGATCGACAACCGCTTCGACGCCGCCGAGATCCTCCGGCGCTTCGACGCCATGACCGGCGTGATGGCCCTGGACCGGGCACGCGCGCGTGCGTGGACGCTGGGACGGGTGCTCCAGAACTGCCTGTGGGAGATCGAGGACGGGCGCCCGCTGGAGCCGGAGCAACTGGAGATCGCCCGGCAGCTGAGGGACAGCCGCTGGACCGGCTGACGGAGGGGGCGTCGGCCGGGTCGGGCGCCGGGTGGGTGTCAGGGTTCGAGGATGACCTTTCCCGTGGTCCCGCGTGTTTGCAGGGCCCGGTGTGCCGTTGCCGCGTCGGCGAGGGGGAAGCGGTGGACCGCGGGGGTGAGGCGGCCTGTGGCGGCTTCGGTGAGGGCGCGTAGTTCGAGGGTGCGGACGGGGTTGGGGCCGCCCGCCTTCTGCATCATCGCGGGGCCGAGGACCTGTTCGGAGACGCCGTCGACGAGGTAGGGGTCGCCGTCCTCCTTGAGGCCGTCCGCGGACCAGCCGAAGACGATGTGCCTGCCGTCGGGGCCGAGGAGGGCGACGGCTTCGCGGGCCACGTCACCGCCGACGCCGTCGAAGACCACGGTGGCGGTGCGGCCGCCGAGGTGGGCGCGGACCTTGTCGGGCCAGGCGGGGTCCTTGTAGTCGACGGCGAGGTCGGCGCCGTTCGCCTCGACGCGGGCGACCTTCTCGGGGCCGCCGGCGAGCCCGATGACGGTGGCTCCGGCGTTCTTGGCGTACTGCACGAGGAGGGTGCCGATGCCGCCGGCGGCGGCCGGGACGACGGCGACGGAGTCGGGGCCGAGGTCGGCGAACTGGAGGATTCCCATGGTCGTACGCCCTGTTCCGATCATGGCGACGGCCTGGGCGAAGTCCAGGTTCGGCGGGATCTCGTGGACGCGCTCGACGTCGGTGACGGCGAGTTCGGCGTAACCGCCGGGGGCGAAGCCGAGGTGGGCGACGACGTGCTTGCCCAGCCAGTGGGCGCCGACGCCCTCGCCGAGGGACTCGACGGTGCCGGCGACCTCGCGGCCGGGAATGGTGGGCAGTTCGGGCAGGGCGGGCAGGGGGCCCTGCATGCCCTCGCGCAGGGCGGTGTCGAGGAGGTGGACGCCGGCCGCCCGCACGGCGACGCGGATCTGGCCCGGGCCGGGCCGGGGGTCCTCGACCTCCTCGTAGGTGAGGTTCTCGGCCGGGCCGAAGGCGTGCAGGCGGATGGCGCGCATCAAGGACTCCTCTGGTCGACTGTCCTGTCCTCAGGCCGTCCACTGTTCAACCTCAAGCGCGATTGAGGTCAAGTGGCGTTGTCAGTGGTGGGGTGCAGCATGGGGGCATGGCGAGCAGAGCGGTGGGTGGAGCGGGCGGGGCCGGGGTGAAGGGCGCGCGGCGGCCGGAGGTGCGGCTTCCGCCCCTGGTGGCGTACGAGGGGGGCGGGTTGGAGCCGGACGGGGACTATGACGGGCTGGCGTTCACGGAGGCGGACTTCGCCGGGCAGGACGGCTCGGGTGCCCGTTTCATGGACTGCGCGTTGACGGGGTGCGCGCTGGACGAGACGCGGCTGCGCCACGCGCGCCTGCTGGACTCGGTCCTCTCGGGGGTGCGGGGGGTGGGCACGGACCTGTCCGAGGCGACGCTGCGGGACGTGGAGCTGGTCGACGCCCGGATGGGCGGGGTGCAGTTGCACGGGGCGGTGCTGGAGCGGGTGGTGATCCGCGGCGGCAAGATCGACTATCTGAACCTGCGTTCGGCGCGCCTGCGGGACGTGGTCTTCGAGGGCTGTGTCCTCGCCGAGCCGGACTTCGGCGGGGCCCGGCTGGAGCGGGTGGAGTTCGTGGACTGCGCCCTGCGCAGCGCGGACCTCACCGGGGCGACGCTCAGGGACGTGGATCTGCGGGGCGCGGCGGAGCTGGACATCGTGCGGGGGGTGGAGCGGCTCGCGGGGGCCGTGATCAGTACCGCGCAACTGCTGGATCTGGCGCCGGTGCTGGCGGGGCAGTTGGGGATCCGGGTGGAGGGCTGACGGGGTGGGGGCTTTCTACGGCAACGTCCTGGTCGCGCGGGAGTGCGCCGAGGTCGTGCCGCTGCTCGCGGGCGCGGTGCGGGCGGGCGGTGTGGCGCTGCGGGGGTACGCGATGCCGGTGGGGCCCCTGCACACGGCGATCTTCCCGCCGGAGCCGGAGCGCGACGCGATCGAGCTGGCCGGACCGCTGAGTGTGCTGCTGGGCGCGGCGACGCTGAGCGCGTACGTCCATGACTCGGTTGTGCTGGACCTGCGGGTGTTCGTGGAGGGGGAGGAGCGGCACCGCTTCGACTCGTGTCCCGGGTACGTCGAGACGGGGCAGGCGCGCGCGAACGGCGGGGCGGTGGGCGTCGGCCCCGCCTGCCCCGACCCGGTCGGCGCCGACCCGGATGCCTTTCTGCCGCTGGCGGCCGGGCCCGTGGACCGGCTCGTGCTGGGGTCGGTGCTGCGGGGCATACCGCTGGATCCCGACGACGCGGAGGACGGCCGGTATCTCTTCGCGGACGCCCAGCACCATGACGTGATGGAGGCGCTGGGCCTGGACGCCCACCGGTTGAGCACCGGGTTCGCCTTTCTCGCCCGTGGTTATCTGCCCGAGGGGCTGCCGCCGCAGGAGCTGCGGGCGTTCGGGTCGCTGCCGGGCTGACCGGGGCGGCGGGGGCGGCGGGCGGAGCCGGTTGTCAGCGGATGCGGGGGAAGCGGGCCTGGAGGGTCCAGATCGCCGGGTTCTCGGCGAGGTCGTCGTGGAGGTCGCAGAGGTCGGCGATCAGGTCGTGGAGGAAGTCCCGTGCCTCGCGGCGGAGTTCGGCGTGGGAGAAGGTGAGGGGCGGTTCCTCGGCCGGCATCCAGTCGGACTCGATGTCGACCCAGCCGAAGCGGCGCTCGAAGAGCATGCGGTCGGTGGACTCGGTGAAGTCCAGTTCCGCGTGCTGGGGGCGGGAGGCGCGGGAGCCGGCCGGGTCCCGGTCGAGGCGTTCGGCGATGTCGCACAGCGCCCACGCGAAGTCGAGCACCGGCACCCATCCCCAGGCTGTGGACAGTTCCCGGTCCGCCTTGGTGTCGGCGAGGTAGACGTCGCCGCAGAACAGGTCGTGACGCAGCGCGTGGACGTCCGCGCGGCGGTAGTCCGTCTGGGGCGGGTCGGGGAAACGGTTGGAGAGGGCGTAGCCGATGTCGAGCACGTACGTGATGGTGTCACGGCGGGGTGGCCGAGACGGGGGCACGGTGGGGCGCGCGGCCCGCGCGCGGTGGGGGCAGGGTGGGGCGGCGGCCCGCGCGTGACGGTGTCGTGGTGGACGGCGGTCCGTGTCTGACGGACTCAGGGTGGGGCGGTCTGCGCGCGATGGGGGGCACGGTGGGGCGGCCTCCCGCGCGTGACGGGGGCGCGGTGGGGCGGCCTGCCGCGCGTGACGGTGTCGTGGTGGACGGCGGCCCGCGCGTGACGGGCTTACGGCGGGGCGGCCGCCCCACGGTGTCACCGTGTCGCGACCCCCGCGTCCTAGGATCACTGTCATGTCCCGATCCGCACGCCTTGTCCCGGACCGTACGTCC
This sequence comes from Streptomyces sp. NPDC034103, assembly GCF_055575395.1. Classification (NCBI taxonomy): domain Bacteria; kingdom Bacillati; phylum Actinomycetota; class Actinomycetes; order Kitasatosporales; family Streptomycetaceae; genus Streptomyces; species Streptomyces sp. NPDC034103. The sequence goes on along the minus strand of NZ_JBVISS010000007.1, from coordinate 447,499 downwards.
CTGGACCTGGACCTGGTCCTGGCCCTGGCGCTGGTCCTCGTCCTGGCGCTCACGGCGTGCGGCGCGAGTGGGACGCGGGGTGCGCCCGGCGGGGCCGGGGTGGGTGACCCTTACTTCCCGGAGGCGGGCAACGGTGGCTTCGACGTCTCCCACTACGCGCTGCGGCTGTCCTACGACCCCGACGCGGAGCACCTGTCCGGGACGGCGACCGTCACCGCCCGCGCCACCGGGGACCTGTCCGCCTTCGACCTGGACCTGAAGGGGATGGACGTCGCCGAGGTCACCGTCGAGGGACGCACGGCCCGTTGGGAGCGCGAGGGGCAGGAGCTGACCGTGCGTCCGGACGGTGGCCTGGAGAAGGGCGAGACCTTCGAGGTGCGGGTCCGCTACTCCGGCACCCCGCGGACGATCACGGACCCCGACGGCTCCGAGGAGGGCTGGCTGCCCACCGAGGACGGCGCGGTCGGGCTCGGCGAACCGACCGGCTCGATGGCGTGGTTCCCCGGCAGCCACCACCCCTGCGACAAGGCGTCGTACGACGTCACGGTGACCGTGCCGGAGGGACTGGAGGCCGTGTCCAACGGGGAGTTGGCGCGGAGGACGACCCGCGACGGCCGCACGACGTTCACCTGGCGCACCGCCGAGCCGATGGCGAGCCATGCCGTCACGCTCGCGGTCGGCGACTACGAGGTGAGCCGCTCCACCGCCGGTGACCTGCCGGTGTACACGGCCGTCGCCGCGGGGCAGGAGGAGGCGAGCGAGGAGGTCCTGGCGCGGCTGCCGGAGGCCCTTCGGTGGGCGGAGGTGAACTTCGGCCCGTACCCCTTCGCCTCCACCGGCGCGATCGTCGGCGGCGAGGCCGACGCCGGGTACGCGCTGGAGACGCAGAACCGCCCCTTCTTCCCCGGCGCCCCGGACACCGCTTTGCTCGTCCACGAGCTCGCGCACCAGTGGTTCGGGGACTCCGTGACACCGCGGACCTGGCGGGACATGTGGCTGAACGAGGGCTTCGCGACGTACGCGGAGTGGCTGTGGGAGGAGGACGAGGGCGGCGACAGCGCCGAGGAGACCTTCGACGCGCTCTACGACCACGGCGAGGACCGCTTCGAGGACCTCTGGGCCTTCCCGCCGGCGAAGCCCACGAGCGCCGCGCACATCTCCGACGAGGGCCCGGTCTACCAGCGCGCCGCGATGGTCGTCCACAAGATCCGGCAGACCGTCGGCGACGACGCCTTCTACGACATCGTCCAGGGCTGGACCGCCGCCCACCGGCACGGCAACGCGGACACCGGGGACTTCACCGCGTTTGTGGAGCGGCGGGCGCCGGGCGAGGACTTCGACGGAATCTGGGCGGACTGGCTGTACGGGGAGGGGAAGCCGGCGCACCGCTGACCCGCTGACCCGCTGACCCGCTGACCCGCTGTCCCGCGATCAGTGCCCGTCGTACGCGTCGAGGCGCTGTGCGAGGTCGGGCGGCCACATCGCCTCGGGCGCCTGTCCGAGTTCCCGCCGGGTCCACCAGCGCCAGCTGAGGATGCCGTCCTCGGCATGGGCGGCGGCGAGGTGGGGGCCGGTGGGTTCGCGGCGCGGGCCGTGGGTGACGTAGACGTGCTCGTGCTGGCGGACGGGGCCGACGGCGGCGTGCGTGAAGTCGTGCTCCCACGTGCACAGCAGCGGTCCGACCGCCAGGTCCGTCCAGCCCGTCTCCTCGCGCAGTTCACGCAGGACGCCCTCGTGCGGGGTCTCGTCCGGTTCCAGGCCGCCGCCGGGAGGGGCCCAGTGGACGCCGACCTCGACGTTGTCGTACCGGAAGAGGAACACCGCGCCCTCGGGGTCTAGCACCACGGCCCGGGCGGCCCGGCGCGGGGTGCGCAGGGGCTTGCGCAGGACCGCGCAGGGGCGGCCGAGCGCGCGGTCGTCGCGGTGGTCGACGACCTCGTAGCCGAGGGCGGTCCAGAAGGCGAGGCCCCGGGGGTTGGCGTCGAGGACGGCGAGACGTACGGCGTCGCGGCCGGCCTTGCGGAAGTGGTCCTCGACGAGGCCGGCCAACCGGCGCCCGTACCCGCGCCGCTGCCTGTCCGCGGCCACCATCAGCAGGCCGATCCACGGGTCGGGGTCGGCCGGGTCGGGGTGGTGGGCGAGCGTGACGACGATCCCGACGAGCCGTCCCTCGCTGCGGGCGAGCAGCACCTCGGCGTCCGGGTCGGCGAGGTCGTCGGCGAGCGCGGCCGCCACCTGCTCGGGGCGCACGTCGTCCGGGTCCGGGAAGTCGCCGCTGAGGGCGTGGAAGTCACGGTGGGCCGCGTACAGCGCGGTGAGTTCGGTGAGGACCGGGGCCGGGATGTCGTGGTCGGGGGTGAGGGGGACGGGGGCGAGGATCATGCGGGGCAACGTATCCCCGTCAGGCCCGGCGATGCCGGAACCCCCGGCCGAAACCGGGGGTCCCCGTACAGCGTGGCGGCCGAGCGGCCGTCGGGTGGGTCAGACGCTGACGCCGAAGTCCTGGGCGATGCCCACCAGGCCGGAGGCGTAGCCCTGGCCGACGGCGCGGAACTTCCACTCGGCGCCGTTGCGGTAGAGCTCGCCGAAGACCATGGCGGTCTCGGTGGCGGCGTCCTCGGACAGGTCGTAGCGCGCGATCTCGGCGCCGCCGGCCTGGTTGACGATGCGGATGTAGGCGTTGCGGACCTGGCCGAAGTTCTGCGAGCGGTTCTCGGCGTCGTAGATCGAGACCGGGAAGACGATCTTCTCGACGTCGGCGGGGAGGCCGGCCAGGTTGACGTTGATCGCCTCGTCGTCGCCGGCGCCCTCGCCGGTGCGGTTGTCACCGGTGTGGACGATGGTCTGGTCCGGGGTCTGCTTGTTGTTGAAGAACACGAAGTGGCCGTCGGAGTACACCTTGCCCTCCGGGTTGACCGCGATCGCCGAGGCGTCGAGGTCGAAGTCCGTGCCGGTGGTGGTGCGGACGTCCCAGCCCAGGCCCACGGTGACGGCGGTCAGGCCCGGGGCCTCCTTGGTCAGCGAGACGTTGCCACCCTTGGACAGGCTTACAGCCATGGTTGGGATTCCTTCCCTCGTTATGCAGTGCACGCACAGGCGGTACGGGCTCGAAGCTACATCTACCCCCATGAACGCCGTGAGGGGTACCGAAGGTTCCAGGTGTCTTTACTTTCTTTACCGAGCACTTTCTTTACCGAGCCGTTGGCCGGGGATATTCGCGTGACGTGTGCGGGTCAGTCGCGCGACCATAGGGGGCATGTCCGGTCCCCACGTCATCCGCGGCTCCGTCTCCCTCCCGGAGGCCGAGCTCATGTGGCGTTTCTCGCGCTCCTCGGGGCCCGGCGGGCAGCACGTCAACACCAGCGACTCGCAGGTGGAGCTCCGTTTCGACCTGGCCGGCACGGAGGCTCTGCCCGAGGTGTGGAAGCAGCGCGCCCTGGAGCGCCTGGCCGGCCGCCTCGTCGACGGCGTCCTGACGGTCCGCGCCTCGGAACACCGTTCCCAGTGGCGCAACCGGGAGACCGCCGCGGTACGCCTGGCCGCCCTGCTCGCCGAGGCCACCGCCCCGCCGCCCAAGCCCCGCAAGCCCACGCGGATCCCGCGCGGCATCAACGAACGCCGGCTGCGCGAGAAGAAGCAGCGCGCCGACACCAAGCGGGGCCGCTCGGGCCGCGACTGGGGCTGACCGGGGCCGGGAGCCGGGCGGTTCCCGGGCGCGGGCCCTGTCACATCAGCGTCGTCCGATCCGTCATGTCACCGACCCCATGACGAGAGGCTGTGACGTCGGATGAGCGAGAACGACTTTCTTGCCGAGCGGTTCGAGGAGCACCGGCGGCATCTGACCGCGGTCGCCTACCGGATGCTCGGGTCGGCCGCGGAGGCGGACGACGCGGTGCAGGAGGCGTGGGTCCGGCTGAGCCGTTCCGATCCGGAGCAGGTGGCGAACCTCGGGGGATGGCTGACGACGGTCGTGGGGCGGGTGTGTCTCGACATGCTGCGCTCCCGCACCTCGCGGGCCGAGCAGCCGCTGGAGCCGGACGTGCCGGTGCCGGGCGTGGTGCCCGGTCCGGAGCAGGACGCGCTGCTCGCCGACTCGGTCGGTGTCGCGCTGCTCGTCGTCCTCGAGACGCTGACGCCCGCCGAGCGGCTGGCGTTCGTGCTGCACGACCTGTTCGCGGTGCCCTTCGAGGACATCGCCGACATCGTGGGCCGTACGCCGACCGCAGCGCGGCAGCTCGCCAGCCGGGCCCGGCGCCGGGTGCGGGGTGCCCCGGAGCCCGAGGCGGACCTGGCCCGGCAGCGGGAGGTCGTCGACGCCTTCCTGGCCGCCGCGCGCGGGGGCGACTTCGAGGCGCTGGTGGCCGTGCTCGACCCGGACGTCGTGGCGCGCGCCGAGGCCGGGGTCACCGCGGGCGCGCTCGCGGTGGCGAAGGGTGCGACGAGCTTCGCGCACCTCGCGCTCGTCGCGCGGCCCGCGCTGGTCGACGGGGCCACCGGGCTGGTGGTGCTGTCCGAGGGGCGGGTGGAGCGGGCGCTGACGTTCACGTTCGTACGGGAGCGGATCGCCGTCATCGACGTCGTGACCGACCCCGCGCGCGTGGCGGGGCTCGACGTCGAGCTGCTCTAGGGCTCGCAACAGGCCCCAGGCGCCGTGGCCGTCGCGACTAGGCGAGGTCGAGGACGGCCACGACCTCGCCCTCCTCTACCTCGCCGTTGGGGCGGAAGCCGAGGCCGAGGTAGAAGTCCTGGGGGCCGTGTTCGCCGGGGTGCCAGCTGACGTACAGCTCCTTGCCGCCCCGGCGGCGGATCTCGGCGGCGACCGCGCCGACCGCGAAGCGGCCGTATCCGCGGCCCTGTTCGTCGGCGGCGATGTTCAGCCGCCACAGCCCGGAGCGGAACAGGGTGCCGTCCTCGCGCCAGTCGATGTCGAGGAAGGCCATCAGGAAGCCGACCGCCCGGTCGTCGTCGACGATCAGGCGCGGCCAGGCGGTGCCGGGATGCGCGTAGGCCTCGGCGAGGGATTTCACCACGGGTGCGACTGCGAATTCCTGCTCGGGGCGCACCCGTATTCCCAGGGCCGCTTCGAGATTACGGGAGGTGATCTCCTCAAGACGGATCGTCATGCGCGCACCCTAAGCCCTGCCGTCACCCCAACTGCCGGTACCGGCCCCGGAAGTAGGCCAGCGGACCGCCGTCCGCGCTGGGGAGGCCCGCCGTCAGGACCCGCCCGATGACCAGGGTGTGGTCGCCGGCCCGCACCCGCTGTTCCGTGCGGCACTCCAGGGTGGCGAGGGCGCCGCCGACCAGGAGGGCGCCGGTGGCGTCGCCGCGGACGTAGGGGATGTCCTCGAACAGCAGGCGGTCGCTGATGCGGCCCTTCATGGCGAAGCGGCCGGCGATGTGGCGTTGGCTCTCGGAGAGGACCGAGACGGCCCACAGGGGCTGTTCGTCGAGGAGGTCGTCCATGCGGGAGCCGTCGCGCAGGCTGACCAGCACCAACGGCGGGTCGAGGGAGACCGACATGAACGCGGTGGCGGTCATGCCGACGTCCTCGCCCTTGGGGCCGTCGGGGCCGAGCGGGGCCTCGTAGGCGGTCACCAGGACCACACCCGCGGCCAGCCGGGACATGGCGGCGCGGAACTCGTCGTTGCTCACCCCCACAGGATGCCCGTCGGCGGGCGGAGCGGTGATCGGGGAAGTGTTCGGCACGTCGGGAACGCTAGTGTCCGCCCGGTCCGGTGCGCATCGGACCTCCGCCCGAGCCCGGTCCTAGGACCGCCGGAGTACCTGTGACCAGGGCCTCCACAAACACCCAAAGTTTGCGTTCAGTAAACGCACAGGGAAAACGCAGAAACCCCACTCAATTGTTCATCTTTCGCTGTGACTTGAGTCACAAGGGGCATTAATTGTTGACCCTGTGTACCGAGTGGGCAGCGCGCTGTGATTCAGTGGCTGGGAAACTGCCAGAACGATACGCCGATGAGAACCCTTGATTCGCTGCGAGGTCTCGGGGGGAGGGCGAGCATGGAGACCGAGTCGGAACCCTACGTCCGTCTTGCGACTCTGCGACAACTGCATCAGGTGATGGCGGACATGAACACCGCCCGGTCTCTCGCGGACACCCTCCAGACAGTCGCCGACGGCGTCGTCACCGGCCTCGGCTACGAGCTTGCCTGCGTCAACCTCGTGCGCCCCGACGGCGACCTGGTCGTCGCCGCCTTCGCCGGCAATCCCGCCGCCGAGGCGCTCATCACCGGCCGGGTCGGCTCCCGGGACTCCTGGGAGCGCCGCCTGAGCATGGGCGAGAACTGGGGCGACCTGGTCTTCATCCCGCACACCGAGGGCTGGGTCCTCGACGACGACGACGTGCCGCAGTGGTACACCGACGGCCCCGCGCCCCGTTTCGAGGACGAGTGGCACCCCTCGGACCGGCTCTTCGCGCCCATGTTCACGCCCGGCGTGCAGGGCGCCTCCTGCGGCGAGCTGATCGGCGTGCTCTCGGTGGACCGGCCGCGCAACGGCCGACGTCCCGGCGCGTGGGGGCGCGAGGCGCTCCAGATGTACGCGTTCCAGGCCGCGATCGCGATCAGCAACGCCCGGCTGCGCGCCAACATGCAGCGCGCCCTGGTCCGGCTGGAACGGGACCAGCAGGCGCTGCGCGCCAGTGAGGAAAGCTTCCGGCAGGCCTTCGAGTACGCCCCCTCCGGCATGGCCATCGCCGAGATGGGCGGCGACCAGCACGGCCGCATCCTGCGCACCAACGACGCCCTGTGCCGCCTCCTGGGCCGCCCCGCCTCCGCGATGCGCCGCTACGCCTTCTCCGACCTGGTCCACCCCGAGGACATAGGAACCCTGCTGCGGACCTCGGCGGAGGGCGGCCGGGCGGAACTCCGCCTCGGGCGCCGTGACGGCACCTACATCTGGGTGTCGCTGCGCAACTCCGTCGTCGCCGACGCGGCCGACGGCCCCCGCTTCCTCCTCAGCCATGTCGAGGACATAGAGGAGCGCAAGCGCCGCGAGCTCCAGCTCGCCCACCGTGCCTCCCACGACTCCCTCACCGGCCTGCCGAACTCCGCCGAACTGCGCGCCCGGCTCGCCGCCCGCCTGTGCAAGCGCCCCACGCACGCCGCCCTGGAGTCCATCGACGCGGCCTACGGCCACGCCGCCCACGACGCCAACGGCCACGGTTTCGACTTCCGGCCCGACGTCGAGGCCCTCGACGTCGCCTACGACCACCACGTCCACACCGTCGCCCCCGAGAACGACCACGACGACGGCACCAAGGGGCTCGCGGTGCTCTTCTGCGACCTCGACGGCTTCAAGTCGATCAACGACCGGTTCGGGCACAACGCCGGTGACGCGGTCCTCATCGAGGTCGCCCGCCGGCTGACCCGGCAGGTCCGCGACGGTGACACCGTGGCCCGGCTCGGCGGCGACGAGTTCGTGATCCTCGCCGACGGCCTCGGCCGCGCGGACGCCGCCGACCTCGCCGCCCGGCTGCGCAACGAGATCATCCAGCCCATCCGCGCCGAGGGCCGGGCCGTCCGCGTGGGCGCCAGCTTCGGCATCGGCTGGGCGCACTGCGGGATGACGGCGGACGAAGTGCTGAAGTCGGCCGACGAGCGGATGTACGTAGAGAAACGATCTCGTCCCAAACAGCACAGGCGCGCGGGCTGATCCCCAGGTCAGCGAGCTGATGCGATCCGGGTCACCCGTTTGGGTCAGCAGGAGCGGGTAGGCTCGCCCTTCTCAACCCCTCGTATCGCATCCGCCCCGCACCCGCTGAGGAGTACCTGGATGACGTCCGGCACCAACGGCGCGAGCACGCCGCCCGAGGACGACGACCCGTTCGGCTACCTCTACGCCGACGGGCAGGCCAACGGAGCCCAGCCGCCGTCCGGTGGCTACGGATACCCGAACACCGTCAACCGGGTACGTCCCGTCGGTCAGCGCCAGTACGGCCAGCAGCAGCCGACAGCGCCGTACGGACAGGTGCCGCAGCAGCAGGGCGCCCCCGGCCGGCCCAGCGCGCACTACGCGGCCCCCGAGACCCTCCCGGGCGGCCCCACCACCACGCAGAGCCCCCAGCCGGGCTACGGCGGCGGTGGCCGCGGCCGGGGTCCCAACACCAGGGGCCTGCTGATCGGCGCGATCGCGGTGGTCGCGGCGGTCGTGATCGGCATCGGGGTGGCGATGCTGGGCGGCGGCGACGACGACGCGAGCGGCGACGACGCCTCGAGCACCCCGTCGGTGGCGCAGAGCGACGAGCCGAGCCCGTCGCAGAGCACCGGTGAGGCCGCCGAGGAGGACGACCTGCCGAAGGCCGACGTGAAGGCGCTGGCCCTCAGCCCCGGGCTGACCACGGCGACGGACGTCCAGGGCGCCAAGGCGGACGGCGGCGCCTACATCAACGGCTTCAACACCGTCGGCGCCTCGATCACGTGGAACGTCAGCGCCATCCCGAAGACCGGCAAGTACACGCTGTACACCGGCTACAGCGTCCCCGGCAAGGACGCCACCGCCACCCTCGCGGTCAACGGCACGGCCTCCACCACTCCGGTCGGCATGGACAACTACGCGCACGCCGCCGAGGGCGACTACGCCAAGGGCTGGACGCAGACCTACAACTACGTGCAGCTCAACAAGGGTTCCAACACCATCAAGATCTCCTGCGAGCAGGGCAACCAGTGCGACGCCCTCCTCGACCAGCTGTGGCTGGTCAAGGGCTGGGTCAAGTAGTCAGGCGGCGGTGGCCTCGGCCGTGACCGCCACCCGCCCCCGCAGCTCCTCGTAGGCCTCCCGGTCGAACTCGCCCGCCACCGGCGCCAGTACGGACGCCGCCGACAGGGCGACCGCCTGGATCAGGCGGTCCGGCCAGGGCAGGTGCCGCACCAGCCCCGACAGCAATCCCGCGACCGCCGAGTCGCCGGCGCCCGTGGGATTGCCGTGCAGGCGGGCCGGTGGGGCGGCGCGCCAGCGGCCCTCGGGGGTGGCGGCCAGCAGGCCCCCGGCACCGAGTGAGGTCACGACCGCCCGGGCGCCCCGCCGCCGCGCGTCCTGCGTGGCGCGCAACGGCTCGTGGGAGCCGGTCAGTTCGGCCAGTTCGTCGGCGTTCGGCTTGATGATGTCCGGGCGGGCCGCGACCCCGCGCCGCAGGGCTTCGCCGCCGGTGTCGAGCAGGACCGGGACCCCGGCGGCTCTCGCGGTGCGGACCAGCCCCGCGTACGCCCCCACCGGCACGCCCGGCGGCAGGCTGCCGCACAGGGCCACCGCGGACGCCGAGCGGAGCAGGTGCGCGTAGGCCTCCTGGAAGGCGGACCACTCGGCGGGCTCGATGAACGGGCCGGGTTCGTTCAACTGCGTGGTGTCGCCGGTCCGTTCGTCCACGACCGCGATCGTGCGCCGGGTCGGTCCGGTGACCGGGACGAGCGCGTCGGTCACCCCCGGGGTCGCCGTGAGCAGCTCCTGGACGACCCGTCCCGTCGCGCCGCCCGTGAAGCCGGTGACCGTCACCTCGTGGCCGAGGGCCGCGAGCACCCGGGCCACGTTCAGGCCCTTGCCGCCCGGGCGTTCGGTCACCGCCAGGACGCGGTGGGAGGCGTGCGGGGTGAGGGACCGCACGCGATGGGTGATGTCGAGAGCGGTGTTCAGCGTGACCGTGAGGATCACCCGGACCGACCTCCCCCGAAGACTCGATGGACCACCCATCCAGTCTCCCAGGACCGGCCCCGCCCTCAACAGCCGGACACATCACCCCAGTTGCGGATCGACCACCCATTCACCCCGGCGCATGACGCCCTTGAGGGCGAAATGACGGTCCAGCAGTACGAGATCGGCGTACTTGCCCGGCTCCAGCGAGCCGATCGAGTCGTACATCCCCAGCAGCCGGGCCGGGTTGGCGGACAGGGCGGCGACCGTGTCCTCGACGGACAGCCCGTCCACCGTCACCGCCCGCTGGAAGGCGCGGTCCAGGGTGAGGGTGGAGCCCGCGATCGAGCCGCCCTCCACCAGGCGGGCCACGCCCTCGCTCACCTCCACCTCCAGCGGGCCGAGCAGGTATCGGCCGTCCCCGAAGCCGGCCGCGTCCATCGCGTCCGTGATGAACGCGACCCGGTCCGCGCCCGCGTGGTGGAACGCCAGCTGGAGGGCGGCGGGGTGCAGATGCGTGCCGTCGTTGATCAGCTCGACCGTGATCCGCTCGTCCTCCAGCAGGGCGGTGATCGGGCCGGGGGCGCGGTGGCCGAGGGCGGGCATCGCGTTGAACAGGTGGGTCGCCACGGTCGCCCCCGCGTCGATGGCCTCCACCGTCTGCTCGTACGTCGCGTCCGTATGGCCGATCGCCGCGATGACGCCGTGCTCGGCGAGCAGGCGCACGGAGTCGAGGCCGCCGGGGAGCTCGGTGGCCAGGGTGAGCATCCGCGCCTGTCCGCGGGCGGCGTCGAGCAGCTTGCGGACCTCCGCCGGGTCGGGGTCGCGCAGCAGTTCCTCGGAGTGCGCACCCTTGCGGCACGGGGAGATGAACGGGCCCTCGAAGTGGATGCCCGCGATGTCGCCCTGCTCGGCGAGTTCGGACAGCAGGCCGGCCCGCTGGGCGAGGAAGTCCATGTCGCCGGTGACGGTGGAGGCGATGAGGGTGGTGGTGCCGTGGAGGCGGTGGGTGTGAATGCCCTTCAGCACGTCCTCGACCGTGCCCGAGGTGAAGGAGGCTCCGCCGCCGCCGTGGTTGTGGATGTCTACGAAGCCGGGCACGAGCGTGTGACCGGTGACGTCGACGACCCGGGCGTTCTCGGGAGCGGCGCCGACGATTCGGGTGCCGTCCACGATCACTCGGCCGTCCTGGACGGTTCCGGTGGGGAGGACCACGGTCGCGCCGGACAGGATGAGGGGGGACGAGCCCGTCGCGGGGTGCGCGTGCGCTGTGGCTGGGCGCGCAGTTCCCCGCGCCCCTAGCGGCGTTGCCATCAGGCTGATTCCTCCGTGCGCTCGGGTGTGGTGAGGAGGTCCCAGGCCAGTAGGCCGGCACCCAGGCATCCCGCCGTGTCCCCGAGTGCCGCGGGGACGATCGTCGGCAGCTTCTGGAAAGTGATCCGCTGCCGGACCGCGTCCCGCAGTGGTGTGAACAAGGTTTCCCCCGCCTCCGCCAGACCGCCACCGATGATCAGGGTGCGCGGGTCCAGGAGGGTGAGGGCGGTGACCAGGCCGTCGGCGAGGGTGTCCACGGCGGACTGCCAGACAGTCCGCGCCCGCGGGTCCCCGGACTCGACGGCCTTCGCGCAGTCGGCCGCGTCCGCGTCCGGGTCGCCCGTCGCCGCCGCCCAGGCCTCGCTGACGGCAGAGGCGGAGGCGTACCGCTCCAGACAGCCGCGCTGGCCGCACGGGCACGGGGTCCCGCCGGGTCGTACGACGATGTGGCCGATCTCGCCGGCGAAGCCGTGCGCGCCCGCCTCCACCCGGCCGGCGATGCCGATCGCGCCGGCGATGCCGGTGCCGAGGGGGACGAAGAGGAAGCGGTCGGCGCCCCGGCCTGCGCCGACGCGGCCCTCGGCGAGGCCGCCGGTGCGGACGTCGTGGCCGAGGGCGACCGGGACGCCGCCGAGCCGTTCGGTGAGCAGCGCGCGCAGCGGCACGTCGCGCCAGCCGAGGTTGGCGGCGTAGGCGGCGATGCCGCGCTCGGTGTCGACGATGCCGGGGACGGCGACGCCGACGGCGGACGCGCTCTGCCCGAACCGCTCGGTGCCGTGGGCGCGCAGTTCGGCGGCGAAGCCGAGGATGCCCTCGACGACCGCGTCGGGGCCGCGCTCCCGGCCGGTCGCGCGGCGGGCCTGGTGCAGCAGCTCGCCGGAGGGGCCGACGAGGGCCGCCTTCATCCCGGTGCCGCCCACATCGAGGGCGATGACATGTCTCACGGGGAGTAGTGTGGCCCGCCGACCCATGAGAGGTCTAGTCCACTTACGTGGTGTAGACCTTATGTCTGACCTTTCGAAACTTTCGGCGAGAATGGGGCCTGGCAGTGCAGCGGCGTAGGACGGGAACGATCGCGGTGGTGTCCGCACTGGGCATGACGGCGGTACTGGGCGGCTGCGGCCTCGGGTCGGACACCGACGAGGTGACGCTGAGACTGGTCGCCGCCGACTACGGCGACAGCGAGGCCAACAGCTCCAAGAAGTACTGGGACAAGCTCGTCGAGGAGTACGAGTCCGAGCACCCGGGCGTGACGGTGGACGTCACCGTCCACTCCTGGAACGACGTGGACCGCGAGGTCAAGGAGATGGTCGACGCCGGGGACGCGCCCGACATGGCGCAGATCGGCGCCTACGCCGACTACGCCGCCGAGGGCCTGCTGTACTCGGCCGACGAACTGCTCTCCATCTCCACCCAGGCCGACTTCGTCTCGCAGCTCTCCTCCGCCGGCGAGGTGGAGTCCACGCAGTACGGGATGCCGTTCGCCGCCTCCACCCGGCTGCTCTTCTACAACAAGACCCTCTTCGCCAAGGCCGGCCTCAGTGCCCCGAAGACCTGGGATGAGCTCGCCGCCGACGCCGCCGCCCTCAAGCAGGAGGGCGTGAGGTACCCCTACGCGCTCCCGCTCGGCTCGGAAGAGGCGCAGGCCGAGACCATGCAGTGGCTGCTCAGCGGCGGAGGCGGCTACACCGAGAACCTCGGCGCGTCCTACGGCTTCGACTCCGCCGAGAACGTCGCGACGCTGACCTGGCTCAAGGACGACCTCGTCGGCAAGGGCCTGACCGGGCCGGTCGCGCCGGGCAAGCTGAACCGGGCCGCCGCGTTCGCCGCGTTCGCCGACGGGAAGGTGGGGATGCTCAACGGGCATCCCACGCTGATGAAGCAGGCCGCGAAGAAGGGCGTGAAGTTCGGCATGGTGCCGATGCCCGGCGTCGACGGCCAGACCAAGTACTCCATGGGCGTCGCCGACTGGATGATGGCCTTCAGGAAGAACGGCCACGCCGAGCAGGTCGGTGACTTCCTCGACTTCGTCTACGAGGAGAAGAACGTCCTCGACTTCTCCCGCGAGTACGACCTGCTGCCGGTCACCACGTCCGCGTCCAAGGCCATGAGCACCTCCGCGCAGGACGAGCACCTGCGGCCCTTCCTCCAGGAGCTGCCCGGCTCCGAGCTGTACCCGGTCGGGCGGACCTCCTGGGCCACGGTGAGCGCGGCGGTCAAGCAGCAGATAGGGCAGGCGGTGACGGCCAACGGCAGCCCCGAGGCGGTCCTCGGCCGGCTCCAGGCGACCGCCCTGCGCGTGGAGGGCGAGGAGAACGAGTAACCGCGCGCCCGGCCCGGTGTCAGTGGCGGGGGCTACCGTGCGGGGTATGGACGACCAGGAGGGGCTCGGGGCCCGGGAGCGGGCGATCCTCGTGCTGGAGCGGCGTGGTTTCGCCGGGCCGGGAGCGAAGGAGCGGGCGATACGGGAGGAGCTGGGACTGGCGCCGGTGCGCTACTACCAGCTCCTGAACGCCCTGCTGGACGACCCGCGGGCGCTGGCGTACGACCCGGTGACGGTGAACCGGCTGCGCAGGGTGCGGGAGTCCCGCCGCTCGGAGCGGTGAGGCGGGCATCGCGCCGGTCCTGACCGGGCCGCGTCCTCGCACACCGGACGGGCTCGAAAGACACGGCCTAAAGACCGCCGCGCTGGATAGGGTCCCCGTATGGGCAGCCACACCTACGACAGCCACGACACGGACGACTCCCTGCCGACCCCCCTCACCCAGGCCGGCCGCGACGGACTGCGGGCCATCCTCGACCGGCCCGACAAGGCCGTGCTCGCCTTCGACTTCGACGGCACCCTCGCGCCGATCGTCCCCGACCCCGAGCAGGCCGGCGCCCACCCCGACGCGGTGCCCGCGCTCGCCGCGCTGGCCCCGAGGGTCGCCTCCGTCGCGGTGATCACCGGGCGCCCGCCCGGGCTCGCCGTACGGCTCGGCGGGTTCGCCGGGGTCGCGGGCCTGGACCACCTCGTCGTCCTCGGCCACTACGGCGCCGAGCGCTGGGACGCCGCCACCGGCGACCTCTCCGCCCCCGCCCCGCACCCCGGGGTCGCCGGCGCCCGCGCCGAACTGCCCGGGCTCCTCGACCGGATCGGCGCCTGGCAGGGCACCTGGATCGAGGAGAAGGGCCGCGCCCTCGCCGTCCACACCCGCCGCGCCACCGACCCCCAGGCCGCCTTCGAGACGCTGCGCGCACCCCTCACCGACCTCGCCGGCCGGCACGGCCTGATCGTCGAACCCGGCCGCCTGGTGCTGGAGCTGCGGCCGCCCGGCATCGACAAGGGCGTGGCCCTGCTCGACCACGTCCGCGAGCTGGGCGCCGAGTCCGTCCTCTACGTCGGCGACGACCTCGGCGACCTGCCCGCCTTCGGCGCCGTCGACAAGCTCCGCTCCGACGGCGTCCCCGGCCTGCTGGTGTGCAGCGGCAGCGAGGAGGTCACCGAGCTGGCGGAACGCGCGGACCTCGTCGTCGACGGGCCGCGCGGGGTCGTGGGGCTGCTGCGGAAACTCGCCGCTCAGCTGGGCTGATCCTCCAGGGCGTGCAGCTGGTCCAGGAACCACTGGGCCGGCGGCAGCGCCGTGGCCGCCGCGGCCAGGCGCTTGGTCCGCTCGGCCCGCTCCGCCGCCGGCATGGTCAGCGCCTCGTGCAGGGCGCGGGCCGTCCCGGTCACGTCGTAGGGGTTCACGACGATCGAATCCTCGCCCAGCTCCTCGTACGCCCCCGCCTCCCGCGACAGCACCAGCGCGCACCCCTCGTCGGAGACCACCGGCACCTCCTTCGCGACGAGGTTCATGCCGTCCCGGATCGGGTTGACCAGCGCCACGTCGGCCAGCCGGTACGCCGCCAGCGAGCGCGCGAAGTCGTCCTTGACGTGCAGCACGACCGGCTTCCAGGTCGCCGTCCCGTAGGCCGCGTTGATCTCCTCCGCCTGCCGCTGCACCTCCGCGGTGTACTCCCGGTACACCGCGAGGTCCTGCCGCGAGGGGTAGGCGAACGCCACGTGCACCACCCGCTCGCGCCACTCGGGGTGGTCGTCGAGCAGCTGCCGGTACGCCAGCAGCCCGCGCACGATGTTCTTCGACAGCTCGGTGCGGTCGACCCGGACGATCGCCTTCCTGTCGCCGTCGCCGCCGATCTCCGCCCGCAGCGACGCCATCCGCTCGTCGACGTCCGCCTCGTGCGCCCGCTCGCGCAGGAAGTCCGCGTCCGCGCCGAGCCCGTGCACCCCGACCCGGGTGTCCCCGAGGCCGCCGGCGAACTCCGCCGCGCAGGCCTCGAACGCCGACGCCCACCGCCGGGTCAGAAAGCCCAGCCGGTCCGCGCCCAGCATGCCCCGCAGCACCTGCTCGGCCACGTCGTCGGGGAGCATCCGGAAGTACTCCGGGGGTGCCCACGGGGTGTGCGAGAAGTGGCCGATGCGCAGGTCCGGGCGCAGCTCGCGAAGCATCCCCGGCACCAGCGTCAGGTGGTAGTCCTGCACCACGACCGCGGCGCCCTGGCGGGCCTCCTGGGCGAGCGCCTCGGCGAAGGCGCGGTTGTACGTCTCGTAGGACGCCCACTGGCGCCGGAACTCCGCGTCGAAGACCGGCTCCAGCGGGGTCTGGTACAGCATGTGGTGGACGAACCAGAGCACCGAGTTCGCGATGCCGTTGTACGCGTCGGCGTGCACGTCGGCGGGGATGTCGAGCATGCGGACCCCCGCCTCGCCCGCCCCGCGCCGGACCGCCTCGCGGTCCCCGTCGGAGAGCGCCGAGCACACCCACAGGGAGTCCGCGTCCGACCCGATCGCGGAGAGTCCGGAGACCAGCCCGCCGCCGCCGCGTTTGGCGGACAGCGTGCCGTCCTGCCGCACCTCGTAGGAGATCGGGCCGCGGTTGGACGCGACGAGCACTCGGGCACCCTGGTCAGACTGCGTGGAAGCCATACGCCTCAACCTAGCCCGACCCGTAAACGCTCAAACGTACGGGTTCGCCGTATACGGAACCGTGTCCGCCGTGACCCGGCCGAGGTCAGGCCACCTTCCGGGAGGCGTACTCCGCGATCTCCGCCATCGGCGGTCGTTCCTCGGTGTCCACGGAGTGCGTGCGGGGCTCGAAGCCGTCCTGGCCGCGCTCGAACTGGGTCAGGGCCGGGCGGATGAGGTGGCCGCGGGCCAGGCGCAGCTGGGCCGTGCGGTAGATCGCGGCGGACATCCGGCCGAGGGCCTGGCCGTCCTGGTGGCGGTGCTTGCGGACACCCACGTCCACCTGGGCCAGCGCGTCCAGGCCCACCAGGTGCAGCGCGTCCACGAGCATGCCGAGCTCCACGCCGTAGCCGACGGGGAACGGCAGCCGCTCCAGCAGGGAGCGGCGGGCCGCGTACTCGCCGCCGAGCGGCTGCACGAAGCCGGCCAGCTGCGGCCAGTGCATGTTCAGCAGCGGGCGGGCCATGAGTTCGGTGACCCGGCCGCCCTGGCCCGCCGCGCCGCCGAGCGGGCGGTCGTACATGCCCTTGACGAGGTCGACACCCGGGTCGGTGAGCAGCGGGCCCACGATCCCGGAGACGAAGCCGGAGGAGAACTCCCTCAGGTCGGCGTCGATGAAGCAGACGATGTCGCCGCGGGTCACCAGCAGCGACCGCCACAGCACCTCGCCCTTGCCGGGCACGGCCGGGATCCGGGGCAGGATCTCGTCCCGGTGCACCACGGTCGCGCCGGCCGCCGCGGCGACCTCGGCCGTACGGTCGGTGGAGCCCGAGTCGACGACGACTATCTCGTCGACCAGGGGGACCTGGAGCACGAGGTCGTGGCGGATCACGGAGACGATGTCACCGACCGTCTCCTCCTCGTTGAGCGCGGGCAGCACCACACTGACCGACTGGCCCGTGCGCTGCTTGGCCGCCAGGATCTGGTGGAGCGGGCGATCGGTCAGGGACCAGGACCGGGTGGTCAGCCAGCGCTCGACTTCGTTCAGCACAGTGCGCGGCTCCTAACGTGTGTGATCCATCTCGCGGTTCGGACGACTCTCTCAACTGTCCTGGTCGTCGGTTACAGTCTTGAACAACGCGGATGACCATCGCATGTCCAGGGTGGCCCGCCGTTCACACAACTTCATACCGCTCATCCAGAGGGGCAGAGGGATACGGCCCGATGAAGCCCCGGCAACCCTCCAGTCGGTTCTCGTAGATCACTGTTGATCGCTCAGCGAGGCTCCCGACTAGGGAAGGTGCCAAATCCGTCTCACGGCGAGATGCGTCGTGAGGAAGATGAGGAGAAAGGGCCTCGCCTCCATGGCTGCGCAGACTGTTGCAAGCACCACCGAAACCACCGTAGACCTCGGCCCCGCCGCGGCTCTCAGCTGCCGCGAGTGCGGTCACCGCGTGCCCCTCGGCCCGGTCTTCGCGTGCGAGGAGTGTTTCGGCCCGCTCGAGATCGCCTATGACTTCTCGGCCTACGACACCGAGGACCTCCGCAAGCGGATCGAAGCGGGACCCGCGAACATCTGGCGTTACGCGCCCCTGCTGCCCGTCCCCGCGGACGTGGCCGACAAGCCCAACATCAACCCCGGCTGGACCCAGCTCGTCAAGGCCGACAACCTGGCCCGCGAGCTCGGCGTCACCGGCGGCCTGTACGTGAAGGACGACTCCGGCAACCCGACGCACTCCTTCAAGGACCGTGTCGTCGCCCAGGCCCTGGAGGCCGCCCGCGCCTTCGGTTTCACCACCCTGTCCTGCTCCTCCACGGGCAACCTGGCCGGTGCCGTCGGCGCCGCCGCGGCCCGCGCCGGCTTCCGGTCCTGCGTGTTCATCCCGCACGACCTGGAGCAGGGCAAGGTCGTCATGGCCGCGGTCTACGGCGGCGAGCTCGTCGGCATCGAGGGCAACTACGACGACGTGAACCGCTTCTGCTCCGAGCTGATCGGCGACCCGGCCGGCGAGGGCTGGGGCTTCGTCAACGTCAACCTGCGGCCCTACTACGCGGAGGGGTCCAAGACCCTGGCGTACGAGATCTGCGAGCAGCTGGGGTGGCGGCTCCCCGACCAGCTGGTGGTGCCGATCGCCTCCGGCTCGCAGCTGACGAAGATCGACAAGGGGCTCCAGGAGCTGATCAGGCTCGGGCTCGTCGAGGACCGGCCGTACAAGATCTTCGGTGCCCAGGCCGAGGGCTGCTCGCCGGTGTCGGTCGCCTACAAGGCGGGCCACGACGTCGTCCGTCCCCAGAAGCCGAACACCATCGCCAAGTCCCTCGCCATCGGCAACCCCGCCGACGGTCCCTACGTGCTCGACATCGCGCGCCGGACCGGCGGCGCGGTGGAGGACGTCACCGACGAGCAGATCGTCGACGCGATCAAGCTGCTGGCGCGCACCGAGGGCATCTTCGCCGAGACGGCGGGTGGCGTGACGGTGGGTGTCACGAAGAAGCTGATCGACAGCGGGCTGCTGGACCCGACGCTGACGACCGTCGTCCTGAACACCGGCGACGGACTGAAGACGCTGGACGCGGTGGCGGGTACGGGTCTCACCGCGACCATCCGCCCCAGCCTCGACTCCTTCCGTGAGGCTGGGCTCGCCTGACAGGTAGTTGTTCGTCTGCGGGCCCGCGGGGGCCGGCCGCGCAGTTCCCCGCGCCCCTGGGTGCGTCATCCCGACCGGAGGTTTCCACGTGAGCGTCAACGTCCGCATCCCCACCATCCTGCGCACCTACACGGGTGGCCGGGCCGAAGTGACCGCCGAGGGCGCGACCCTCGCCGAGGTCATCGCCGACCTGGAGAAGAACCACACGGGTATCGCCGCGCGCGTGCTCGACGACCAGGGCAAGCTGCGCCGGTTCGTCAACGTGTACGTCAACGACGACGACGTCCGCTTCGAGCAGGGCCTGGAGACGGCCACCCCGGACGGGGCCGGCGTCTCGATCATTCCGGCGGTCGCGGGAGGCTGACCGGAGCCTCGTTCGTTACCCTGGGTAACGTCGATTACCAAGAGTTCATCGAATTGCCCCCTCCGCGAGAGAAGCGGAGGGGGCAATTCTCTATGGTTGAGCGCGGTACAGTTGGGGAACCCGCTCCACTCCTCATGCCACCCGCATATGAGTTCTCGCGTCGCATGCGATGAGAAGTAGCCAAAGTGTGCGGTTCTTTTGCGAATTTTGCGCCTTTTGTGGAGCCCGACTTGCCCCGAATTCGGGCGAATTCTCACTACATTCCGGACCCTTCGCGTCCAGAATTCTCGTCCGATTGACCTGTTGCAGACGGCAGTTGGACAGATACATTCAGCCGCGGTCGACGCGTTCCGGCGCACGCCCCCAATCCGTGGGGGGTGAGGTCTGACCCGGATCCGCGAAGTGTGGATCTGTGCAAGGGCCAGTAATAGGGGAGTTAGGCATGGCTCAGGGCACCGTCAAGTGGTTCAACGCGGAGAAGGGGTACGGCTTCATCGCGGTCGACGGTGGTGCGGATGTATTCGTCCACTACAGCGCGATTCAGATGGACGGCTACCGCACCCTGGAAGAGGGTCAGCGGGTCGATTTCGAGATCTCGCAGGGCCAGAAGGGGCCGCAGGCGGACATGGTCCGACTGGCGACCGGCTGAAGCACGCGCCGACTGAACTAGCAGCGACGTTCTTCTTCGAAGGGCCCGCACCTCATGGGGAGTCATGGGTGCGGGCCCTTCGGCGTGCCCGGAGCCCCTCCGGCCCCTGCCCGGACCCCGTGCGGGGCCTGGACGATCCCGGAGAGGCGCTTGCACTCGACGGGGTCGAGTGCTAATCATTGGCGTTAGCACTCTGAAGGTGAGAGTGACAACGAGGACCGGGTCGGTGAGGCCCGCAAGCCAGGTGGGGCAAGGAACCACGAGGTGTGCGAGCCGTCCGTCGCGGGCGCGGGCGCGGTCCGAAGGAATCACCCCCAGTCCTGGAGGGACCACTTCACATGGCCAAGATCATCGCGTTCGACGAGGAGGCGCGGCGCGGCCTCGAGCGCGGCATGAACCAGCTCGCGGACGCCGTGAAGGTGACGCTCGGCCCCAAGGGCCGCAACGTCGTCCTCGAGAAGAAGTGGGGCGCCCCCACGATCACCAACGATGGTGTGTCCATCGCCAAGGAGATCGAGCTCGAGGACCCGTACGAGAAGATCGGCGCCGAGCTGGTCAAGGAAGTCGCGAAGAAGACCGACGACGTAGCCGGTGACGGCACGACGACCGCGACCGTCCTGGCCCAGGCCCTGGTGCGCGAGGGTCTGCGCAACGTGGCCGCCGGCGCCAACCCGATGGCTCTCAAGCGCGGTATCGAGAAGGCCGTCGAGGCCGTCTCCGGTGCCCTGCTCGAGCAGGCGAAGGATGTCGAGACCAAGGAGCAGATCGCTTCCACGGCCTCCATCTCCGCCGCCGACACCCAGATCGGCGAGCTCATCGCCGAGGCGATGGACAAGGTCGGCAAGGAAGGCGTCATCACCGTCGAGGAGTCCCAGACCTTCGGTCTGGAGCTCGAACTGACGGAGGGTATGCGCTTCGACAAGGGCTACATCTCCGCCTACTTCGCGACGGACATGGAGCGTATGGAGGCGTCCCTGGACGACCCGTACATCCTGATCGCCAACTCCAAGATCGGCTCCGTCAAGGACCTGCTCCCGCTCCTGGAGAAGGTCATGCAGTCGGGCAAGCCGCTGCTGATCATCGCCGAGGACGTCGAGGGCGAGGCCCTGTCGACCCTGGTCGTCAACAAGATCCGCGGCACCTTCAAGTCCGTCGCCGTCAAGGCCCCGGGCTTCGGTGACCGCCGCAAGGCCATGCTCGGCGACATCGCCATCCTCACGGGCGGCGAGGTCATCTCCGAGGAGGTCGGCCTCAAGCTGGAGAACGCGACCCTGGACCTCCTGGGCCGCGCCCGCAAGGTCGTCATCACCAAGGACGAGACCACCATCGTCGACGGTGCCGGCTCCGCCGACCAGGTCCAGGGCCGGGTCAACCAGATCCGCGCCGAGATCGAGAACAGCGACTCGGACTACGACCGCGAGAAGCTCCAGGAGCGCCTGGCCAAGCTCGCCGGTGGTGTCGCCGTCATCAAGGCCGGTGCCGCGACCGAGGTCGAGCTCAAGGAGCGCAAGCACCGCATCGAGGACGCCGTGCGCAACGCCAAGGCGGCCGTCGAGGAGGGCATCGTCGCCGGTGGTGGCGTGGCCCTGCTCCAGGCCTCCTCGGTCTTCGAGAAGCTGGACCTCGAGGGCGACGAGCTGACCGGCGCCAACGCCGTCAAGCTGGCGCTGGAGGCCCCGCTCAAGCAGATCGCCGTCAACGGTGGTCTCGAGGGTGGCGTCATCGTCGAGAAGGTGCGCAACCTGCCCGTCGGCCACGGCCTGAACGCCGCGACCGGTGAGTACGTCGACATGATCGCCTCCGGCATCATCGACCCGGCGAAGGTGACGCGTTCCGCCCTGCAGAACGCCGCCTCCATCGCCGCGCTGTTCCTCACCACCGAGGCCGTCATCGCCGACAAGCCGGAGAAGGCCGCCGCGCCTGCCGGTGGCGGCATGCCGGGCGGTGACATGGACTTCTGATCGACCTGACGGTTGATCGCCTGTCCTTCGTTCCGAGGGCGGCACCCCCAGCGGGTGCCGCCCTCGGGCGTTCCCGCCCGCCCGTTGTCCGGCGTGTGCGGGATCACAGGGCCTACGGGACGAGCGTGGTGGCCGCGGCGGTTGAAGCGTGCGTAGTGTTCATGCGCGTGCACATACCAGCCGGTATCACCCGGCCCGTCCGTCCCCGAGGAGCCCCCACGTGACCGCCCCCGCCCCCACCCGCGCCGCCGAGGTCCTCTCGCGGCCGATCTCGATCAACGGCCTCGACATCCCGAACCGCATCGCCATGGCGCCCATGACCCGCATGTTCTCCCCGGGCGGCGTGCCCGGCGCGGACGTGGCCTCGTACTACGCGCGCCGGGCGGCGGCCGGGGTCGGCCTGATCGTCACCGAGGGCACCTACGTCGGTCACGACTCGGCGGGCGAGAGCAACCGCGTCCCGCGCTTCCACGGCGAGGAGCAGCTCGCGGGCTGGGCGAAGGTCGCCGCGGACGTGCACGCGGCCGGCGGCACGATCGTCCCGCAGCTGTGGCACATCGGCATGACCCGTACCCCGGGCAAGGGCCCCGTCCCGGACGCCCCCTCCGTGGGCCCCTCCGGTCTGCGCCCCGGCGCCGACGAGCCCACCGGCCGGGCGATGACCCAGCGCGACCTGGACGACGTCATCGGCGCCTTCGCCGAGGCCGCGGCCGCCGCCGAGCGCATCGGCTTCGACGGTGTCGAGATCCACGGCGCCCACGGCTACCTGATCGACCAGTTCCTGTGGGCGGGCACCAACCGGCGCACCGACGCCTACGGCGGTGACGCCGTCGCCCGGACGAGGTTCGCCGCCGAACTCGTGGCCGCCGTGCGCGAGACCGTCTCGCCCGGCTTCCCGATCATCTTCCGCTACTCGCAGTGGAAGCAGGAGGCCTACGACGCCCGGCTCGCCGAGACCCCGCAGGAGCTGGAGGCCCTCCTCGCGCCGCTGGCCGCCGCCGGTGTCGACGCCTTCCACGCCTCCACCCGCCGCTACTGGCTGCCCGAGTTCGAGGGCGCCGACCTCAACCTCGCCGGCTGGACCAAGAAGCTCACCGGCAAGCAGGTCATCACCGTCGGCTCGGTCGGCCTCGACGGCGACTTCATCAAGGGCTTCATGGGCGAGGGCTCCCCGGTGCGCGGCATCGACGACCTTTTGGACCGCCTGGAGCGCGAGGAGTACGACATGGTCGCCATCGGCCGCGCGCTGCTCCAGGACCCGCAGTGGGCGGCGAAGGTGCTGGCGGGCCGGACGGACGAGCTGAAGCCGTACGACGCGGCGGCGCTGCGCTCGCTGAGCTGATCGCGCCGCGGGCCGGCGGGGGCGCGTCCCTGGGGCTGCGCTTTCGTCGGCCCGAAGGGCCTCGTCCTCGAACGCCGGACGGGCTGAGACACACGTCAACGCGCACTACAGGTTGCCCAGCGGCTCGATGTCCACCTTCACCGGTGTGCCCCACACCCGCAGCACCTCGTAGTCGGTGAACTCGTGCACCAGCCGGTACGCCATCGCGGCACGCGGGGCGCGGCGCTGGGCGGCGAGGTAGATCTCTGCCTCCCGCCGGTCCCGCCTCGGCGTGCCGCACAGCTGCCACACCTGCCCGTTCCACATCTCCGGGAGCCACCGCTGCTGCGGCCGGGGCCGGTCCTCGCGGACCCCGTACCGGGAGGGGGCGGTGACGGAACCGGCCTGCGCCGCCGGGCCGTTGATCTCGGCGCGGCGGGCGGCGCGGCGCCGGGTCTCGCACAGCAGGCACAGGTCGGGGGCGTTCTCGTCGACCGGACCGTTCGGGTGTTCGGCGCACCGGGTGCTGGGGGCGGCGGCGGTGACACTGTCGTCCAGCAGCTCCAGGGCACGCCTGATGTCGGCCTTGACCTCGTGCAGCTTGGTGTCCGGGGTGTCGGCGGTGAGGGCCTCGCCGTGCTCGCCGAGGAGGCGGAGGGCGCGGCCCAGGGCGGTGAGCTGGGCGTGGTTCATGGCTATCAGTCTGCGCAGTCCTCGGGGTTTTCGGTAACCGGCCCGGCGCTCGCGCGTGCGGGGCGCCACAACGGCCCGCGCCGTCACGGCGCCCAGTAGTCGCGTTCCGGCAACTCCACCCAGGTGTCCGGCAAGCCGGTGATCCCTCTGGCGTCCGTGGGGCGCAGACCGGCGTAGGCGAGGGCGTAGGTGACCGCGTTGCCCTGGTGGACGTAGGAGAACAGGACCTCCTGCGGGGTGTCGTCCTCGTCCGGGCCGCCGCCCGGATGGAGGTCGCAGGCCTCTCCGGTGCCGTCGCGGTAGACATCGCCCTGGTTGCCGCTCTTGGGGTTGGCGTACAGGCTGTAGCAGACGGTGCCCACCGACAGGGGCTTCTGGACACCCGGCTGGCTCGGGGCGTACCCCCACGGCTGGCTGACGACGCAGCCGCCCGGCACCGTCGTCACGCCGACGAGCCGCAGGGTCTCGTCCGTGTCGAGGGCGTACGGGTCCTCCAGCAGCTCGGCGATCACCTCACCGTCCGCCGGTGTCGCCTCCAGGCGGCGGATCGCCTCCTCGGCGTCGATCCCGGCCACGCAGGCCAGTCCGAAGCCGTCGTGGTCCGGCGCGCTCACCGCCGCGCGCAGCCGCCGGCCCTCCCGCGCCACCGCCCGCTCCGCGTCGGTCAGGTCCGGCACTCCCTCGGGCAGCGGGAGGAACAGGTCCGGGGTGGGGCCGGCCAGGCTCAGGCGGCCCGCCGACCAACCGCCGAACCCGGGGCGCCACGGGTCGGCCCCCGCCTCGGCCAACGCGCGCGCGTTCTCCGCGCGGCCGTAGGTGAGCGCCCCCCACAGCGCCGTCGCACCGTTCTCCAGGGCGTCGACGTCCGCCACCCGCCGGGCCAGTTCCGCGACGACCTCCGGGGAGCCGAACACGGCCGCCCGGTGCAGTGGCCGCGAGCCGCCCGCGCCCCACGCCTCGGGATCGGCGCCCGCGTCGAGCCGCCGCCGTACGTCCTCGTGGTCCTGCCAGCCCCGGTAGTCCATGCCGGCCCAGCCCTCGCCCCGACCCGTCATCACGCGCCCCCTACGGGGTCTTCACCGCCTCGACGAAGGCGGTCCAACTCGCCGCCCGGAACACGAGCTTCGGGCCGTGGGGGTTCTTGGAGTCCCGTACGGGGACGGTGGTGGGGTGGCCGTCGGCGACTTCGAGGCAGTTGTCGCCACCGCCGCCGCTGTAGCTCGACTTGCGCCAGATCTCAGGGATGTTCCTCATGGAGGTAATCCTGCGCCATCGTCTCCAGCAGGGCCAGGGACTCCTGACGTGGGCGGGTTGAGGCGACAAGGAGATCGACGCGCCCCCTACGGGGTCTTCACCGCCTCGATGAAGGCGGTCCAACTCGCCGTCCGGAACACGAGCTTCGGACCGTGGGGATTCTTGGAGTCTCGGACGGGGACGGTGGTGGGGTGGCCGTCGGCGACTTCGAGGCAGTTACCGCCACCGCCGCCGCTGTAGCTCGACTTGCGCCAGATCTCAGGGGTGTTCCTCATGGTCGTAATCCTGCGCCATCGCCTCCAGCAGAGCCAGGGACTTCTTGCGGGGGAGCGCGGAGGCCACAAGGAGGTCGAACGTGAACTTCAGTTGGGCGACCGTGGCTGGGTCGTCTTCCATCCGTCCGGTGTGAACCCCTTCGCGATAGACCAGGGGCGGGGCGTCCTCGAACTCCATCAGTTTCAGGGCGCCTTCCATCGCGGAGTGCGCTCCCGCGTCGAACGGCAGGACCTGCACGAGGGCTCGGTTCCGATGGGTCAGGCCTGCGATGTGCCGCAGGACCTCCGCCATCACCGCTGGCCCACCCGTCTGCCGACGCAACGCAGCCTCGTCAAGAACGATCCACAACAACGGCTTTGTTGGATGGTCAAGCAGCCGGATCCGCTCCAGTCGGCCCTCCACCCACTCGTCGATGGTCTCCTGCGGCGCTGTGGGGTCGTAGGCCTGGTTCACGGCCCGCGCGTACGCGGGTGTCTGGAGCAGGCCGGGGATCAGGAGCGGCGCGTACTCGCGGATCGCCGTGGCCTGTGCCTCCGCCTCCGCCGCCTCCGCGAAGTGCTCCGGGTACTTGGACTTCGCCGCCGCGACGCAGTTCCGCTGGAAGAACCCCTCGGTGCCCAGTACGTCGTCCAGCATCCGCGCACAGTCCGGCTGCATTCTGCGCGTCCCCGCCTCCAGCTGCCCGATGAACGTCCCGCTCACGAACAGCCGCCGCCCGAGCTCGTCCTGGCTCAGTCCCGCCTTCTCCCGCGCGTGCCGTAGCTCCGCTCCCAGCAACGCCCTCGGTGACGACGACGGATCGAGATCCTTCGGTCCTGCCATGTGCAACCCCCGGCCCAGCACCAGTAGTTGTTGGGAATCCCTGTATGGCCAGGTTAGGGCCGGGTGCGCCACTCTGTGTCGCGAACGGTGAACTCAGCGTGCATACGGAGGCAAGAGTGCGGTCGACCGAAGAAGTCGTGGCGTCCCTGCGGGAGGCGCTCGTGGGTGCCGGAGTGGTCCTCCCCTCGCTCCGCGTGGACGCCGTGTCCGCCGCCACCGGCGAACCCTTCGCGCTCGTCGATCTCGGCCGCTGCAACGTCCGCACGGCCGAGCGGCTGGCCTCCGTGCTGCGGGGCGAGGAGCCGGCGGTCGGGGCGTACGCGCTCGACGAGCGGGACGGGCGGGTCGGCGAGGTCATGGGGCATGTCGGCGGCGCGGTGCAGCTGCGGCCGGTCGGGGGCGGCCGGGAGTGGGACTGTCCGCCCGGGGCGGTGGGGGCCGCGTCGGACGAGGAGGTGCTGCGGGCGCGGGTGCGGGGGCTCAACAGGGAGGGGCGGATGCCCTGTTGAGCCCGCCGTGGGTCAGGTCGGGCTTCCGGCGCGCGGGGGCTCGGAGGCCGTTCGGCCGCGGGGCAGCCCGAACGCGTAGGTCGCCCCGAACCCGACCGCGTACCCGGTCAGCAGCCCGCCCCCGTAGACCGCCACCGCCGTACCCAGCCCGCCGTCCCCCGCCAGCAGCGGGAACAGCGCCCACCCCGACGGTCCGATCGCCGTGGCTCCCACCCGCTGCCCGAGCATCGCGAACAGCCCGACGAAGGCACCCCCGGCCGCACCGCCCGCACAGGCGGTCAGGAACGGCCGTCCCAGCGGCAGCGAGACCCCGTAGATCAGCGGCTCGCCCACGCCCAGCAGCCCCGCCGGGAGCGCCGACCTGATCGTCGTGCGCAGCGGCTCGTCGTGGCGCAGCCGGACGTAGACCGCGAGGCAGGCGCCGACCTGGCCCGCGCCCGCCATGGCCAGGAGGGGGAGGAGGACCGTGGAGCCCTGCTGTTCGATGAGGGTGGTGTGGACGGGGATGAGGGCCTGGTGCAGTCCCAGCATCACCAGGGGCAGGAACAGGCCGCCCAGCACCAGGCCCGCGAGGGCGCCGGTGGTCGTCAGCAGCCAGTTCGCCGCCGTGCCGATCGCGGAGGAGACCGCGCCGGCCGTGGCCATGAGGACGTAGAGCGTCGCCAGACCGGAGACGAGGAGGGTCAGGGTCGGGGTGAGGAGCACGTCCAGCGTCCCCGGCAGCCGCTTGCGGCACCACCTCTCCACGTACGTCCCCAGCAGCGCCGCCGCCAGCGCGCCCAGCACCCCGCCCTGCCCCGGCGCCAGCGTCACCCCGAACGCCGTCACCTTCGCCACGCCGGGGTGGACCACGATGGCGGCGACCGCGCCGCCGAGCACCGGGGTGCCGCCGAACTCCTTCGCCGTGTTGTGGCCGACGAAGACCGCGATCAGGGCCATGAAGGCACTGGCGATCGCACCCAGGGCGGGGGTCAGCGAGGGCAGCAGGCCCAGGTTCAGGAGCAGGCCGTTGAGACCGGCCAGGATGCCGCAGCCGATCAGGGCGGGGATCAGCGGCACGAAGACGTTCGCCACGCGGCGCAGCGCCAGCTTCACCGGGGTCGCGTTGCGGGCCCCCTGCGTCTCCTTGCGCAGGCGCGCCTCGAAATCGGCCGTCACCCGCGCCACCGCGCCCGGGCCGAGCACGATCTGGTACGTGTCGTCCTCGACCACGCCCAGCACCCCCGGCAGGGCCCGCAGCGCCTCCCCGTCCACCAGCGCGCGGTCCACCAGGCCGAGGCGCAGTCGGGTCATGCAGTGGGCGACGGAGGTGATGTTCGCGGGGCCGCCGACGAGGGGCAGGAGGGCGGCGGCGAGATCGGTCGAGGTAGGCACGCCACCGAGCGTGCGGGTCAGCCGCCCGCCGCCGCCAGCGCGGCGCGCAGATGGCCGCCGGAGTCCTCCAGAAGGCGGGTGGCGGTCGGGCCGTCCACGTCGGCGAGGAGCACCAGGATGGCGTTCTTCACCTCCCCGTCGGTGGCCGCCAGGGCCCGCTCGATCTCCTCGTCGGCCGCGCCGGTGGCGAGCGCGACGATCCGGTGGGAGCGGGCGCGCAGCTTCTCGTTGGAGGCGCGGACGTCGACCATGAGGTTCCCGTACGTCTTGCCCAGGCGGATCATCGTGATCGTCGACAGCATGTTGAGGACCAGCTTCTGGGCCGTGCCCGCCTTCAGGCGCGTGGAGCCCGTGAGCAGCTCCGGGCCCACGACGATCTCGATGCCGTGGTCGGCGGCCGCCGCGAGCGCGCTGTGCGCGTTGCAGGACAGACCGACCGTCAGCGCGCCCCGGGCGCGGGCGTGTTCGACGGCGCCGATCGCGTACGGGGTGCGGCCGGAGGCGGAGACGCCGACCACCGTGTCGGACGCCCCCAGCCCGAGCGCGTCCAGGTCCGCCTCGGCCAGCTCCCGGGAGTCCTCGGCGCCCTCCACCGAGGCGACCATGGCCGCGGGGCCGCCCGCGATCAGGCCGACGACCTGCGCGGGGTCGGTGTTGAAGGTCGGCGGGCACTCGGAGGCGTCCAGCACGCCGAGGCGCCCCGCGGTACCGGCACCGGCGTAGACCAGGCGCCCGCCCCGGCTCATACGGTCGGCGATGTCCTCGATGGCGGCGGCGATCGCGGGCAGCCCGGCGGCGACGGCGGCGGCGACGGTCGCGTCCTCCGCGTTCATCAGCCGCGCGATGTCGAGCACGGGCAGCCGGTCGATCTCGGCCAGCTCGGGACGGAAGGCCTCGGTGGTCAGCGTCGCCAGCTCGGCGCGCAGATCCCGGGGCTCGGAGGTGGAAGTCATGGGGGGTGGCTCTTTCAGGCGGCTCTTTTTGAGGTGGCTCTCTTCGGTGGCTCTCTGCGGTGGTTCTCTGCGGTCGCTCTTCGAGGTGGCCCTTTCAGTGGCGGACCGAGGGTGCGGCCACGGCTCAGGTCCGGCCGCGGTGCCGGTGCGCCAACGCCTCGTAGGACGCGGCGAGCGCGGGGGCCGCGGTCTCGTAGGTGCGTTGCGCCACCCCCACGAACAGACAGTCCACCACCAGCAGCTGGCTCGTGCGCGACGACATGGCCGCGGGCCGCAGTTCGCTCTCCCGGGCCGTGGACGTCGTCAGGACGTGGTCGGCGTACTGCGTGACCGGGCTGTCGGGGCGGCCGGTGATCGCCACCGTCGTCGCCCCGTGCTCGAAGGCCGCCCGCAGCGGCTCGATGACGTCACCCGTGGCACCCGAGTGCGTGATCGCGATGGCCACGTCGCCCGCGCGCAGCTGCACGGCGTTGGTCACGGCGAGGTGGGGGTCGTGGTGGGCGTGCGCTATCAGGCCTATGCGCAGCAGCTTCTGGGTGAGGTCCTGGGCGACCAGGCCCGAGGCGCCGACGCCGTAGACGTCGATCCGGCGGGCGGTCGCCGCCGCCACCACCGCCGCGGCCAGCTGCACGGTGTCCAGACCGGCCGCGGTGTCGGCGAGGGTCTGCTGCTCGTCGTAGGCGAGTTTCGCGACCACGTCCGCTATCGGGTCGTCGACCGCGATGTCGGTCGTGATCGCGGGTGCCCGCCCGGACTGCTGTTGTGCGGCGAGGCCGGCGAGGGCGAGGCGCAGGTCACGGTAGCCGGGGTAGCCGAGGATGCGGGCGGTGCGCACGACCGTGGCCTCGCTGGTGCCGGTGAGTTCGGCGAGGCCGGTGACCGTGAGGGCCGCGCAGCCCGCCGGGTCAGCGGCGACGGCCTCGGCGACGCGCTGCATGGAGCGGGTCATCGAGGGTGCCAGGGTGCGCACCTTGGCCGCGAGGGCGGCGGGGGCCGGCGGGGCGCCTCCCGCACCGCGCGAGCCGCTGCCGAAAATTTCCTTCACTTCCCGGGTCACCCATGAAAGATATTTTCGGCTCGGTCCTGTGGTCAAGAGTGCGCACAATGGGTGCATGGATCCCTCCGGCCTCCCCATCAGCCCCCTGGAGCAGGCGTTGCACGCGGCACGCGCCCTCGTGCTCGCCGACCTCGTCGCGGGCCAGGTCGCCGAGGCGGACGTGGTCTCCCTCGTCGAGGACGCCGTCGTCCAGCGCCGCTGGTGGGTGGAGCAGTGGCCGGACGGCACGGAGTTCGTGGCCGGGCTCGTCGCCCAGGACGTACAGGACGCGCTCCTGGAGCGGTACGGACGCTGGCCGCTGTGCCCGGTGTGCGGGGCGGGCGACCCGCACGCCCTCGAGGTCGAGCCGGAGCTCGGGCCGGACCCGCACTGGGTGTGCCACAAGGCCGGGGTGAAGGTCGCCGCGGTGGGGGCGCTGGGCCCCGCGACCGGCGGGGCGGCCTCCTCGTGACCGTCTACATAGACCCGCCCGCCTGGCCGGGCCACGGCCGCATGTGGTCCCACCTCGTCAGCGACGTCTCCTACGACGAACTGCACGCGTTCGCCGACCGGTTGGGCGTGCCCCGGCGCGCCTTCGAACGGGACCACTACGACATCCCCTCGCACCGGTACGCCGACGTGGTGGCCGCCGGCGCGGTGGAGGTCAGCAGCCGTGACGTGGTGCGGCTGCTGACGGAGTCGGGGCTGCGGGTGCCCAAGGGGCGCCCTCAGCGCCCGAGTTCGTAGGCGAGCACCTCCGCGTCCTCGCTCGCCCGGGTGAACCCCGCCCGGGAGACCACCCCTTGGGAGGGGATGTTCGCCCGGTCGATCGTCGCGAACAGGGTGCTCACGTCGTCCCGCTCCAGCGCCCAGTCCGCCAGCCCGCGCAGCGCCTCGGTGGCGTAACCCCGGCCGCGCACGCCCTCCACGAGGTCGTAGCCGATCTCCACCCGGCCCTCCTCGTCGGGCGCGCCGTGGAAGCCCACGCCGCCGACCGCGAGGTCGTCCTCCCGGCGGACGAGGACGAACAGCCCGAACTCCGGCCGGTGCACGCCCGCCTCGTACGCCTTCAGCACCATCCCGGACGCGTCCCGCGTGCCCTGGTACGGCCCGCCCACCACCCAGTCGAAACCGCCCGTGCCGCCCGCGGCCAGGTCGGCGGCGGCCGCGGGCGAGACACCCTCCAGGGTGAGCCGCTCGGTGTCCAGGACCAGGTTGTTGTTCCAGCGCCACCCGGTGAGCGGGGCGCGGCCGGGCAACTCCCCGCGGCCGGTGGCCCACAGCAGGGTGCGCCAGTGGTCGGGGCCCGGCTGGACGTGCGGGAAGATCCCGGTCAGCACGTACTCGGCGAGGTGCGCGGGCGGCTCGTACGGCAGGCCCAGGCCCTCGGCGATGTCGTGCGCGTGCAGCAGCACCTCGGCGACGCCCATCGCGGCGAAGCCCTCGCGGCCGGCGCTGCGGAAGGGGTAGGGGTGGAAGGCGCGGACGGCGCGCGGGGTGGTGCGGACGGTGGTCGAGAGCAGCACGCCGGTGGTCTCGACGAGCTGGATGATCCCGGCGTTGTCGGTGCCCTCCTCCAGGGCGATCTCGAAGGGCACGTAGGCGTTTTGCGCCCGGCCCGCCAACTGCCCCGCGTACGCGATGAGATCCTCCGCGATGTGCGTCGCCGTCTCCCGGCAGCTCCACTCCAGCCGGCCGGCCCGCACCCCCTCCCAGTCCCGGCCCACCGCCGTCCGCAGCAGCGCCACCGCGCTCGCGACAGCCTCCGTCACCCGTTCCGCACCCATGTCTGCCATGCGGGCAGGCTAGGCGGCCCGCCCTCTCAGGGCGACAGCATTTCCAGCTCCCCGGCGAGGTTGTAGCGGGCCGTGGCCTCCCACTCCGCCCGCCCGTACGGCGTCCTGAACAGCCGCGGCAGTTCCAGGAGCCGGCGCAGCACCGCCGCCCGGCCCTCCCGGAAGGCCTCGCTGGGCACGAAGCCGTACTCCTCGCGGACGGCGGCGGTGTACGCGGCGTACGCGGCGGGCGGCGCGGCGAGGATCGCGAGGTCGGCGTCGCACAGCACCTGGCCGTCGCGGTCGTCGTCGGCGGGGTCGTGGGTGACGGTGAGGCGCACCAGCCGGGCCACCTCGGCGGTCCTGGCCGCCGACAGGCCGGCCTCGGGGAGGGCGCGCTCGGCGAGACGGGCGGAGCGTTCCTCGTTCTCCGACCGGTCGGGCAGGTACACCGCGTCGTGGAACCAGGCCGCCAGCCGGACCACGTCCGGGTCGTCCGCGTGCTCCGCCAGTACGTCGACGTGGTCGAGGACCGCGGTCAGGTGCGCGAGCGTGTGGTAGCGGCGCTGCGGCTCCTGCCAGCGGCCGAGCAGGTTGTCGGCATAGGGGTCGGGATCGGGTCCTTCGGGTCCCCGGGCTCCTTCCAGGGTCCGGCGGAAGCGGGCGCGCAGGGCGTCGAGATCAGCCATGCCCCGATTGTCCCGCGCCCTGCCCGGGCGGGGGCGGGAGGCGGGGCGCGGGAGGCGGGGGAAGAGGTGATCGTCGGCGGAGGTGGGCGTAGTCTGGAGATTGGACTAGACCTGTAGTGGTCGATGTCCGAGCCGTCCCTCGCCGACGAATGGGGTCCCATGAGCAAGCGTGCAGTCCTGGAGGTGATCGCCCTCGACGTCGAGGACGCGCTCGCGGCCCAGACCGGTGGCGCGGACCGGCTGGAGCTGGTCACCGACATGGCGGCCGACGGCCTGACCCCGACCGTGGAGACCTTCGCCGGGATCCGCGCGGCCGTGGACATCCCCCTGCGGGTGATGCTCCGGCCGGCGGACGGGTTCGACGCGGGGGACGTCTCACGGGTGGTCCGGGTCGCGCGCGAGCTGCGCCGGGCCGGGGCGCAGGAGTTCGTGCTCGGCTTCCTCGACGCGCAGGGCGGCGTGGACGTGCACGCGGTGGAGCAGGTCGTGGCCGCGCTGGACGGCTGCCGGTGGACCTTTCACCGCGCGGTCGACCACGCCGCCGACCGGGACGCCCTGCGCAAGCAGCTGGACGGCCTGTCGGGACTGGACACCTACCTGACGGCCGGATCGCCGGCGGGGGTGGACGCCGGCCTCCCGACCCTCCTCGCGGAGGCGGCGAGGGCCGGGGAGCCCGGGTACGAGCAGCAGATCCTCGTGGGCGGCGGCCTGCGCCTTGACCACGTACCGGTGCTGCGGGCCGCGGGCATCGACGCCTTCCACATCGGCGGCGCGGCGCGACCGGGAGGCTGGGAGACGCCGGTGTCGGCGGCAGCGGTGGAGCAGTGGCGCCGCGTTCTTGACGCCGGGTGAGCGGGATTCGCCGCAGGCGCGGGTCGCGTCGAGGTGCGGTCAGGCCCCCCGGAAGCCCGGGCCCGGCAGCGGTCAGAGCTGCGCCGGCAGTGGTGTCGTGTGTGTGACGATCAGTCCCGACACCGCTCGGGTCAGGGCCACGTACAGTCGCCGCAAGCCCGTCCGCTCGTCCGGTTCCCCGGCCACCACCGCTGACGGCTCGTCCAGCACCACGTAGTCGTACTCCAGGCCCTTGGCCAGCGACGCCGGTACCAGCGTCAGCCGCGTCTCGGCGGTGGTCTCCTCACCGGGTGCCAGGTACCCGATCCCCGCCGACGCCAGCGCCGCGGCCAGCACCGGCACCCGCTCGTCCGCCGCGATCAGCCCGGTCGACCCCTCGTTGCCGAGCAACTCCTCGCACGCGGCGACCACTTCGGCCGTGTCGCCGATCTCGCGCAGGTCGAAGAACCCCGGGTTCTCGCGGACCGAGGCGACCGGGGTGAGCCCCGGCGCGATGTGCGGGAGCAGCCGGGAGGCGTAGGCGATGACGTCCGTGGGGACACGGAAACCGGCCGTCAGCTCCTCGATCACGCCGTCGGACTTGCCGAGGTGGGCCAGCGCCTCGGCCCAGCTCCGCGTCGCCCACGGAGTGGTGCCCTGTGCGAGGTCGCCGAGGACGGTCGCCGAACCGGTCGTGCAGCGGCGCCCCACCGCGCGGTACTGCATGGGGGACAGGTCCTGCGCCTCGTCCAGCACCACATGGCCCAGGGAGTGCGTGCGCTCGATCACGTCCCTCGCCTCGTCGATCAACACCGCGTCCGCCGCCGACCACTTGGCCGACTTCACGCTCCGGACGGGCTTCGCCCACAGGATCGTCCGCTGCTCGTCCTCGTCGAGGACCCCGTCCGCGTGCACGGCGAGGAAGTCCGCGTCCGTCAGCAGCCTCAGCACCAGCCTGGCCGGGTCGACGGGCGGCCAGATCGCCTTCACGGCCGCCTTCACCGCGCTGTTGCGGGCCACCGCGTCCTGCACTCGGTCGTCCGGAGCCTCCCCCGAGCGCTCCATCTGCACCAGCACGGCGTGCGCGATGCGCTGCGGGAGGGCCTCGCGGGCAGCCCCGTAGCGGATGTCACGGCCGAGCAACTCACGGACGATGGCCTCCAGTTCGTACGCCGGGACCCGCCAGCGCCGCGAGCCCCGCACGACGACGACCGGCTCGGTCGGCATGCTCACGTGCGCGTAGACGGCCCGCCGGACCACCTCCGCCATCCGGGCGTCGCCCTTGATGACCGCCGCCGCCGCGTCGTCGGTGCCCCGCACCTCCGCGCCACCGGCGACCAGGTCGTCCACAGTGGCCTGCTTCACCGCCAACTCGCCCAGCGCCGGGAGGACTTGCTCGATGTAGTGCAGGAAGGACCGGTTCGGCCCGATGACGAGGGTCCCCGTGCGGGCGAGCCGCTCCCGGTGGGCGTAGAGGAGATACGCGACCCGGTGCAGGCCGACGGCGGTCTTCCCGGTCCCCGGACCGCCCTGCACGCAGACCGTCCCGCCGAGCCCGGACCGTACGATCTCGTCCTGCTCGGGCTGGATGGTGGCGACGATGTCCCGCATCGGGCCGACGCGCGGCCGCTCGATCTCCTGCTGGAGGAGCTTGCTGGTGGTGGCGACCTCGTCGGGGTCGGAGAGGTGCTCGTCCTCGTACGCGGTCAGCTCGCCGCCGGTGTAGCCGAAGCGGCGCCTGAGAGCGACGTCCATCGGGTCCTTCTTGGACGCCCGGTAGAACGGCTGGGAGACCGGCGCGCGCCAGTCGATGACCATCGGGTCGCCGTCGTGGTCGTGGACGTGCCGGCGCCCGATGTAGAAGCGCTCGCCCTCGGCGCCCTCGGCCCGGTCCGCGCCGGGGGCGTGCAGGTAGTCGAGGCGGCCGAAGAAGAGCGGGGTGTCGCTGAGGTCGGCGAGGGCCTTGATGCGCTCGTCGATCTGGCGGGCGAGGACCTCGGCGTTGACCCAGTTCGCGGTCACGTCGCTGATGTCCAGCGACTCGACGTCCTCACGCATGGCGCGCAGGGCGGCGCGGGACGCGGCGAGGTGGGAGCGTTCGCGGCCGAGCGGGTCGTCGACGATCGTGGACAAGGGGGTGCCTCCGAAGGTGCTGCGGGCGTGAGCGGCTGCTGCTGCGAGATGCCGACCGGTTTCCGTCCGGCCGGCGGCGCTCCGAGGAGGAGGCGGGCAAGAGCGGGGATTCTAGGCGAGCCGGAGGGGCCGGAGCCAACGGATTTCCCGCGGACCGGCAGGCCCGCCCGTCCCGGATCCCCTAGGGGGTCACCCCTGCGTCGGGTGGGGGAGGCGCCACCCTGCGGGTGTACCCAGGTAGCAGGGCGGAAGGGGACCTGCGGCCGATGCCCTCTTCCTGCCTCGCGCGCCACCATGGAGACATGAGTGCAGCGACCTTCACCCCAGCCCCCCGTCGCCCGTCCGGAGCGACCCCCCTGTCCGGCGGCCACACCACCCACCTGCTCGGCGACGCCTTCCGCGCGGTCCGCGTCTTCGCGGGCGCCGCCTTCGACGTCGTCATACTCGGCGAGTACGGCGAGGAAGCCGGCGTCCGCCGCAAGTAACCGGCCCCGGCCTGCGGGCCTCCGGGCCCCGCCCCTGCGGCCCCCTGGCCTACGCCCTTGCGGGCCACGCCCCTGCGTGCTCCGGCCCACGCGCCTCGGTCCCCTGGCCCCACGCCCCTGCGGGCCTCCGGGCCACGCCCACGCGCCTCGGTCCCCTGGCCCACGCCCTGCGGGCCTCCGGGCCACGCCCTGCGGGCCCCTGGCCCACGGCCCCCGGGCCCACGGCCCCCGGGCCCACACCCCCCGGGCCCCCGGCCCACACTCCCCGCGGCCTCCGCCCCTCACCCCTCCGACAGCAGCTCGTCCGCGTCCACGATGCGGTAGGCGTACCCCTGCTCGGCCAGGAACCGCTGGCGGTGCGCGGCGAAGTCCTGGTCGATGGTGTCCCGGGCCACCACCGAGTAGAAGTGCGCCTGGTGCCCGTCCGCCTTCGGCCGCAGTACCCGGCCCAGCCGCTGCGCCTCCTCCTGCCGCGACCCGAACGTGCCCGACACCTGGATGGCGACCGTCGCCTCGGGCAGGTCGATGGAGAAGTTCGCCACCTTCGACACCACCAGCACGCTGATCTCGCCCTCCCGGAAGGCGCCGAAGAGCTTCTCGCGCTGCGCGTTGGACGTCTCGCCCTTGATCACGGGCGCGTTCAGATGCTCACCGAGCTCGTCGAGCTGGTCGATGTACTGCCCGATCACCAGGATCTGCTGCCCCGCGAACCGCTTGACCAGCGCCTCCGTGACCTTCCGCTTGGTCGCGGTCGTCGCACAGAAGCGGTACTTCTCCTCCTGCTCGGCCGTGGCGTAGGCGAGCCGCTCGGAGTCCGTGAGGTTGACGCGGACCTCGACACAGTCGGCGGGCGCGATGTACCCCTGCGCCTCGATCTCCTTCCAGGGCGCGTCGAACCGCTTGGGCCCGATGAGGGAGAACACGTCGGACTCCCGCCCGTCCTCGCGCACCAGGGTGGCCGTGAGGCCGAGGCGCCGCCGGGCCTGGAGATCGGCCGTGAACTTGAAGACGGGGGCCGGGAGCAGATGCACCTCGTCGTAGACGATCAGGCCCCAGTCCCGGGAGTCGAAGAGCTCCAGATGCGGATAGACACCCTTCCGCCGGGTGGTGAGCACCTGGTAGGTGGCGATGGTGACGGGCCGGATCTCCTTGCGGGTCCCGCTGTACTCGCCGATCTCCTCCTCGGTCAGCGAGGTCCGCTTCACCAGCTCGTGCTTCCACTGCCGGGCGGAGACGGTGTTGGTCACCAGAATCAAGGTCGTCGCCTTGGCCTGCGCCATGGACCCGGCGCCGACGAGGGTCTTGCCGGCACCGCAGGGCAGCACGACGACCCCGCTGCCGCCGTGCCAGAAGTTCTCCACGGCCTGCTTCTGGTACGGCCTGAGCGCCCACCCGTCCTCGGCCAGCTCGATCGGGTGCGCCTCGCCGTCGACGTACCCCGCGAGGTCCTCGGCCGGCCAGCCCAGCTTCAGCAGGGTCTGCTTGATCTGCCCCCGCTCGGAGGGGTGCACGACCACGGTGTTGGGGTCGAGGCGGGCGCCGACCAGCGGGATGATCCGCTTCGAGCGCAGGATCTCCTCCAGCACCGGCCGGTCGGTGGTGGTGAGCACCAGCCCGTGCGCGGGGTGCTTGCTGAGCGTGAGCCGCCCGTACCGGTCCATCGTCTCGGCGACGTCCACGAGCAGCGCGTGCGGCACCGGGTACCGGCTGTACTGCACCAGCGCGTCGACCACCTGCTCGGCGTCATGCCCGGCCGCGCGGGCGTTCCACAGCCCCAGCGGGGTCACCCGGTAGGTGTGGATGTGCTCCGGCGCCCGCTCCAGCTCCGCGAACGGCGCGATGGCCCGACGGCACTCGTCGGCCTGCTCGTGGTCGACCTCCAGAAGCAGAGTCTTGTCCGACTGGACGATCAGCGGTCCGTTCACGCGCGGCACACCCTTTCTACGGCCAAACCTCCAGTGTGCCGTACCGCGCGCCGAAGCGGTGGCCCCGTCGTGGGCAACCCTGGTCCCCCCTCGACCGTCTGACCTGGCGAGCGCCGCACGGGGCGCGGGGAGGGCGGTGGGCGCTGTGGCGGGGCTGTCGGTGCGCGGCTGGGTGACCGGCGGGGGCGCGGTGGGGGTGCTGGTGGTGACGGGCGCCTGGGTGATGGGACCGGCCGGGGTGGACGGCCGGCTGTGGGGCGAGGTGCGGCCGGTGATCGAGGCACGGCTCGCGGCGGACTCCCGGGGGAGCGGGTACGGCGAGGCGGTGCCGGGGATCGACGCGCGCTGGTTCTGCCGCGCGAAGGCGCTGGAGCTGGACGAGCGCGAGGGGCGGATACGGGCGGGCGTCAACACCCTGTGCATGGAGTACGGGGTCCACGACCACGCCCTCGTGGAGTGCGGCGGGGGCGCGTACCCGCAGGTGGTGCGGCTGACCCGGGAGGCGGACGGCGGCTTTCGCGTCGACTCCCTGGAGGAGCCGCCGGACGGCGCCGAGTACGCGGACTGGACGGAGGCGCACTTCGGGTTCCTCGCCGAGTCCGAGGCGGACACCCCGCTCTCCTCCGGGCCCCTGGAGGCGGCCGCCCGCGCCCACTTCGGCCTGCCGGCGGACGCCCCGGTCGGGGAGTGCTGACCGGGCCTAGTCGTCCGCCGGTTCCGCCAGTTCCGCCACTCCCGTGATGCGGTGCAAGGGGTATGTCCTCACCTCGTCCGCCGTGTGGTCGTACGCCGTCACGAAGCCGCCCTCCACCCGGATCGGGGCGACGACCCGCTGACTCGCGGTGCCCTCGGCGTTGACGTAACCGATCCACAGGGCCTCGCTGGTGAGGACGGCGGCCTGCATGGTGGCGAGGGTCTCGGCGGAGCTGGTGCGGGGGAGTTCGCCGGGGGCGGTGGTGGCGGGGCTCTCCTTGCGGGGGGTCGTGGCGGCCAGGTCGCCCGCCCGGATGGCGCGGACCGCGGCCGTGAGCAGGGTGGCGTCCGGGACCGGGGGGCCGTCCGGGACCGGTGCGGGGGCCGTGCGGGGCGGGGTGCGGTGGGCGTGGGCCCGGGCGATCAGGACGTCGCCCTCCGCCGACTCGGCGGCCGGCGCGAAGCCCATATGGCGCAGGCCCTCCAGGAGCGTGGCCGGGTCGACCTGGGCGGCCAGGACCGTGGGCGCCAGCCGGCGCAGGCCCAGACCGGCGGCCCGCTTGTCGGCGAGGATCTCGTTGAGCTGGGTGTCGTCGTCGCAGCGGACGTACGCGGAGGCCGCTCCCACCCGCAGGTGGCCGTGTCTGCGGGCCACGTCGTCGATCAGGTAGCTCAGCGGCTGGGGGACCGGCGTACGGGAGTGCGCGGCGAGGAAGGCGTGCAGGTCGGAGGCGGACCGGCCGGCGTCCAGGGCCCGGCGGACCGAGCCGGGCGTGAAGCGGTACACCGTCGCCCCGCCCTTCGACTCCACGTCCGCCAGCACACCCAGCACCTCGGCCAGGGGGCGGCGCAGCGGACCCGGGGCCACGGCGGTCAGGTCGGCCTGGAGCAGCACGTGGTCCAGCGGCTCGGGCAGGAGCGGCGCCAGCAGACGGGCGGCCGCGGCGGAGGCCACCGCCTGCTCGGGGCCCGCCAGGGGCTCGGGGGCGGGCGGCGTGTGATGGTGGACCGGGAGCTTGTCGCCGGGCCCGGACGGCTGCTCCCGCGTGGCCTTCGCGGGCGGCGCCCCCAGCAGGGCCCGGCCCTGCCCCGACAGCGCGCCCCGGCCCGTCACGCCCAGCAGCTCCGCCTCGCTCAGCGTCCACCGCGCGAGCCGTGAGCGCAGGTCGTCGTCGCGGTGCGGCCCGCGCAGCGGACGCTCCCAGCGCAACCGGGCCAGCACCGACTCCGCTGCCGGCGCGGCCCCCTCCGGCAGCGAGGCCAGCAGGGTCAGCACACGGTGGCGCACCTCCGGTGCCGCGCTGCGGTCGAGGCCGGGGCCCAGCGCGGACAGGGTGCGGTCCTTCGCGTCCCGGCCGCCGATCAGGCCCGCCGTCCGGGTCGCCGTCAGCCAGGTCCCGGCCAGGTGCGCCCAGCGCTCGGCCGCGGGGCGCTCCAGCCACTCGTCGTAGGCGGGGGTCGCCGCGTAGCGCTCCTCGGCCTCGCCGTCGGAGGCGATCAGGCCCGCCGCGTAGGCGAGTTCGACCCAGAACGCGGCGATCGGCTCGGAGACGTCGAGGGCGACCGCGGTGCGCTTGAGATCGCGCACGCTCAGACCGCCGGCGCGCAGGACCGCGGGCCCGCCCTCGTCCCAGTCCTTCAGCAGTTCCTCGACCGTCGCCAGGGCCGTGTACGCCTGGCCCGCCGCCGTCGCGTCCACCACCTGCGGGCGGTGGGCGGCCGCGGCCTCGACGGCCGGCGGCAGGGGCTCGGTGACGCGGTGCGCCAGACCGCCCCGCAGGTGCAGTGCCGCCTCCCGCGGCAGGACGACCGTCCCCGGCGCCGTCGGCAGCAGCAGCCCCAGGTCCAGCAGGCGCCGCAGCCTCGCCGCCGGGTCGGCGCTGACCTGCCCGTACGGCGGGCCCCACACCAGCCGCCGCAGCACCTCCAGGGAGTCCTCGGGCAGGCCGTCGAGCAGGGCCGTCATCCGCGCGCGGTCGGTGAACAGGGCCGTGAGCGCCGTCACCGCGGAGACCGAGTCGTGCGTCGACGGCAGACCAGCGGCCGTCACGATCTCCTGGATCCGGCCCGGCGACATCCCGGCCGTGGCCTCCCGCACCGTCGGCCCGAGCCCGGTGGGCGAGGGGTGCTGCGGCGAGGGCGCCAGCAGCTCCCGCGCGGTCCGCACCAGCCGCAGCCGGTCGTCCTCGCCCCACACCAGCGCCTGCTCGCGCAGGGTCCCGAGAGCACGGGGCAGCGCCCCGGTGACCACCGGGTCACCGGCGTCGCCCGCCAGCAGAGCGAGCAGTTCCTCGTGCGACGCCGGGTCCCCGGCGACCGCCAGCGCCTCCGCGGTCTGCAACGCGAACCGGTCCAGCCGCTCCAGCGCCCTGACCACCGAGGCCCGGGTCCCCGCCCGGGTCGCCAACTGGGTGAGGTCGGTGGGGACGGGGGTGATGAGATCGGGGCGGGCCCGCAGGAGAGCGCCGAGGGAGGCGTCGTCCCTTGCGCGCAGAGCCTCTGCGAGGGAGCGGGGCGGTGTGGCCGGGGTGCTCATCCGACCCACGGTAGCGGGTGGGCACGACAGCGAGTTCCGCGTCCACGGACCGGGGCACCCCCGCGCCCCGCCCGCGTACGGCCGCGCCGGGTGCCCTCCGCGTCGCGCGGCACGCGCCCCGTGCGGCTACGTCGGCCGGCCCGCGCGCGATACGGTCGTGCCCGGGGAATCAACGCGCCGCCCCCCGGAGGGACTTCGTGGGTATCGAGAGCGACCAGGTCGTCTACGAGTATCTGAGCCGCGTCGGTGACGTGGCCCAGCAGCGGCAGCTGCCGTCCGGCACCCGGATGCGGCTCGTGTCCGAGCTGCGCGACGAGATCGACCGGCGACGGGCCAAGACGCCCGTGGACAGCCCCGCGGCCGTGCGCCGGATCATCGCCCGGCTCGGCAGCCCGGACGACGTCGTCACCGCGGCGGGCGGCACCGGCGCCGCACCGCGGACCCCGGCCCCCGCCCCGCCCCCCACCGCCGTACCCGTGCAGCCGGACCGGGAGGGCGGGGAGAGCCGGGCCAAGGGGCTGCGCCGGATCGTGCCCAGGCCGCGCCCCGCCGAGCCCGTGCACGAGGCCTCCGTGCCGCCGCACCTCGCCGGGGAGGCGGAGATCGGGGACCGCTCGCGCCAGCCGGACTGGTGGCGCACGGACCCCACCCCGTTCGGGATCGGGGAAGCCGTACCGGCGGGGTTCGTGGGCGGTGTGGAGATCCCGGAGCTGCTCAAGCCCCCGCCGCCGAAGGAGGAGGAGCCCGGGCCGGTCCTGGAGAAGGCCGCCGTGCTCGAACCCGCGGTGGTCGAGGAGGCCCCCGCCGCGCGCCGCCGGTGGCTCTCCCTGCCCCGGGGGAGGTGGAGCAACCCGCTGCTGCTGATCGCCGCGGGCCTCCTCGTCGCCGGGGCGGTCCTCGGCAACCTCGTCGCCCTCCTCCTCGGCTGGCTCATCGCCTACGCCTCGCGGCGGCTGACCGACGCGGAGACCAAGTGGGCGGTGATGTTCCTGCCCGGACTCGCGCTCACCGCCGGGGTGGTGTGGCTGTGGGGCCGCGGCGAGGGCCGCTGGGGCGCGCCCATCGCCGAGGGGCAGATGAACGACGCGGTCGCCGACACCTGGCCGTGGGTGCTCCGGGGCGCGGCCGTCGCCTCGGCGCTGTTCCTCGTGTGGCGTTCGCAGAGGCGCCGGTAGGACGGTCGTACCCACTGGGCACAATGGCCCATATGGCCTCTGCACACGTCTGCGCCCCGACCGTCGGGTTCGATCTCGACATGACGCTCGTCGACTCCCGCCCCGGTATCCGCGCCTGCTTCCTGGAGCTGTCCGCGCGGACGGGCGTGTACGTCGACGCCGACCTCGTGGTGACCCGGCTCGGACCGCCGCTGGCGGACGAGCTGAGCAACTGGTTCCCGGCGGAACAGGTCCCCGCCATGGCCGACCTCTACCGGTCGCTGTACCCGTCGATCGCGATCGCCGCGACGACCGCGATGGCGGGCGCCCGCGAGGCCATCGCCGCCGTGCGGGCCGCCGGCGGCCGGGCGATCGTCGTGACCGCGAAGTACGCGCCCAACGCCAAGCTCCACGTGGAGCACCTCGGTCTCGACCCGGACGCGGTGATCGGCGACCTGTGGGCCGAGCAGAAGGCCGAGGCGCTGCGCGAGCACGGGGCGAGCGTCTACGTCGGCGACCACCTCGGCGACGTACGGGGCGCCCGGACCGCCGGGGCGCTCTCGGTCGCCGTGGCCACCGGCCCGTGCAGCGCGCAGGAGCTGGCCGAGGCCGGGGCGGACGTGATCATGGCCGACCTGACCGAGTTCCCGGCCTGGTTCGCCGGCTACCGTCCGGCCCGCGCCTGACGCCGCCCCGCCGCGACCGACCGGAGCACGCCCGCGCCGGCCATCAGAAAACCGACGCCCATCAGCATGCTCAGTCCGAACATGTACGTCGGAAAGGGCGTCGTCCCGAGGAGCAGCGGGGCCACGGTGACCAGTGTGGCCACCGCACCGATGAAGAACACGACGGCACCGGCGCGGATCAGTCGGTCACCGGGCGCGGCGGAATTCGTTTGGGTTTTGTCACGCACCGGACCAGGGTAGTTCCCTGCCCGGAGGAACAACCGGGCGACGTCTTGTCACCGGCCACAAGACCATTAGCCTTGGTACCGGCGGGTCCCGACGACCCGCCCCAGTGCTATCAAGAGCCGTTTCAGAAGCAGTTTTCCGACGAGTACGAGGACGAGGAACAGACGTGCCTACCGGCAAGGTCAAGTGGTTCAACAGTGAGAAGGGCTTCGGCTTTCTCTCCCGCGACGACGGCGGTGACGTCTTCGTCCATTCCTCGGTCCTCCCCGCCGGAGTCGAGAGCCTGAAGCCGGGCCAGCGGGTGGAGTTCGGAGTCGTCGCCGGACAACGCGGTGACCAGGCGCTTTCGGTCGTCGTCCTCGATC
This sequence comes from Streptomyces sp. NPDC034103, assembly GCF_055575395.1. Taxonomy (NCBI): domain Bacteria; kingdom Bacillati; phylum Actinomycetota; class Actinomycetes; order Kitasatosporales; family Streptomycetaceae; genus Streptomyces; species Streptomyces sp. NPDC034103. Next base: position 404,232 of record NZ_JBVISS010000007.1, on the reverse strand, counting down.
CGACACCGTCGGTCGCGGCCGCCACCCGCAAGAAGCCGGACGAGCTGGCCTCGATCGTGCAGGATCTGACGACCCTTCTCGAGAACATCACGCCGATGCTGGAGCGCGGGCGTTACCCCGACAAGGCCGCCGGAAAGAAGATCGCGGGTCTGCTGCGGGCGGTCGCCGACCAGCTCGACGTTTAGAGCAACTGTCCAAAAACCCTTGATTTCTAAGGGAATTCCAGTGCGTCCGGGCCGAGGGGCGGCACCAGCCCCTCGGCCGCCGCACGGGTGAGGAGTCCGCGGACCGCGGCATAGCCGTCCACGCCGAGATCGTGGGTGAACTCGTTGACGTACAGCCCGATGTGCTGGTCGGCGACGGACGGGTCCATCTCCTGGGCGTGTGCCATGACGTAGGGGCGGGAGACCTCGGGGTCGTCCCAGGCGGCGCGCACCGAGCGGCGGATGGCGTCGGCCAGGCCCGTCAGCGTCCGCGCGCCGAGGGAACGCTTCGCGATGATCGCGCCGAGCGGGATCGGCAGCCCGGTCGTCGCCTCCCAGTGCTCGCCCATGTCGGCGAGCTTGTGCAGCCCGTAGCCGTGGTAGGTGAAGCGGGCCTCGTGGATGACCAGTCCGGCGTCGACCTTCCCGTCGCGCACGGCGGGCATGATCTCGTGGAACGGCATGACGACGATCTCCCCGACCCCGCCGGGCAGGGTGTCGGCCGCCCAGAGCCGGAAGAGCAGATACGCCGTCGACCGCTCGGAGGGCACCGCGACCGTACGGCCCCTCAGGTCCACCCCGGCCTCCCGCGTCAGCACCAGCGGCCCGCAGCCCCGGCCCAGCGCGCCCCCGCAGGGCAGCAGGGCGTACTCGTCGAGGACGTAGGGCAGCACGGCGTACGACACCTTCAGGACGTCCCACTCGCCGCGCTCGGCCATGCCGTTGGTGAGGTCGATGTCCGCGAACGTCACGTCCAGCTCGGGCGCGTCGGGGAGACGGCCGTGGGCGAGGGCGTCGAAGACGAAGGTGTCGTTCGGGCAGGGGGAGTAAGCGATCTGAAGGCTCATGACTGGTTCCAACTCTCCAGTACGGGCGCGAGCTTCCCGAAGCCCTCGGTCAGGGCGGCCAGGGCGTCCGGGATGCGCCAGGCGGCACGGTCGCGGGGACCGACGGGATTGGACACGGCCCGCACCTCCAGCACGGGCACCCCGTGCAGCGCGGCGGCCTCGGCCACCCCGAAGCCCTCCATGGCCTCGGCCAGGGCGGTGGGGTGGCGGGCGCGGAGCGCGGCGGCGCGGGCGGCGGTGCCGGTGACGGTGGAGACGGTGAGCACGGCACCGCGGCGGGCCCCGGTGGCGGCCACGGCGTCCCGTACGAGGGCCTCGGGCGGACGGTGGGTGACGGTCCCGAAGCCCAGCTCGGTCACGGGCAGGAACCCCTCGGCGGTCTCGGCGCCGAGGTCGGCCGCGGTGATCTCGTCGGCGACCACGAGGCAGCCGACGGGGGCCTCGGGCTGGAAGCCGCCGGCGATCCCCGCGGAGACGACCAGGCCGTAGGGGGTGCCCGCCAGGGCGGTGGCCGTGGTGGCGGCGGCGAGCGCGGGACCCACCCCGGCGGCGATGACGTCGACCGTCGGGGCCGTCGTCCCCGTGAACGCGCGGGCCACCGCGTCCCGTTCTACGGGGACCGCGGTGGCCACGAGGACGCGCATCGGTTGGGTACGGCTCAGGCGTCGTCGTTGACGAGCTTGAAGTTCCACACGCCCTCGTACTGCTTGCTGGTGCCTTCCTTGCCCGGCTTGTTCTGCTGGACGATGCTGATGTACAGCTGCTTGGGCGCGGCCTGGCCCTGCTGCTCGGAGAAGAGGTCGACGCCCTGGAAGGAGTAGTACGTCTTCTTGTAGACCGGCGTGACCTGCTGGCCGTTGATCCACAGCGCCCAGCCGGTGTCCGCGATCTCAGGGTCGACGCCGATGCGCAGGGTCTCGCTCTGCGGCACGTCGATGGAGTCGGAGGATTTCTTCAGGGCGCACTTGGTGGCCTTCTCCTGGCCCAGGTTGTCGCCGCCGTCGTAGCACTCGGCCTCGGCGCTCACCGAGCTGTCGCCGACCGTGACGGTGGCTCGCGGGGTCGGCTTGTCGCAGGCCGACAGGACGAGCAGTCCGGCGGAAACGGCGCCGGCGACGGCGACGGCGCGGCGGCGTCGCACAACGGATCGCATCATGGTCATGGCCGAAGGCTATCGGGCGCCTTCACCGGCATCGCCATGTGGGGTGCGGCGTGCCGTGCGTTACGCCACGCGCGTGCGGGTGCCGCCGCCGTGCCGGGCCGAGCTCAGCAGCCCTCTGGCCGTCGTCAGCCAGCCCGCGGCGACGGCCACGGCGGCCACCGACAGGCCCAGCGAGCCGTTCAGCGGCATCACGATCCCGACCGCGCCGCCGAACACCCAGGACACCTGGAGCAGCGTCTCGGAGCGGGCGAACGCCGACGTGCGGACCTGCTCGGGCACGTCCCGCTGGATCAGCGCGTCCAGGGACAGCTTGGACAGCGCCTGCGCGAACCCGGCGACCGCGGCGAGGACGGCCACCAGGAACGCCCCGAAGAAGATCGCCGCGGTGATCGCGACACCGAGGACGAACGCGACGACGGTCACGATGAGCAGCTCGGGCGCGCGTTGCCGCAGCCATGCCCCGACCGCGGTGCCCAGCGCGTTGCCGACGCCGGCCGAGACGACCACCAGGCCCAGCGACACCGCGGCGCTCTGCCCGGACAGCGGGTGTTCGCGCAGCAGGAACGCCAGGAAAAAGGTCAGGAACCCGGACAGGAAGCGCAGGGAGGCGTTCGCGCCGAGGGCGTGGGTGACGGCGATGCCGACCGTGCGCAGCCCGGGGCGTTTGACCGGGTGGCGGTGCGGGCCGTGCAGGTGGTCCTTGTCCGCGGCGAGCAGCGCGATGTCCTCGCCCTTGGCGGAGTCGACCTTCGGCGGCAGCGTGAAGGACAGGAACATCCCCACCAGGAAGATGACGAAGGCGCCGTAGAGCGGCCAGCGCGGTCCGAGCGACTGGAGTCCCGCGGCGATCGGCGCGGCGATCGCGGTGGCGAGGAGTCCGCCGAGGGTGACCCGGGAGTTGGCCTTCACCAGGGAGAAGCGGGGTGGCAGCAGGCGGGGCACGACCGCGCTTCTGACCACGCCGTACGCCTTGGAGGAGACCAGGACGCCCAGGGCCGCCGGGTACATCTCGATGCTGCCGGTGGCCACCGCCCCGGCCAGCACCAGCGCGAGCAGCGCCCGGGCCAGCATGGCGCCCGCCATCGCGGCCCGGCGGCCGTGCGGCAGGCGGTCCAGGAGCGGGCCGATCACCGGGGCGAGCACGGTGAAGGGGGCCATGGTGATGGCGAGGTAGAGCGCGACACGCCCGCGTGCCTCGTCGGTGGGGACGGAGAAGAAGACCGTGGAGGCGAGGGCGACCGTGATCATCACATCGCCGGCGCCGTTCACACCGTGCAGTTCGATCAGCTTGCCGAGGCCGGACTCGCCGGCTCCGTGCGCGTGGGTGGCCTTGCGGATGCCGCGGGCGGGGCCGGTGAACGGCAGGTGCAGGGCGCGGCCGACCGAGCGGAAGGAGCCGCGCGCCCGGCCCGTGCCGGTGCGTCGGCTGCTTCCCTTGAGCCCTTTGGCCCCACCGGTCCCGGTGGCTCCTTGGGGTGTCTTCGCGGTTGCCACGACGTCATAGTGCCCCGACTGAGGGGTTTGTAGTGCCGTTACCGCGCGTATGGCCGCGCGTTCGCGGACGTGCTGTGGCCATACCGAGACCGGTGGGCGGGTGGCAAACGTCCCGTCGGTGTAGGCCGAGCGCACGCGAACAGGTAGCGTGCGTATCTCAGCCATCCCGCACAATGGGTGGCACAGGTGCGCCCGAGCGCGAGCGGGCGTGGACGTCGACGCGGTCCCCCGGTCCGCTCCGTCCGCCCCCTCGCCACCGGCGTACGCACCACAGTGACGGCGTAGGAGAGAAGCGATACCTGTGAGCGCAGCGACCACGCGAAGCCGCACCCCCGACCGCCTGTGCGCCGAGGCGGTCGACCTCGCCCGCACCGCAGCGGAGGAGGCGGCGGCGCCCGGCGTCGTCGGTGAGCACGCGGGCCTTGAGTCCGAGGGCGACCGGGTCGTCACGCACTTCTTCGAGTGCAAGGAACTCGGCTACCGGGGCTGGCGCTGGGCGGTCACCGTCGCGCGGGCCTCCCGGGCGAAGATCGTGACCCTCGACGAGGTCGTGCTGCTGCCCGGCCCCGACGCGCTGCTCGCCCCCGAGTGGGTGCCGTGGAGCGAGCGGCTGCGCCCCGGGGACATGGGGCCGGGGGATCTGCTGCCCACCGACGCCGAGGACCTCCGTCTGGAGCCCGGTTACTCCGGCGGGGACGAGCCGGTGCCGAGCGCCGCCGTCTCCGAGGAGATGGCCGAGCTGGTGGAGGCCGAGGACGCGGACATCACCTCGGGCTCGCCGGCGCACCTGCCCGTGGTGCCCGCGCGCGGTTCGATCGCCGCCGTCGCGGAGGAGCTGGGCATGCGTCGCGCCCGGGTCCTGTCCCGCTACGGGCTGCACATCGCCGCCGACCGCTGGGAGGAGTCCTACGGCGCCAAGACCCCCATGGCCCAGGCGGCCCCCGCGACCTGTGCCAGCTGCGGCTTCCTCCAGCCGATCGGCGGCTCCCTCGGCCAGGCCTTCGGTGTCTGCGCCAACGAGTTCGCCCCCGCGGACGGCCGGGTGGTGTCGCTCGCGTACGGCTGCGGCGGCCACTCCGAGGCCGCGGTCATGCCGACGCCGCCGCGTCCGGCGGCGCCGGTGATCGACGAGACGAAGGTGGACCCCTTCCCGCTGCGCCCGGCCCCGGACTCGGGCTCGGTCCCGGCGCTCGCGGACGAGGAGTCGGCGGAACTGGGCCACTCGTAGGCCCGCGGCCGGTCCGTGTTTCTGAGCCGGTCCGGCGTTTGAGGACGAGGCCCGTTCAGGACCGGCAGCGGGGGTCCGGGGTCGGCAGCCCCCGGTGGGGGACCCTCCTCTGGGGGAGGGACGGGCGGGGGCGGCGGGGGCGAGACCGCGTTCAGCGGCGGCTTTGCCGTGGGCGCGCGGCCGCCCGGGCCGGACAAGGCTTCCCCGATCTACGACCCCCTCTCCTCGCGGTACCTTCGACCCCACGCCGACGAGGAGAGTGTTGAACGTGAGCAAGTTCGTGCGGCCCGCTGCCGAGGGTGCCGACCCGTTCGGGACCGCCCGTCTGAGGCGGGGTGTGCTCGACGCCTGGGCCACCAGCCCCGCCCGGTTCCGGGAGGACGCCAACGCCGAGGAGGACCTCGTCCTCGGCGGGTACCGGGACCGGCTGGTCGTGGAGCTCGCCCAGAACGCGGCCGACGCCGCCGCCAGGGCGAACGTGCCCGGACGGCTCCGGCTCACCCTCCGCGAGGGTGTGCTCGTCGCCGCCAACACCGGCGCCCCGCTGGACGCCGCCGGTGTCGAGTCGCTCTCCACGCTGCGCGCCTCCGCCAAGCGGGACACCCCCTCCATCGGCCGCTTCGGCGTCGGGTTCGCCGCCGTGCTCGCCGTCACCGACGAGCCCGCCGTCGTCGGCCGGCACGGAGGCGTGCGCTGGTCCCTGGCCGAGGCCCGGGAGCTGGCCGCCGACGTCGCCCGGCACAGCCCGGGGCTCGGGGACGAGATCCGGCGCCGCGACGGGCACGTCCCGCTGCTCCGGCTGCCGTTCGCCGCCGAGGGCAGCGCCCCCGACCCCTACGACACCGCCGTCATCCTGCCGCTGCGCGACCCGGCCGCCGCGGACCTCGCCGAGCGGCTCCTGGACGCCGTCGACGACGCCCTGCTGCTCGCTCTGCCCGGGCTGGAGGAGGTGGTGATCGAGACCGACACCACCCGGACCCTGCGCCGCGGCACCGACGGCGCCTTCACCGTGGTGGAGGACTCCCGGGCGGGCGTGACCCGGTGGCGGGTGGCCGCCTCGCACGGGCCGCTGACGCCCGACCTCCTCGCCGACCGTCCCGTCGAGGAACGGCAGCGGCCGCACTGGTCGGTCACCTGGGCCGTGCCCGCCGACGCCGACGGCACCCCCGTCCGCCCCCGCACCAGCCCGGTCGTGCACGCCCCCACGCCCAGCGACGAGCCGCTCGGGGTGCCCGCGCTGCTCATCGCCTCCTTCCCGCTGGACCCCACCCGCCGGCACGCGGCGCCCGGTCCGCTGACCGACTTCGTGGTGCAGCGCGCGGCCGACGCCTACGCCGAACTGCTCGGCGCGTGGCGGCCGGTGACCGCCGGCGCCATCGACCTGGTGCCCGGTCCGCTCGGCAAGGGCGAGCTGGACGGGGCGCTGCGGCAGGCGATCCTGGAGCGGCTGCCGAGGACCGCGTTCCTGCCGCCGGCCCTGGCGCCCGGCGAGGACGACGACCTGCCCGAGGCGCTGCGCCCGAGGGAGGCGGAGGTGGTGGAGGGCGCCGGCGCCGACACCGTGCGCGTCCTCGCCGAGGTGCTGCCCACCCTCCTGCCCGCCGGTCTGGAACGCCGGGTGGAACTGCGCACCCTGGGCGTCGCCCGTATCCCGCTCACCGACGCCGTCGACCGGCTCGCCGGGCTGGAGAAGGAGCCGGGCTGGTGGCAGCGGCTGTACGACAGCCTCGCCGGGGTCGACCCCGACCGGCTGTCCGGGCTGCCCGTGCCCCTGGCCGACGGCCGTACGACCATCGGGCCCCGGCAGGTCCTGCTGCCCACCGCCGACAGCGGTGCCGTCGAGCCGGCGCTGCTCGCCCGGCTCGGCCTGAAGGTCGCCCACCCGGACGCCGCGCATCCGCTGCTGGAGAAGCTGGGCGCGCTGCCCGCCTCGCCGCGCGCGGTGCTGACCACCCCGCAGGTGCGGGCCGCGGTCGCCGCGTCGCTGGACGACGACGGCGGGGCGTGGGACGAGGACACCCTGGACGCGGAGGAGCTGGCCGACACCGTCCTCGCGCTCGTCCGGGACGCGGGCCTGGAGCCCGGTGACGAGCCCTGGCTCGGTGCGCTCGCGCTGCCCGACGAGGACGGCGAGTTGGCGCCCGCGGGCGAACTGGTCCTTCCCGGCAGCCCGTTCGCGCAGGTGATCCGCGAGGGTGAACTGGCCGCCGTGGACGCCGAGCTGGCGGAGCGCTGGGGGGAGCAGCCGCTGGCCGCCTGCGGTGTGCTCGCCGACTTCGCGCTCGTCCGCGCCACCGACGTGGTCCTCGACCCGGACGAACTGGATCCGCGCGACGGGGACTTCGCCGAGCCCGACGACGCCGGACTGCTGGACGCCGTGGACGTGTGGAGCGAGGACGTCCTGGACCGCTTCCCCGACTCGCCGGTGCCGCCGGTCGCCACCGAACTGGTCGCGGTGCGCGATCTGGACCTGGTGGACGAGGAGTGCTGGCCGCAGGCGCTCGCGATGCTCGCCCGGCCGCCGCTGCGGGACGCGCTCACCCAGCAGGTGCGGATCCTGCTGCCGGACGGCACCCATGAGCTCGTACGGCCTTACACGGCCTGGTGGTTGCGCGGGCACCCGGTGCTCGACGGCCGCCGCCCGGCCGGTCTGCTGGCCGCCGGGGGAGACCCGCTGCTGCGGGGCCTGTACGACGAGGCCGACGCGACCGGCTTCGACGACGAGCAGGTCCTGCGGGCGCTCGGGGTCCGCACGTCGGTGGCGGCGCTGCTGGACGAGCCGGGTGGGGCGGCGGAGCTGCTGGACCGCCTGGCCGACCCCTCGCGCGTGGTGACCGGGGCTCAACTGCACGCCCTCTACGGTGCGTTGGCCGACCTGGACCCTGAGCAGGTCACCCTGCCCGACGAGTTGCGAGCCGTCGTGGACGGGCGGGTGGAGGTGGTGGACGCGGCCGACGCCGTGGTCGTCGACTCGCCCGACCTGCTGCCCTTCACCGCGGGCGTGCCGCTGCTGCCCGTACGGTCCGCGCGGGCCGCCGAGTTGGCGGAGCTGTTCCAGGTGCGGCGGCTGAGCGAGTCGGTCACCGGGTCGGTGGACTCCGAGGGCGCCGAGCACGACGTGCCGGAGTCCGTACGGGTGCTGCTCGGACCGCGGACACCGGAGACCTACGTCGAGCACGAGGAACTCCTCGTGGACGGGGTGGAGTTGGACTGGCGGCTGACCAACGACGCTGTCCTGCACGCCTCGACGCTCGAAGGCGTGGCCGCGGGGCTGGCCTGGGCGGCGGGGCAGTGGCCGCGGCGGTTCGAGGTGGGGGCGCTGCTGGAAGATCCGTCGCGGACGGAGGAGTTGGCGCGGGACCGGTGGTTCGACTGACCGGACAGCTTCCGGAATCTTGAAATTTCTCGCACAAATTTCTCACCACCCGTACAACCATTCACTCCCGTCATGAATCTGATCATGTGAGTCAACAGACTCCTTGATCACTTGGGCCCCGGCGTGTGGGCGATCGCCGTGGGGGACGACGACCGTCGGGGCCCTTTCGCCACACGGGGATCGCATGCGTATTCGAGCCATCGGGGCGGCCGCCATCGGCGCCCTGGCCCTGTCCGTCCTGGCCGTGCCCGCCGCGCAGGCGGACGGCAGCCTGGGCGACACCACGATCACCAAGGTCGTCGTCGACGGCGACAACAAGGCGTCCGTCGGCATCTCGGACGTGAAGACCATCAAGGTCAGCGTCACGGCCAAGGACGACTCCGGTATCGCCGGCGCCCAGGAGTTCTCCCTCACGGGCCCGGGCTACGGCTTCCTCACCACCGGCAAGCCGACCTGCACCGCGTCCAGCGCCACCACCTCGACCTGCACCGCGTCGGTGACGGTGGACCCGAGGACGGACTACCTCAGCAACGCCAGCGCCGGCACGTGGTACGTGGACGCGTGGATCGACGCCAAGGACGACGACTACGTCTGGACGGAGAAGGCCGGGTCCTTCACGTTCCAGCGGGCCGCCAAGCTGACGGCCAACGCCTCTCCGGAGCCGGTGAAGAAGGGCAAGACCATCACGGTCACCGGCAAGCTCTCCCGCGCCAACTGGGAGTCGCTGGCGTACTCGGGCTACTCCGGCCAGTCCGTCAAGCTCCAGTTCCGCAAGAAGAGCGCCAGCACCTACACCACGGTCAAGACCATCAAGTCGAACTCGACGGGCAACCTGAGCACCACGGTCACCGCGTCGGTCGACGGCTACTACCGCTATGTCTTCGCGGGCACCACGACCACCGCGGCGGTCAACGCCACCGGTGACCTCATCGACGTGCAGTAAGCGACAGCGGTCGACGTCTCTCCACCGGGTCCTGGCGTGTTTGGGGCCCGGTGCCTCCCATCCCTTTCTTCCTTGAGGAAACACATGCGTATTCGCGCCACCGTGGCCGCCGTCTCCGGCGCCCTGGCCCTGTCCGCCCTGGCCGTTCCGGCCGCGCAGGCGGACGGTTCCTCGTACCGGGAGGACGCCGCCAAGGCGTTCTCCGCCGCTTCGGGCCACAGCGCCTTCAGCACGGCCGCAGCCGACGAGCTGGACGTCAGCTTCTCGAACCTCAAGATCGCCAAGGCGGTCAAGGTCGGCACCACCGACCACGTCTCCACCAAGGTCACCTACACGTTGACCCACGGCGCCGACGTCGACGTCACCGCTGAGGACTTCGCCAACGGCCCGTTCATCTACAAGGGGACGCTCGAGGAGCCGGTCAACGCGCTGTTCGGCGTGGCGCCGGCGGCCTGCACCGTCACCTCGGCGACCACCGCCAACTGCACGGGTCTGGTCGACATCTACCCCGGTGACAACGAACTGCTGAACTCCGACGCCGGCAGCTGGAAGGCCGGTGCGCTCGCCCTCAACTACACGACCGAGGACAGCGCCCTCCAGGGTGACCTGGGCACGACCCTCGTCCAGCGCAACTCGAAGCTGACGGTCAACGCCTCTCCGGAGCCGGTGAAGAAGGGCAAGACCATCACCGTGACCGGCAAGCTCTCCCGCGCCAACTGGGAGACCAACAAGTACGCCGGTTACACCGGTCAGCCGGTCAAGCTCCAGTTCCGCAAGAAGAGCGCCAGCACCTACACCACGGTCAAGACCATCAAGACCAACTCGACCGGCAACCTGAGCACCACCGTCAAGGCCTCGGCCGACGGCTACTTCCGGTACTCCTTCGCGGGCACCTCGACCACCCCGGCGGTCAGCGCCGCGGGTGACTTCGTCGACGTGAAGTAAGCACCACGTCCCAAGGGCCGGCTCCGGAATCCATCCGGGGCCGGCCCTCGTGCTGGGCAAAGCGTCGATCTTGGCAAAGCGTTGTGCAGGTGACGACAAAATTCGGTCCCACCCGTACAACTCATCCCGGGGCCCGGTGATCTCATCCCACGAGTCAACAGACTCCTAGATCACTTCTCCCCCTGGGGAACGCACATGCGCAGCAGAACCATCGTGGCCGCCGTCTCCGCCGTGACCGGCGCCCTGGCGCTCACCGCCCTCGCCGTGCCGGCCGCCCAGGCCGCCACCGCCGGGCCCGCCGTCACCTTCTCCGCGCTCAAGGTGAACAGCGGCAAGAACATCGTGGTCGGCACCACGACCCAGGTCACCGTCACCGCGACGTACACCGTGACCAAGCCCGCGAGCCTGGCCGCGAGCTCCTTCGAGAGCGGGCCCGTGCTCTACCGCGGCACCACGCTCGGTCTGGAATCCGACGACATGATCCTCGGCGACGACCCCGGCACCTGCACGGCGTCCTCCTCGACGGTCCTGAAGTGCACGGCGAAGATCCAGTTCCGCCCGGACTCCTCCGCCAACGGCCTGGTCAACTCCCAGGCGGGCAGCTGGAAGCTGGGCGCCCTCGCCGCCGCCAAGGACGGCGGGCTCACCTGGCAGGCGGGCTTCGGCACCACCAAGCTCCAGCGCAAGGCCACGCTCACCGTCAACGCCTCGCCCGAGCCGGTGAAGAAGGGCAAGGCCATCACGGTCACCGGCAAGCTCTCCCGCGCCAACTGGGAGACCAACACGTACACGGGCTACGCGAGCCAGCCGGTCAACCTTCAGTTCCGCAAGGCGGGCACGACCACCTACACCACGGTCAAGACCGTCAAGACCAGCTCGACGGGCACCCTGAGCACCACGGTCACCGCCTCGGCGGACGGCTACTACCGCTACAGCTTCGCGGGCACCACGACGACCCCCGCGGTGAGCGCGACGGGCGACTACATAGACGTCCAGTAAAAGCGCCCCCGAAGGGGCGCGGGGAACTGCGCGACCAGCCACAACGCAGTCGCGGACGAGACCCGGCACAAGCCTCTTCGGCTGAAGCCCCGCGCTAAGCGGGCACGCGGCGGTCGACCCACTTCCACGTGAACTCCAGGGCGGCCGCCGCCACCACCGAGATGCCCACCGCGATCCACGGCATCGTCACGCCCACCAGCTTCAGCGCGAAGAAGTCCTGGAGCCACGGCACGACCAGCACCAGCAGGAAGCCCGCGCCCATCGACGCCACCAGCGCCACCCGCCACCAGGTGTACGGGCGGGCGATGATGGCGAGCACCCACATCGAGATCAGGAACAGGGTGAGCGTGGCGACGCTCGTCTCGGCGTCCAACGCGCCCTGGCCGGTGTAGTGGTGACGGGCGATCAGGTACGTCACGAAGGTCGCGATCCCGGCCAGCAGCCCGCCCGGGATGGCGTACCGCATGACCCGGCGCACGAAGTGGGGCCGGGCCCGCTCGGTGTTGGGGGCGAGGGCGAGGAAGAACGCCGGGACGCCGATCGTCAGGGTGGACAGCAGGGTCAGGTGCCTGGGCAGGAACGGGTACTCCACCTGCCAGCACACCACCAGCAGCGCCAGCAGCACCGAGTACACGGTCTTGACCAGGAACAGCGTCGCCACCCGCGTGATGTTCCCGATGACCCGGCGCCCCTCGGCGACCACCGAGGGCAGGGTCGCGAAGCTGTTGTTGAGCAGCACGATCTGCGCCACCGCCCGGGTCGCCTCCGACCCCGAGCCCATCGACACCCCGATGTCGGCGTCCTTGAGCGCGAGGACGTCGTTCACGCCGTCGCCGGTCATCGCGACCGTGTACCCGCGGGACTGGAGGGCGCCGACCATGTCCCGCTTCTGCCGTGGGGTGACCCGCCCGAACACCGTGCCCTCGTCCAGGGCCTTCGCCATGCCCTCCTGGTCGGCGGGCAGGGCGCGCGCGTCGACGGTCGCCCCGTCGAGCCCGAGCTTGGCGGCCACCGCGCCCACCGACACCGCGTTGTCCCCGGAGATGACCTTGGCCCGTACGTCCTGCTCGGCGAAGTACCGCAGGGTGTCGGCCGCGTCGGGCCGCAGCCGCTGCTCCAGCACCACCAGGGCCGTGGGATCGACCGCGCCGGCCACTTCGGGGTCGTCCAGGTCCCGCACGGTCCGGGCCAGCAGCAGGACCCGCAGGCCCTGTTCGTTCAGCCGCCCGGTCTCGGCGAGCGCCGGGTCGTCCGTGGCGAGCAGCACGTCCGGCGCCCCCAGCAGCCAGGTACTGGACTCGCCGGTGCCCTCGCTGAAGGAGGCGCCGCTGTACTTGCGGGCGGAGGAAAAGGGCAGCGACTCGGTGCAGCGCCAGTCCTCGGTGTCCGGGTAGGCGTCGATGACGGCCCTCAGGGAGGCGTTGGGGCGCGGGTCGGACTCGCCGAGGGCGCCGAGCACCGTGCGGACGTACGTCTCGTCGGCGCCGTTCAGCGGCCGCAGCTCGGTGACGTCCATGCCGCCCTCGGTGAGGGTGCCCGTCTTGTCGAGGCAGACCGTGTCGACGCGGGCGAGCCCCTCGATGGCGGGCAGCTCCTGGACCAGGCACTGTTTTCGGCCAAGCCGGATGACGCCTATCGCGAAGGCGACGGAGGTCAGGAGGACCAGGCCCTCGGGGACCATCGGGACGATGCCGCCCACCGTGCGGGCGATGGACTCCTTGAGGTCGTTGCTCTTGACCACGAGCTGGGTGATCACCAGGCCGGTCGCGGCCGGGATCATCATCCACGTCACGTACTTGAGGATCGTGGAGATGCCGGAGCGCAGCTCGGAGTGGACGAGGGTGAAGCGGGAGGCCTCCTCGGCGAGCTGGGCGGCGTAGGCCTCGCGCCCCACCTTGGTGGCCCGGAACGCGCCGCCGCCCGCGACGACGAAGCTGCCGGACATGACCTCGTCCCCGGGCCGCTTGACCACGGGATCGGCCTCGCCGGTGAGCAGCGACTCGTCGATCTCCAGCCCGTCGGCCTCGACGCACACCCCGTCGACCACGGCCTTGTCGCCGGGCCCGATCTCGATGAGGTCGTCCAGCACGATGTCGGAGGTGCTGACCTCCTGGGCCGTCCCGTCCCGCCGTACCGTCGGCCTGGCCTCGCCGATCACCGCGAGGGAGTCGAGGGTCTTCTTCGCCCGCCACTCCTGGATGATGCCTATCCCGGTGTTGGCGAGGATCACGTATCCGAACAGGCTGTCCTGGAACGGCGCCACGAACAGCATGACGAGCCACAGCACGCCGATGATGGCGTTGAACCGGGTGAAGACGTTGGCGCGGACGATGTCGGCCATCGACCGGCTGCTGCGCACGGGGACGTCGTTGACCTGCCCGTCGGCGATCCGCTCGGCCACCTCGGCGGCGGACAGCCCGCTCGCCCCGGCCGCGGGGAGGGGCAGGGGATGCGCAGGATCGAGTTCGGCGCCCGCGTCGGTGTGCGTCATGCATTCGACGGTACGTGCGGATTTACGGCTTCACCCGGCGAGTGACCGGAAGATCCGACCTGGGGAGGAGGGTGAGTGGTACGGGGGTTGTACGGCCTACTGGTCTTCTCGTACGGCGGTCGCCCGCTTGAGGGCGGCGTCGCGGCGGCGGACGTAGTAGATGCCGATCAGTCCGAGCCCCGCGCCGGCCAGACAGGTCCACACCCACCACGCGTGCCCGTGGTCGTCGAACCAGCCGTAGAAGGGGAGCTGGACGAGGAAGAGGACGAACCACAGGATCGTGCCGCCGATGATCGTCGGCACGATGGGGCCCTCCAGGGGCTCCGGTGCCTCGTGCTGGGGGGTCCACTTCGCCATGGGGCACAGCTTACGAGGTGGTCACTTCTACGCGCGGAGATGGCCATCTCCTGGTTCATATGTTCATACTGAAACAATCTGTGCCTGACCACTTCTGTTCGTAGGAAACGCCAATGTCGACCTCGGCACCCGCCAAGGCCCCCGCTCCCCAGCCGTCGGGCGGCGCCCCCGCTCCCGGCGCCCTCGACCGCTACTTCAGGATCTCGGAGCGCGGCAGCACGCTGTCCCGTGAGGTCCGCGGCGGATTCGCCACCTTCTTCGCGATGGCCTACATCATCGTGCTGAACCCGATCATCCTCGGCAGCGCGAAGGACATGTACGGCCACCAGCTCGACAACGGGCAGCTGGTGACGGCCACCTGCGTGACGGCGGCGTTCACCACGCTGCTGATGGGCGTCATCGGCAACGTGCCGATCGCGCTGGCCGCGGGCCTCGGTGTGAACTCGGTCGTCGCCCTCCAGCTCGCGCCCCGGATGTCCTGGCCGGACGCGATGGGCATGGTGGTCCTGGCGGGCTTGATCGTGATGCTGCTGGTCGCCACGGGCCTGCGCGAGCGCGTGATGAACGCGGTCCCCTTCGGCCTGCGCAAGGCCATCTCGATCGGTATCGGCCTGTTCATCATGCTGATCGGCCTGGTCGACGCCGGCTTCGTCTCCCGTATCCCGGACGTCGCCCAGACCACCGTCCCGCTCCAGCTCGGCGGCGACGGCCACCTCAACGGCTGGCCCGTCCTGGTCTTCGTGCTCGGCGCCCTGCTGACCCTCGCGCTGATCGTCCGCAAGGTCTCCGGCGCGATCCTCATCTCGATCGTCGCCATGACGGTCGTGGCGATGGTCATCGAGGCCGTCGCCAAGGTCCCGTCCTGGGGGCTGACGACACCGAAGTGGCCCGGCAACCCGGTCGCCACCCCCGACTTCGGCCTGCTCGGCAAGGTCAGCCTGTTCGGCGGGTTCGACAAGGTCGGGACGCTGACCGGCGTCCTCTTCGTCTTCACGGTCCTGCTGTCGTGCTTCTTCGACGCGATGGGCACGATCATGGGCGTCAGCGACGAGGCCAAGCTGACCGACGCCCAGGGGCAGATGCCGGGCATCAACAAGGTGCTCTTCGTGGACGGCCTCGCCGTCGCGGCGGGCGGTGCCAGCTCCTCGTCGGCCACGACCGCCTTCGTGGAGTCCACGGCGGGTGTGGGCGAGGGGGCGCGCACCGGCTTCGCCAACATCGTCACCGGCGGTCTGTTCGCCGTGGCGCTGTTCCTCACGCCGGTCGCCACGATGGTCCCGTCCCAGGCGGCCACCCCGGCGCTGCTCGCCGTCGGTTTCCTGATCCTGGCGGGCTCGGTCAAGGAGATCGACTGGGCCGACCACACCATCGCGATCCCGGCGTTCGTCACGATGGTGATGATGCCGTTCACCTACTCCATCACCAACGGCATCGGCATGGGCTTCATCACCTTCGTGGTGCTGCGGCTGGCGGCCGGGCGGGGCAAGGACGTGCCCGTCGCGATGTACGTGGTCGCCGCCGTCTTCGGCTTCTACTACCTGATGCCGGCGCTGGGTCTGACCTGAGCCGTGGGGGTCACGTGACCCCGTAGAACTTCTCTGTCTCCTCGACGGCGGTCTGGAACCGCTCGTCGAAGTCGTCCCGAATGAGCGTCCGGACCACGTAGTCCTGGACGCTCATTCCCCTTTTGGCCGCATGGTCCCGGAGCCGGTCGAGCAGCTCCCCGTCTATCCGCAGGCTGAGCACGCTGGTCCCCATGGACACGAGGGTCGCCGCCGACCGGGAGCGGTGTTCACTTTCCGCCGCCACCTCACTCGTACGGGTGACTTTCCGGTTTCCGTGGCCGGATTCACGGGAATCCTCGCGCGCGACCGCTTGTTTAGCGAGAGTAATGAGTTACGCTAAAGAGATGCCGGACCTTACCCATGGCGACGACGTAGCCGCCGTGAACTCCCTGCGCTCCGCCGTGATGCGACTGTCCCGCCGACTCAAGCACCAGCGGGTCGACGAGTCGCTCAGCCCCACCGAGATGTCGGTCCTGGGCACCCTCTCCCTCTGCGGCAAGGCCACCCCGGGCGAGCTCGCCCGCAAGGAGCACGTCCAGCCGCCCTCGATGACCCGCATCGTGGCGCTGCTGGAGGCCAAGGGACTGGTCCGACTGGAGCCGCACCCCGAGGACCGGCGCCAGAAGGTCGTCACGAAGACGGAACAGGCCGAGGCGATGCTCGCCGAGAGCCGCGTCAAGCGCAACGCCTTTCTGGCCACCCTGGTCGACGGACTGGACGAGGACGAGTGGGCGAAACTGCGCGCCGCCGCCCCCGTGCTGGAGAAGCTCGCGCACCTGTAGGCCGTCACACGAGGAGGCGAACGCACTTTGAGTACGGGACCCGGAGCAGATTCCGCCCCCGCACCGTCCACCCCTACCCCCGAGGACCCTGGCAGGTCCTCGATGTTCAGCTCCCTGAAGGTCCGCAACTACCGGCTCTTCTTCGCCGGCCAGGTCGTCTCCAACACCGGCACCTGGATGCAGCGCATCGCCCAGGACTGGCTGGTCCTCAGCCTCACCGGCTCCTCGACCGCCGTCGGTGTCACCACCGCCCTGCAGTTCCTGCCGATGCTGCTCTTCGGCCTCTACGGCGGCGTCCTCGTCGACCGCCTCCCCAAGCGCCCCACCCTGCTGGTGACGCAGTCCGCGATGGCCGTCACCGGCCTCGCCCTCGCCGCGCTCACCCTGACCGGGCACGTGCAGGTCTGGCACGTCTACCTGGCCGCCTTCGCCGTGGGACTCGCGACCGTCGTCGACAACCCGGCCCGCCAGACCTTCGTCTCCGAGATGGTCGGCCCCGACCAGCTCCAGAACGCCGTCAGCCTGAACTCCGCGAACTTCCAGTCCGCCCGCCTCGTCGGCCCCGCCGTCGCCGGCCTGATGATCACCGGCGTGGGCACCGGCTGGGCGTTCCTCTTCAACGGACTGTCCTTCGTCGCGCCCATCACGGGCCTGCTGCTCATGCGCGCCCGCGACCTGCGAGACGTTCACCGCGCCCCGCGCGGCAAGGGCCAGCTGCGGGAAGGACTGCACTACGTCGCCGGGCGCCCGGACCTGATCTGGACCATCGTCCTGGTCGGGTTCGTCAGCACCTTCGGCTTCAACTTCCCCGTCTACCTCTCCGCCTTCGCCGACGACGTCTTCCACGCCGGCGCCGGCTCCTACAGCCTCTTCAACACCCTGATGGCCGTCGGCTCCCTCGCGGGCGCCCTGCTCGCCGCCCGCCGCGGCACCGCCCGGATGCGGGTGCTGGTCGCGGGCGCGGTGGCCTTCGGCACGCTGGAGATCGTGGCCGCCCTCGCCCCGTCCCTGTGGCTGTTCGCCCTGCTCATGATCCCGATCGGCATGTTCGGCATGACGGTCAACGTCACCGCCAACAGCAGCGTCCAGATGAGCACCGACCCGGCGATGCGCGGCCGGGTGATGTCCCTCTACATGATGGTGTTCATGGGCGGCGCCCCCCTCGGCGCCCCGATCGCCGGCTGGATCACCGACGCGTACGGCGTCCGCGCGGGCCTCGCGGCCGGCGGGGTGATCGCCGCCGCCGCGGCCGCGACGATCGGCCTGGTCCTGGCCCGCGTCGGCAACCTCCGGCTGTCGCTCGGCTGGCACCACGGCCACCCGCGCGTGGGCCTCGTCCCCCGGGAACGGGAGCGCCTGACCACGGCCGCCTGACACCGACCGACGCCCTGGCAGGCTGGACCGCATGAGACTCTTCGCCGCCGTCCTGCCACCCGAGGGCGTCACCCGTGACCTCGCCACCGTGGTCGGCGAACTGAGGAGACTCCCCGGCGCAGACACCCTGCGCTGGACCGGCCGCCCGGGCTGGCACTTCACGCTGGCGTTCTACGGCGAGGTCGACGCCGACGCCGTCCCCGCCCTGGCGGCCCGCCTGGAGCGGGCCGCCGCCCGCACCGCCCCCTTCGAGCTGGCCGTGCGCGGCGGCGGGCAGTTCGGGCACGGGCGCGCCCTGTGGGCCGGGGCCGCCGGGGACCTGCCCGCGCTGCGGCTGCTCGCGGACCGCGCGGAGGCGGCGGCGCGCAAGGCGGGGCTGGAGACGGGGGAGCACCGGCGGTACAAGGCCCACCTGACGGTGGCGCGCGGCCGGGAGACGGTGGACGTACGGCCCTACCTGGAGGCACTCGCGGGATTCGAGAGCCGCACCTGGACCGTCGGCGAGCTGGCGCTGGTGCGCAGCGACCTGCCGCGCTCCGGGGTGCCGGGCGAGCAGCCGCGGTACGAGGTGGTCGCCCGGTGGGCGCTCGCGGGGGCCGGTTAGGCTCGGGGCGTGGACCCGAAGACCCGGAACCGAATCATGGCCGTCGTGCTGGTGCTGATGTTCGTCGTCGTGGCGACGGCGTCGCTGCTCGGCAGGTAGGGGAACCGCGCGGCCGGTCGCGCGGTTCCCCGCGCCGCTACCAGGCGAACGCCTCCGGCGACGGGCCCGGACCCGGGAAGATCTCGTCCAGGGACGTCAGCAGCTCCTCGCCGAGTTCCAGCTCCACCGCCCTGAGCGCCGACTCCAGCTGCTCGGCCGTGCGCGGGCCGACGATCGGGCCGGTCACGCCCGGGCGGGTGAGCAGCCAGGCCAGCGCCGCCTCACCGGGGGCGATTCGGAGACGACTCCTGACGGCGGCACCTGATGCTCCTTGCTTGGAGCGGACTCGAAGGAGTTGGCTTGTGTCCCATGAAGTACACCCAGCTCGGACGCACCGGACTCAAGGTCAGCCGACTCGTTCTCGGCACGATGAACTTCGGTCCGCAGACAGACGAATCAACCAGCCACGGCATCATGGACGCCGCTCTCGACGCGGGTCTGAACTTTCTGGATACGGCCAACGTCTATGGGTGGGGAGAGAACAAGGGCCGCACCGAGGAGATCATCGGTACTTGGTTCGCCCAGGGTGGCGGGCGGCGCGACAAGGTCGTCCTCGCCACCAAGGTGTACGGGAACATGGCGGGCGACGGGGACGTCTGGCCCAACCACGACAAGCTCTCCGCGGTGAACATCCGACGGGCCGTCGACGCCTCCCTCAAGCGGCTGCAGACGGACTACATCGACATCTACCAGTTCCATCACATCGACCGGTCGACGCCGTTCGAGGAGATCTGGCAGGCGATCGACGTCCTGGTCCAGCAGGGCAAGATCCTCTACGCGGGGTCGTCCAACTTCCCCGGCTACAAAATCGCCCAGGCCAACGAGACCGCCGCCCGGCACGGCCGCATGGGCCTGGTCAGCGAGCAGTGCCTCTACAACCTCGCTGAGCGCCGCGCCGAGATGGAGGTCATTCCGGCCGCGCAGGACTACGGCCTCGGGGTCATCCCCTGGTCTCCGCTGCACGGAGGACTGCTCGGCGGCGTCCTCAAGAAGGAGGCCACACAGGGGCGCCGGGCAAGCGGCCGCGCTGCCGACGCGCTCAAGGACACCAAGACACGCGAGCAGATCCAGGCGTACGAGAACCTCCTCGGCAAGCACGGCCTGGAGCCCGGTGAAGCGGCGCTCGCCTGGCTGCTGACCCGCCCCGGTGTCACCGGCCCGATCGTCGGCCCTCGCACGCAGGAGCAGCTGGACTCGGCGCTGCGTGCCCTGCAGTTGGAGCTGAGCGAGGAACTGCTGACGTCTCTGGACGAGATCTTCCCCGGTCCCGGACCGTCTCCCGAAGCCTTCGCATGGTGAGGTAGCGGGTCTGTGAGGGGCCGTCGCCTTCTGCATGCGTTCGAAGCGAGTTGGAGGCGGCGGCTTCGTCGTTCCCACTCGGGGGCCGCAGGAGCGGTGAGCGTCAGCGATGCACTGCTGTGGAACCGGGCGTCAAAATTGCCGGTTGGCGCCGAGCTGCGTGTACTTCATGCCTCCCTAGCCAACGGCGTGGAGTGCGCTCTAGGCAAGGGCGGCCAGGAAGGCGGCCCAGGTGGAGGGGGCCACATGGAGGGCGGGGGAGGCGGGGGTGCCGGGGGTCTTGGAGTCGCGGATGTGGACGGTGGTGGGGGTGAGGGCGACCTCCAGGCACTCGCCGCCCTGGCCACTGCTGTAGCTGCTCTTGAACCAGTCCAGGTCCGTGCTCATAGCCTGCCTGCCACCTCGCTGATCAACTGCGCCGACTCCTCGGGATTGAGGGCCTGCGCTCGCAGAATGCCATACCGGGCGAACATCTGGCCCAACTCGGGTTGCTGGGTGACGAAGTAGCCGTTGTGCGGGCCCTCGACATAGCCGATCCGGTCGGAATCCTCGGTCTCCAGCAGGATCATCGGGCCGTCGAGGCCGGCGTGGTCCCGGCGGCCGGTCGGCATCACCTGGATCTCGACGCTGCGGCTGCGGCCGATGTCGAGAAGGTGGCCCAACTGCTCCTTCAGCGCCTGGTCGCCGCCCAGCGGGCGACTGAGGAGGTGCTCCTCCAGCACGAAGCCGACGACCGGCGCCGGTTTCCGCTCCAGCACCCGCTGCCGGTCCATGCGAGCGGCGAGCCTGGTGTCGATCTCGCCGTCCTCCAGTGAGGGGCGGTGGACCTCGAAGGTCGCTCGTGCGTACGCCTCCGTCTGAAGCAGGCCCGGGATCACGTGAGTTGTGTACATGTAGATCGCGGTGGCCCTCGCCTCCATCTCCGCGTAGTCCTCGAACCACGACGGAAACCGGCTGCCCTTCAGTTTCTGCCCCACAGCGACCAGTGCACCTTGTGCACCGAGCCGTTCGTCCGCCACCTCCACGAACTGCCCCTTGGGCGCCCGCTCTCCGCGCTCCACCATCGCCACCTGGGACTTGGAGTAGCCGACCTCTTTGCCCAGCGCCTCCTGGGTGACCCCCGCCCGTTCGCGGTAGAACCGCAGCAACGAGCCGAAGATCTCCAAGTTCTCCGCGCCCCGTTCACCGGAGTGCACAACCGCCTCCCCAAGTACACAGCCCCGCACGGACGTTGCGCCGCTCTGGTCACAGTATGTGAGCACGCGCAACGCTTTGCGTCATGAACGAGAGAATCGCCGCGCCCTGGATCCCGAGCTGGATCCCCGGCTCCGGCCACGCCCTGCGGCACGCGGGCATCCACTTCGACGCCGTACGGATGAAGGAACCGCTGGCCGAGCGGGTCGCCTCGGAGCTGATGCGGTGCACGGACTTCGAGGCCGGCCCGATCGTGGCCGAGGCGACGGGCGACCGCACCATGTACTTCCTGTTGCCCCCGCAAACCGCGACATCCTTCACCTGGCCTCCCGGCGTGCGTGCGCTGACGCGCAGTGACCGGGGTCTGGCGTACGTCGGTGTCCCGGCGCTGACGGGGATCACCTGGCCGCTGGGGTGGCGGTCGGCGCCGTCGGAGGGGGCGCCGTTCGTGGCGGGGGAGTTGCTGTGCGAGCTGGTGGGCAGCATGACCGGCATCACGAGGTGACCTCTGTGGCCCGTGACGGGGCCTCCCCGTCTCAGCCGCGGCGCGGCACCGTGGTCCCGGTCCGACCGTCGCGGTGTGCTCGGTAGGGCTTTCCGATGCCCCACCCCTGGTGCATCGCCTCCGCGAAGGCCGCCGCGATCTTGTGTTCGCCGCTCGCGTTGGGGTGGGTGCCGTCGTAGGTGTCGTGGGTGATGTCGTACGACGTGGGCGGCGAGGCCAGCAGCAGGGGGGAGCGGGCCTCGTCCAGGTCGGCCACCGCCTTGGCGAGGAGTTCGTTGAAGAGGGTGACCTGCGCGCCGAACCCGGCGTCGTCGGCGGCCCGGACGTTCGGGATCACCGGGAGCAGCACCATGCGGACGCGGGGCTCGGCCGAGCGTGCCTGGGTGACGAAGGCGCGGACGTTGTCCGCCGTCTGCTCGGCGTTGGTGTAGAAGCCGAGGTCGATCAGGCCGAGGGAGACCAGCAGTACGTCCGCCCGGCAGGCGCGGACCGCGTCGCCGATCAGCGGTGCCATGTGCAGCCAGCCCTCGCCCCAGCCGGCGAGGTGGGCGCGGGGGAAGTCCGGGTCGGCGTACGCGTGGGACGTGGGCGCGTCGGTCGCCTTGTCGTGGAGGGCCTCGCGCGGGCCGACGAGGGCGAAGGGGCCGTCGTGGGTGTCGCGCAGGTGCTGCCACATCCGGTAACGCCACGTGTGTTCGCCCGCGCTTCCGATCGTCATGGAGTCGCCGACGGGCATGAGCCTGAGCATCCGCTCATGATGAACGATCACCGCGGGCGGTGGGGTGTGAAGCGTGCCACGTGGGGGTCCGCCCCGGGATGGCAAGCTTGGCGCCATGCGTGCGCTACTCGGTGTCGTCGGAGTCACTGCCCTGCTCGTCCTCACGGGCGCGAGCCCCGCGGCCGCCGCCGACGGGGAGGGCGATGACGGGTTCACCATCGAGGACCCGCGCATCACCGAGTCCAGCGGGCTCGCCGCGTCCCGTCAGCACCCGGGCATCTACTGGACCCACAACGACCAGGACACCGGCACCTACCTCTACGCCGTCGACAGTTCCACCGGGAAGACCGTCGCGCGGATCACCCTGCAAGGGGTCGGCACCCAGCGGGACGTCGAGGCCATCGCCATCGGGCCCGACAACCAGATCTATGTCGGGGACATCGGCGACAACGACGGCGTGACCTGGCCCTATGTGTGGATCTATCAACTGCCCGAGCCGAAGCGGCTCGTCGACCAGACCGTGCGCGCCCAGCAGTACGTCGTGAAGTACTCCGACGGCTCCCGGGACGCGGAGTCGATGATCGTCCACCCGAAGAGCGGGCGCGTGTACATCATCGACAAGCAGGAGGACGGCGGGCACCTGTACGAGGGGCCCGCCAAGCTGTCCGCCTCCGGTGCCAACGTCTTCCGGCCCGCCAAGGCCGTCGACCTCTGGGCCACCGACGCCGCCTTCTCGCCGAACGGCCGACAGCTCGCCGTACGCGGCTACTTCGGCGGTATCTGGTACGACTGGAACGGCGGCGACCTCAAGCGCGGCGGCCGGATCAGCGTGCCCATCGGGCAGGGGGAGTCCGTCAGTTACTCGCCCGACGGCACGAAACTGATGCTCGGCAGCGAGGGCGCCGGCAGCGAGGTGGTGGCCGAGGACGCACCCGGGGGTGAGGGATCGTCCAACTCGCCGTCAGGCGGAGGGGGTTCGGGCCAGGCCGACGGCGGCAGCGGCTCCGACGGCGGGAACGTCAAGGTCGGCGCCCTCGCCGTGGCCGCCGTCGTCGCCGTGGTGTTCGGCTTCCGGCGGCTGCTGCGCCGGGGGTGAGTCGCCGGGGCCCGGATCAGGGTTCCGTGCGGCGTCGTGACACGAGCACCTCGAGTCCGTCGAGGATGCGTTGCAGGCCGAACTCGAAGTGGTCGAAGTCGGTGCCGAAGGCGTCCTCGGAGAGGGCGGCCAGCACCGGGTAGCGGCCGCTGGCCATGACCTTCTCCAGCGTCGGTACCTGGGCCTGCCAGAACTCGGCGTCCGTCAGGCCCGTCCGGCGCTCGACCTCCTGCGCGTACAGCTGGGTGCGGGCGGCGCCGACGACATAACCGTCGATCATGATGATCACCGAGACCAGCTCGGGGTCGGTCAGGCCCATCGGCTTGATGCGGCTGAGGACCTTCTCCATGCCGTCCAGGGCGCTCGGGCCGAGGATCGGGCGGGACTGGTTGACCTGGAGCAGCCAGGGGTGGCGGCGGTACAGGGCGAGAGTGGCGCGGCCCATCGCCTGCAGCGCCGAGCGCCAGGTGCCGTCGCCGAGGTTCGCCGGGTTCTCCGAGGGGCGCTGCACGCGGTCCAGCATCAGGTCGAGCAGCTCGCCCTTGCCGGGGACGTACCGGTACAGCGACATCGCGCCGGTGCCCAGCTCGGTGGCGACGCGGCGCATCGACACCGCCGGGAGGCCGTCCGCGTCCGCCACCTGGACGGCCGCTTCCACGATCCGGTCCAGGGTGAGGGCCGGCTTGGGCCCGCGGCTGGGCCGCCGGCCGGTGTCCCACAGCAGCTCCAGGGTGCGGACGATGTCACCGCTGCCGCTGGTCTCCGAACCGTTCGTCATGCGGGCAGTTTAGATCCCCCCAATAAAACTGGGTACGGCGTACGCGCAATCGGGTACGGTGTACCCAGTTAAGGAGAGAAGGGGGAACCATGACCGACGGACACGCCGTCCTGGCCGAGGCTCTGGAGAAGCGGTACGGCGACAAACGCGCCCTCGACGGCTTCGACCTGGCCGTCCGCGAGGGCGCCGTGCACGGCCTGCTCGGGCCGAACGGCGCCGGCAAGACCACCGCCGTCCGCATCCTGTCCACCCTCGTCCGGCTGGACGGCGGACGGGCGACGGTGGCGGGGCTGGACGTGGCCCGACAGCCCCGCGAGGTGCGCGCCCGCATCGGGCTGACCGGGCAGTACGCGGCCGTGGACGAGGTGCTCACCGGACGGCAGAACCTGGAGATGTTCGGCCGCCTCTTCCATCTCGGCGGCAGGCGGGCCAAGGCGCGGGCCACCGAGCTGCTGGAGCAGTTCGAGCTCACCGACGCCGCGGACAAGGGGGTCGGCAAGTACAGCGGCGGCATGCGACGCCGCCTCGACCTCGCCGCCTCCATGATCCTCGCCCCGGCCGTGCTGTTCCTGGACGAGCCGACGACCGGACTCGACCCGCGCAGCCGCGGCGAGGTCTGGGACTCGGTGCGGGCGCTGGTGGCGAGCGGCACCACCGTCCTGCTGACCACGCAGTACCTGGAGGAGGCCGACAAGCTGGCCTCCCGCATCACCGTCATCGACCAGGGGCGGGCCATCGCCGACGACACCCCGGACGGGCTGAAGAGCGCGGTCGGCGGCGACCGGATCGAGGTCGTGGTCGCCGACCGGGCCGACATCCCGCAGGTGGTGAAGGTCGTCGCCCGGGTCTCGGACGGCGAACCCGAGGCGGAGGAGGGCGAGTTGCGCGTCCACGCCCCCGTCGTCGACCGGGTCTCCGCACTCACCGAGGTCGCCCGCACCCTCCAGGACGAGGGTGTCCGCGTCGAGGACATCGGGCTGCGCAGGCCCAGCCTCGACGACGTCTTCCTGCGCCTGACCGGACACCGCACGGAGAAGGAGGCCGCCGCGTGAGCGCCCTGGAGACCACCCACGGCCGTACCTACTGGGTCCTCGCCGACGTCTGGAACATCGTCCGCCGCGGCCTGACCCACTACCAGCGCCAACCGGTCAACATCGCCTGGCAGCTGGGCTTCCCGATCCTCTCCGTCCTGCTCTACGGCTATGTCTTCGGCAGCGCCATGCGGGTGCCCGGCGGCGGGGACTACAAGGACTTCCTGATGCCCGGGATGTTCGTGATGACCATGGCCTTCGGCTTCATCAACACCGCGACCCTCGTGGTGTACGACGCCACCAAGGGCGTGATCGACCGGTTCCGCTCCATGCCGATGGCCTCCTCCGCGGTCGTGGCCGGACGCGGGGTCACCGATCTGCTGGGCGCCTGCGCCGAGTTGGCCATCATGATGCTGACCGCGGTCGCCATGGGGTGGCGTCCGGACGGCGGCCTCGGTTTCGTCGCGGCCTTCGGGCTGCTGCTGTGGCTGCGGTTCGCGCTGATCTGGGTCGGGGTGTGGCTGGGGCTCATCGTGCCCAACCCGGAGGCGGCGGGCGGGCTGTTCGCGGTCGCCTTCCCGCTGACGATGATCTCCAGCATCTTCGTCGCGCCCCAGCTGATGCCCGACTGGCTCGGCGCGGTGGCCGCCTGGAACCCGATCTCCTCCACCTCCGCCGCCACCCGCGACCTGTTCGGCACCCCGGTCGGCGCCGGTGACTCCTGGGTCGAGCAGCACGCCCTGCTCATGGCGTGCGTGTGGCCGATGATCCTCACCGCGATCTTCCTGCCGCTGGCGGTGCGCAGGTTCCGGAAGCTGAGTCGGTAGCGTCCCGCGTCTTGACGTGTTCATGTGACCTGACTTCCATGGGGGGAGCGGGTATGGGAGCGCTCCCAACCTGTTCCGGGCCCGCCCCTCCCCCGAGAGGAAGCAGCTACATGTTCCGCAGTTTGCGAAGAGCGCTGTGCGCGGTGGCCGCAGCCCTTCTTCTGCCCCTGGGCGCACAGACGGCCCACTCCGCCGAGACCGCGGCGGGCGCCGGCTACTGGCACACCAGCGGCCGCCAGATCCTGGACGCGGCCGGTCAGCCCGTCCGGATCGCCGGGATCAACTGGTTCGGCTTCGAGACGAGCAACAACGTCGTCCACGGCCTGTGGGCCCGCGACTACAAGTCCATGATCGACCAGATGAAGTCGCTGGGCTACAACACCATCCGCCTGCCGTTCAGCGACGACATCCTCAAGCCCGGCGCGATGCCGGGCAGCATCGACTTCTCCGGCGGAAAGAACGCCGACCTCCAGGGCCTGGGCTCGCTGGGGGTCCTCGACAGGATCGTCGGCTACGCCGGTCAGGCCGGACTGAAGATCGTCCTGGACCGCCACCGCCCGGACGCCGCCGGCCAGTCGGCGCTCTGGTACACCGCGGCGGTACCGGAGTCGACCTGGATCGCCAATCTCAAGGCCCTCGCGAACCGCTACAAGGGCAACTCCACGGTCGTCGGCATCGACCTGCACAACGAGCCGCACGACCCCGCCTGTTGGGGCTGCGGGGACACGACCCGGGACTGGCGGCTGGCCGCACAGCGCGCGGGCAACGCGGTCCTGTCCGTCAACCCCGACCTGCTGATCATGGTCGAGGGCGTGCAGTCCTTCAACGGCGTCAGCGGCTGGTGGGGCGGCAACCTGATGGGCGTCGCCCAGTACCCGGTCCAGCTGGACGTGGCGAACCGGCTCGTCTACTCCGCCCACGACTACGCCACCTCCGTGGCCCAGCAGAGCTGGTTCACCGACCCGGCGTTCCCGGCGAACATGCCGGCGATCTGGGACAAGTACTGGGGTTACATCTTCAAGCAGAACATCGCGCCCGTGTGGGTGGGCGAGTTCGGCACGACCCTCCAGTCGACCGTGGACCAGAAGTGGCTCGCCGCGCTGGTGGACTACCTCCGGCCGACGTCGACGTACGGCTCGGACTCCTTCCACTGGACCTTCTGGTCCTGGAACCCCAACTCCGGTGACACCGGCGGCATCCTGAAGGACGACTGGCAGACCGTCGACACCGTCAAGGACGGGTACCTGGCGAGCGTGAAGGCGCCGGGCTTCCCGTCGGGCGGAGGCGGCGGCGGCGGTGGTGGCGGCGGAGGCGGCGGGGGTTCGGCCGCCTGCACCGCCGCCTACACCGTCAGCAGCGACTGGGGCGGCGGCTTCAACGGCGAGGTGAAGGTGACCAACTCCGGTACCACACCCATCAGTTCGTGGAAGGTCACCTGGACCTGGAGCGGCTCGCAGCGGGTGACGAGCATGTGGAACGCGTCGTACACCCAGAGCGGGGCGACCGTGACCGCGACCAACGCCGCGCACAACGGAACCCTCGCGGCCGGGGGTTCGGCGACCTTCGGCTTCGGCGGGGCGCCCGGGGGAGCCGGGGTGCCCGCGGTGACCTGCACGCCGGCATGAGAGAAGGGCGCCCGGTCAGACACCGGGCGCCCTTCACCGTCGTACGGCCGTCGACGGCTACAGCTTGTCGATCACGTAGTCGACGCACTTCGTCAGCGCCTCGACGTCGGCCGGGTCGATCGCCGGGAACATGGCGACGCGCAGCTGGTTGCGGCCGAGCTTGCGGTAGGGCTCGGTGTCGACGATGCCGTTGGCGCGCAGGACCTTGGCGATCGCGGCGGCGTCGATCTCGTCGGAGAAGTCGATCGTGCCGATGACCTGCGAACGCTTGGCGGCGTCGGCGACGAACGGGCTCGCGTACTTGCTCTCCTCGGCCCAGCCGTACAGGCGGGTCGAGGAGTCCTTCGTACGGGCCGTGGACCAGGCCAGACCGCCCTGGCCGTTGAGCCACTCCAGCTGCTGGTTGAGCAGGAAGAGGGTGGCGAGGGCCGGGGTGTTGTACGTCTGGTTCTTGCGGGAGTTGTCGATCGCCGTCGGCAGGCTGAAGAACTCCGGTACGTGCCGGCCGGAGGCGTGGATCCGCTCCGCGCGCTCGATCGCCGCCGGGGAGAAGATCGCGATCCACAGACCGCCGTCGGCGGCGAAGGACTTCTGCGGGGCGAAGTAGTAGACGTCCGTCTCGGTGATGTCGACCGGCAGGCCGCCGGCGCCGGAGGTCGCGTCGACCACGACGAGGGAGCCCTCGTCGGCACCGGCCACGCGCTTGATCGGCATGGCGACACCGGTGGAGGTCTCGTTGTGCGTGAGGGCGTAGACGTCGACGCCCTCCTCGGCCTCGGCGTCCGGGTGCGTGCCGGGGTCGGAGGCGATGACGGTCGGGTCACCGAGCCACGGGGCGAGCTTGGCGGCCTTGGCGAACTTCGAGCTGAACTCGCCGAAGTTCAGGTGCTGCGACCTGTTCTCGATCAGGCCGTGCGTCGCCACGTCCCAGAACGCGGTGGAGCCGCCGTTGCCGAGGACGACCTCGTACCCCTCGGGCAGGGAGAACAGCTCACCGATGCCCTCGCGCACCTGCCCGACCAGGTTCTTCACGGGGGCCTGGCGGTGGGAGGTGCCGAGGAGAGAGGTACCGGTCGCGGCCAGCGCGTCCAGCGCTTCCGTCCGCACCTTGGAGGGGCCAGCGCCGAAACGTCCGTCGGCGGGCTTGATGTCAGCGGGAATCTGGATCTCAGCCACGGGGTGAGGTTAGCCGGTGGGGGAAACAGGGGCGAAACGTAGTCCGTCGGCTGAGACGTGGGATTTGGAATGCTGGACCCATGACGGATCTCGAGGCCGGTCTGCGCCGGGCGGTCCGGGGCGAGGTGGCGTTCGACGTCACCTCCCGCGCGCTGCACACCATGGACGCCTCCAACTACCGGCGGGTCCCGCTCGGCGTCGTCGCTCCCCGGGACGCCGACGACGTGGCCGCCGCGCTGGAGGTCTGCCGCACGCACGGGGTGCCCGTGGTCGCGCGCGGCGGCGGCACCTCCATCGCCGGCCAGGCCACCGGCACCGGAGTCGTGCTGGACCTCACCCGGCACATGAACCGGCTGCTCCGCCTGGACCCCGCCTCCCGTACCGCCGTCGTCCAGCCCGGTCTTGTCCTCGACCGGCTCCAGGAGGCCGCCGCCCCGCACGGGCTGCGGTTCGGGCCGGACCCCTCCACGCACAGCCGGTGCACGCTCGGCGGGATGATCGGGAACAACTCGTGCGGCTCGCACTCGGTGGCGTGGGGGACGACCGCGGACAACGTGCGGGAGCTGGAGGTGGTGACCGCGCGCGGCGAGCGGCTGCGACCGGGGCAGGACTGGGCGGGGGCGCCCGAGGGGCTGCGGGAGCTGGTGGCGGGGGACCTGGCACGGCTGCGGACCGGGTTCCCGGAGCTGCCGCGCCGGATCTCGGGGTACGCGCTGGACGCGCTGCTGCCGGAGCGGGGCGCGGACGTCGCCCGGTCGTTCTGCGGCAGCGAGGGCACCTGGGGGATCCTCACCGAAGCCGTCGTACGACTCGTCGAGTCGCCCCGCGCGCGTGCCCTCGCGGTCCTGGGATACCCGGACGAGGGCGCGGCCGCCGAGGCCGCCGCCGGGCTGCTGCCGCACCGCCCCCTGACGGTGGAGGGCATGGCGGCCGACCTGGTGCCCTCGGCGGTCGCGCTGCCCCGGGGCGGGGCGTGGCTGTTCGTGGAGACGGGCGGTGACACGCAGGCCGAGGCACGCGCGCGTGCGCGGGCCGTCGTGCGGGCCGCCGACGTCCTGGACGCGGTGGTGGTGACCGACCCGGCCGGACAGCGCGCCCTGTGGCGGATCCGCGAGGACGCCAGCGGGACGGCCACCCGGATGCCGGACGGCAGCGAGGCGTGGCCCGGCTGGGAGGACTGCGCGGTGCCGCCGGCCCGGCTGGGCGCCTATCTGCGCGACTTCCGGGGGCTGCTCGCCGAGCACGGGCTGCGCGGGACGCCGTACGGGCACTTCGGGGACGGCTGCATCCACGTCCGCATCGACTTCGACCTGCTGACGGAGGCGGGGGTGGCCCGCTTCCGGCGCTTCTCCGAGGAGCTGGCCGACCTGGTGGTGGCGCACGGCGGTTCGCTGTCCGGGGAGCACGGGGACGGGCAGGCACGGGCGGAGCTGCTGCCGCGGATGTACGGCCCGGAGCTGGTGGGCCTGTTCGAGCGGGCGAAGGCGGTGTGGGACCCGGACGACCTGCTGAACCCCGGGATGCTGGTCCGCCCCGCCCCCCTGGACGCGAACCTCCGCTTCTCGGTGCTCCCGCGCCGCCCGGTCGACGTGGCCTTCGGCTACCCGTCCGACGGCGGCGACTTCTCCGCGGCCGTACGCCGCTGCGTGGGCGTCGCGAAGTGCCGTACGACGTCGGCGGCGGGCTCGGTGATGTGCCCGTCCTTCCGCGCGACCGGCGAGGAGGAGCACTCCACGCGCGGGCGCGCCCGGCTGCTGCACGAGATGCTCGCGGGCGAACTGGTCACCGGGGGCTGGCGGTCGCCGGAGGTACGGGACGCGCTGGATCTGTGCCTGTCCTGCAAGGGCTGCCGTTCCGACTGCCCGGTCGGGGTCGACATGGCCACCTACAAGGCGGAGTTCCTGCACCACCACTACGCGGGGCGGCGCCGCCCCGCCGCGCACCACTCGATGGGCCGGCTGCCGATGTGGCTGCGGGCGGTGGCCCGTACGCGCACGGCGCGCCTGTTCAACGCCCTCGCCGCGGCCGGGCCCGTCGCGGCGCTGGGCAAGCGGCTCGGCGGGATCGCCCCCGAGCGCGCGCTTCCCCGGGTGGCGACGCGCACGTTCACCCGGTGGTGGGCCCGCCGCGAGGCCGGGCGCGGCGACGGACCACGCGGGCGGGTGGTCCTGTGGCCGGACACCTTCACCGAGCATCTGTCGCCGTCGGTGGGCCGGGCGGCGGTACGGGTCCTCAGGGCGGCGGGCATCTCGACGGTCCTGCCCCCGACCCTGGTCCCGTCCCGGAGCGGCTTCCGGCCCCTGGCCGCCCGCCGGGGCCGGGTCTGCTGCGGCCTGACCTACGTCTCCACGGGCCAGCTGGACCGCGCCCGTACGGTCATGCGCCGCACCCTCGACCTGATGGCACCGGTCCTGGAGACGGACCTCCTCGTGCTCGTCCTGGAACCGAGCTGCGCGGCGGCCCTGCGCACGGACCTGCCGGAGCTGCTCCACGACGACGAGCGGGCGGGACGTCTGGCCGCGCGGGTCGTGACCTTCGCGCAGGCGCTGGAACGCCTGGCGCCGGAGTGGACCCCGCCTCGACTGAACCGTCCGGTCACCGGCCAGACCCACTGCCACCAGCACGCGGTCCTCGGCGAGGCCGCCGAGCGCCGGCTGCGCGAGGCGGCGGGCCTCACCGGCGAGCTGGCGTCCGGCTGCTGCGGACTCGCGGGCAACTTCGGCTTCGAGAAGGGCCACTTCGAGGTGTCCCGCGCCTGCGCCGAGGACCGCCTCCTGCCCGCGGTACGGGCGGCGGACCCCGACACGGTGATCCTCGCCGACGGCTTCTCGTGCCGGACGCAGCTGGAGCAGCTGGCGGGCACGCGGGGGCGGCATCTGGCGGAGGTCCTGGCGGAGGGGCTGGGGGAGGGGTTGGGGGAGGACCGGGGGACGAAAGACCCTGGAGCGGGGCCGGGAGGTCGGTGACAGTCGTATAAGGGGTTCACGCACCTGGCGTAGTCCATTACTCTGGACCTGGTAGTGCACCCCGATGAACATAACCGTGTGCCGAGTCCCCCTGGAAGGCCCCGTGACCACGCCCAGCGCAGCCGTCCCGTCCACCGCCACGCCGGTCGTCCCGGCCCCGGCCGGCGCCCCCCGCCGCCGCGGTTCGCTCGGTCCCGTCGGGCTGGTGCTGGCCGGCGGGATCTCGGTGCAGTTCGGCGGGGCGCTGGCGGTCAGCCTGATGCCGCGGGCCGGGGCGATGGGGGTGGTGACCCTGCGGCTGGTCGCGGCGGCGCTGGTGCTGCTGGTGATCTGCCGCCCCAGGCTGCGCGGCCACTCGCGGGCGGACTGGGGCACGGTGGTGGTCTTCGGCCTCACCATGGCCGCGATGAACGGCCTGTTCTACCAGTCGGTCGCCCGGATCCCGCTGGGCCCGGCGGTCACCCTGGAGGTCCTCGGCCCCCTCGCGCTCTCCGTCCTGGCCTCCCGCCGGGCGATCAACCTCGTGTGGGCCGGACTGGCGCTCGCGGGCGTGTTCCTGCTCGGCGGCGGGGGCTTCGGGAGCCTGGACCGGGCGGGTGTGGCGTTCGCCCTGGCCGCGGGGGCGATGTGGGCGGCGTACATCGTCTTCAGCGCGCGCACCGGGCGCCGCTTCCCGCAGGCCGACGGACTGGCCCTGGCGATGGGGGTCGCGGCGCTGATGTTCCTGCCGCTGGGGATCGCCGAGTCGGGGACGAGGCTCCTCGAACCCACGACGATCGTCCTGGGCTCGGCGGTGGCGATCCTCTCCTCCGTCCTGCCCTACACCCTCGAACTCCTCGCCCTGCGCCGCCTGCCCGCCTCCACCTTCGCCATCCTGATGAGCCTCGAACCCGCCGTCGCCGCCACCGCGGGCTTCCTCGTCCTGGACCAGGCACTCACCACCACCGAGTCCGCCGCGATCGCCCTGGTCATCGCCGCGAGCATGGGGGCGGTGCGCACCCAGGTGGGACGGCGGAAGGCGAACCTCGGGGAACCGAAGGGGAGTTGAGCGGCCACCACGCCCCCGGGCGGCCGGCTTCTCGTACGTTATGCGCATTGTCAGCGGTCCTGACCGGCCTCACCCTGAGCTCTCATGGACAACGGAGTACCGCACGGGCAGACCGGCGCGCCTCCCCGGCCCTCGCCGACCGAACTGGTGGAACTGGTCATCCCCGGGACCGGCGTGGTGGACCGCGAGGAGGCGCTGCGGCCGTCCGACGTACGGCTGGTGAGCGGCGACGACAGCGCGGGCTGGTACCGGGCCGCCGAGCCGGACCCGGACGGGCCGCCGGTGCTGCGGGAGGTGTACGACTGGCCCCGGCTGCTGATCGGAGGTGCCGGCCGGGCGGTCTGGCTCTTCCTGCTGCCGTTCCTCGTGATCAACCTGGTGACGTGGATGCAGCCACGGTTACCCGACCGCTCCTGGCAGGGCTCGCTGTACAGCTTCGGGGCGCGGCTGCTCGGACTCTCCCTGACCGTGATGCTCGTCGGCGTCTTCGGACAGACGGCCATGGACCAGGTCGTCTGGCAGTGCGGAGCCGCCGTCGCCGACTGCGTCCCGGACAACTTCGCGGTGGCCGCGGCCCGCAGGCCGGACACCGGCACGGGTCTGGCGCTGGCCGCCCTCGCGCCCCTGATCGTCGGGACCCTGATGGCGTTCAGTGCCCGGGACGCCAAACGCGAGTACCGCCCGGTCCTCAGGACCGCCTCCCGCGAGAGCTACGAGCGGGACGAGGAGCGGGACCGGCGGCGCTCCGACGGACACACCCGCCGGCCCCTGGAGGTCCGCGGCTTCTGGGAGCACAACACCCGCGCGCGGGGCCTGGCCACCCGGCACCTGTGTGCGGGGCTGCTCACCGTGGCCATGCTCCTGATCGTCCCGCCGCTCCAGTACGACCTGCGCGAGGGCGACGCCGCCCTCGCCCTGACCGTGTTCGTGCTGACCCTGGTCATGGCCGCCCTCGTGGTGATCGACGGCCCGTACTTCCGGGCCGGCTACGTCCAGCGCGAGGAGACCGCGGGCCGGCCCCGGCGCCGGCGCCTGTGGCCCCTGCGGCACGCGCGGGCCGCCGTCAGCGCCTGCCTGCTGGTGACGGTCGCCGCCATGGTGTGCTGCGCGGTGCCCGGCCGGGACTGGGCCGCCGCCCGTGAGCGCTCCGTCATGTTGCCCGGCATGGGAGCCGAGGCCAACTACGTGGTCATCGCCCAGGGCGTCGGGCTCGCGCTCATGGTCGCCGCCTGTCTCGCCATGCTCGCGGGGGAGTCCGGCACGGCGGCGAGGACCACCCTGTTCGGACTGCTGGGGCCGGTGGTGGGCGTGCTGGCCTGCTTCACCGGCTGGCTGTACACGGCCGCGTTCTCCCTGTGGGCCCAGGGCTGGCTCACCCCCGACGGCGACGCGTACGCGGCCCGCATCCCGAGGGCCGTCCAGGTGGTCGCGGCGGCCTTCCCGCTGGTGGTGCTGATCGCCGCGGCGGTGGGCGCGGTCGCCGCCGCCTTCGTCGCCGTACGCCGGCCGTGGCGGCCGCAGGACCCTCCGCCCGCGCCCGATCCCGGCGCGGATGCCGACGACACCGCGGACAACCAGAGCCAGGAGGCGCTGCTGCGCCTCGCGGAGTACACCAAGACCCGCGCCCTGATCTGGTACGACCGCGGTCTGGCCACCCTCGCGGTGCTGGTCGTCCTCCTCACCTGCGCCATGTACGGGGCCTACTGGGTCGGCGACGGCTCCTGGCTGGCGGGGGTACGGGACGTGACGGCCGACGGGCTGAAGCAGCTGACGACCCTCGGGGCCGTCATCCTGGTCGGCCTCGTCGCGGTGGCCGCCTTCGCCGTACGGGCCATCGTGCTGCGGCCCGAGATGCGCCGGAACGCCGGGCTGGCCTGGGCGTTCGGCGCGTTCTGGCCGCGCGCGGCACATCCGTTCACCCCGGCGGCCTGGGCGGTGCGGACCGTCCCCGAACTGGTGCACCGCATCGAGCACCTGCTGGACGGGAACGAGCGGCGCATGCTGATCCAGGCGCACTCGATGGGGTCCGTCATCGCCGTCGCGGCGCTGTGGCAGGTCCGGCCCGACCTGCGCCCGCGCATCGCCCTGCTCACCACGGGCAGCCCGGTCGGGGTGGTGTTCCAGCGGCACTACCCGGGCTACGCGCCCGACGCCTCGATCCGCTCCCTGGCGACCCTGCGCGCCTGGACCAACGTCCACCGCACCACCGACGTGCTGGCGGGACCCGTCATGGGGGACCTGGCCACGAGCGGCCGGTTCGAGGACGTGGCGTGGAAGGACGGGGTGAACCCGACAGCCGACCCGGCGGCCGCGAGCCCCCGCCGGACACCGGCCCAGCCCGTCTTCTGGCCGTTGGAGCGGCACAACAACTACCGCCGCGCGCCCTGGCTCCGCCCGCTGCGCAGGCATCTCCTCGACCGTCTCGCTGAACCCCCTGCCGCGCCGGCCCCGGCCGTCCCGCCCGCCCGCGCGCCGGACGGCGGGCCTGGTCCGGGTGTGCTGAGCGACGCCGACTGAGCCCACCTCGGGAAGAAATCAATGCAAGCATGCTTGCTTGTTTTTTGGTCGGCTGCCATTCTCGCCCCATGGCAGACCCGACACCCGTGCTCGACGATCTGCGGGCCGAGAGCGAGGAGCTCGACCGGCTGGTCGCCGGGCTGAGCCCCGAGCGCTGGCGCCTGGCGACCCCCGCACCCCGGTGGAGCATCGCCCACCAGATCGCCCACCTCGCCTGGACGGACCACTCCGCCCTGCTGGCCGTGACCGACGAGGACGCGTTCCGGGCGCTGGTCGACAAGGCCCTCGCCACCCCGGGGTCCTTCGTCGACGACGGCGCGGAGGAGGGGGCCGGGCTGCCGCCCGGCGAGCTGCTGGCGCGGTGGCGGGAGGGCCGTGCCGCGCTCGACCGGGCGCTGCGCGAGGCGCGGCCCGGCGCCCGCTTCCCCTGGTACGGCCCGCCCATGGCCACCGCCTCCATGGCCACGGCCCGGCTCATGGAGACCTGGGCCCACGGCCAGGACGCCGCCGAGGCACTGGGCGTGTCCCGCGCCCCCACCGACCGGCTCCGGCACATCGTCCGCCTCGGTGTCCGCACCCGCGACTTCGCCTTCGGGGTGCACGGGCTGACCCCGCCGCCCGGCGAGTTCCGGATCGAACTGCGCGCCCCGTCCGGCGAGTTGTGGTCCTACGGTCCCGAGGACGCCGGGGAGCGGGTCACCGGCACCGCCCTCGACTTCTGCCTCCTGGTCACCCAGCGCGCCCACCGCGCCGACCTCGCCCTGCGCGCCGACGGCCCGGGCGCCGACCGCTGGCTGGACATCGCCCAGGCCTTCGCGGGACCGCCGGGGGACGGGCGGAAACCGAAGGAGGGCCCGGCGTGACGGTCCTGCGGGTCGGCAACGCCTCCGGCTTCTACGGCGACCGGTTCGACGCCCTGCACGAGATGCTCACCGGCGGCGAGCTCGACGTCCTCACCGGCGACTACCTCGCCGAACTGACCATGCTCATCCTCGGCCGCGACCGCATGAAGGACCTCGGCGCCGGATACGCCCGCACCTTCCTGCGGCAGCTGGAGGAGTGCGTGGGCCTCGCGCACGAGCGGGGCGTACGGATCGTCGCCAACGCCGGGGGCCTCAACCCCGCCGGACTCGCGGGCCGGGTGCGGGAGGTGGCCGACCGTCTCGGCATCCCCGTCCGGGTCGCCCACGTCGAGGGCGACGACCTGACCGCGGACCACCCCGGCGCCCTCGCCGCCCACGCCTACCTCGGCGGCTTCGGCATCGCCGCCTGTCTGCGCCAGGGCGCCGACATCGTGGTCACCGGACGCGTGACCGACGCGGCCCTGGTCACCGGGCCCGCCGCCGCCCACTTCGGCTGGGGGCCCGGGGAGCACGACCGGCTGGCCGGGGCCGTCGTCGCCGGGCACGTGCTGGAGTGCGGCACACAGGCGACCGGCGGGAACTACGCCTTCTTCCGGGAAGGGGACGTCCGCAGACCCGGCTTCCCCCTCGCCGAGATCCACGAGGACGGCACGGCGGTCATCACCAAGCACCCCGGCACCGGCGGCTTCGTCGACGTCGGCACGGTGACCGCGCAGCTGCTGTACGAGACCGGCGGCGCCCGCTACGCCGGGCCCGATGTCACCGCCCGCCTCGACACCGTCCGCCTCACCCAGGACGGCCCCGACCGCGTCCGGATCGAGGGCGTCCGGGGCGAGGCCCCGCCCCCGACCCTAAAGGTCGGCCGCAACCGGCTCGGCGGGTTCCGCAACGAGGTCGTCTTCGTCCTGACCGGGCTCGACATCGAGGCCAAGGCGGCCCTGGTGCGGGCGCAGATGGACCCCCACCTCGGCAAGGTCGCCGACGTCCGCTGGGACCTCGTGCGCACCGACCGGCCCGACGCCGACACCGAGGAGACCGCGAGCGCGCTGCTGCGGCTCGTCGTACGGGACCCCGCCCCAGAGGCCGTGGGGCGGGCGCTGAGCGGGGCGGCCATCGAGCTGGCGCTCGCGAGCTACCCCGGCTTCCACGTCCTCGCGCCCCCCGGGAAGGGCGCGCCCTACGGGGTCTTCGAGGAGGCGTACGTCCCCCAGGACGCCGTGACCCAGGTGGCCGTCCTCCACGACGGGCGGCGGCTGCCCGTGCCACCGGCCCAGGACACCCTCGTCCTCGACGACGTGCCCGAGCCGCCCCTGCCCGCGCCGCTCGCGCCGGGGCCCACCCGCCGGGCCCCGCTCGGGCTCGTCGTCGGCGCCCGCAGCGGCGACAAGGGCGGGAACGCCAACGTCGGCGTGTGGGCCCGCACCGACGAGGCCTGGCGGTGGCTCGCGCACACCCTCACCGTCGACCGCTTTTGCGAACTGCTCCCGGAGACCGCCGAGTTGAAGGTCACCCGGCACCTCCTGCCGCACCTGCGGGCCCTCAACTTCGTGGTCGAGGGCCTCCTCGGCGCCGGTGTCGCAGCCCAGCACCGTTTCGACCCGCAGGCCAAGGCGCTCGGCGAATGGCTGCGCTCCCGCCACCTCGACATACCGGAGGCCCTGCTGTGACCGTCCTGCCGTCGACGCTGGACACCACCGGCCCCGACCACCGCGCCCACCGCGAGGCCATGCTCGCCAAGCTCGCCGAGCTGGACGCCGAGCACGCCAAGGCCCTCGCGGGCGGCGGCGAGAAATACCTCCAGCGGCACCGGGGGCGCGGCAAGCTGCTCGCCCGCGAACGCGTCGAGCTGCTCCTCGACCCCGACACCCCCTTCCTGGAACTGTCCCCGCTCGCCGCCTGGGGCAGCGACTACACCGTCGGCGCCTCGCTCGTCACCGGCATCGGCGTCATCGAGGGCGTGGAGTGCCTGATCACCGCCAACGACCCCACCGTGCGCGGCGGCGCCAGCAACCCCTGGTCGCTGAAGAAGGCCCTGCGCGCCAACGACATCGCGCTCGCCAACCGGCTGCCCTGCATCAGCCTGGTGGAGTCGGGAGGCGCCGACCTGCCCTCCCAGAAGGAGATCTTCATCCCCGGCGGGGCCATCTTCCGCGACCTCACCCGGCTCTCCGCCGCCGGGATCCCCACCGTCGCCGTCGTCTTCGGCAACTCCACCGCCGGCGGCGCGTACGTCCCCGGCCTGTCCGACCACGTGATCATGGTCAAGGAGCGCGCGAAGGTCTTCCTCGGCGGGCCGCCGCTGGTGAAGATGGCCACCGGCGAGGAGAGCGACGACGAGTCCCTCGGCGGCGCCGAGATGCACGCGCGCGTGTCCGGGCTCGCCGACTACTTCGCCGTGGACGAGCGGGACGCGCTGCGCCAGGCCCGGCGGGTGGTCGCCCGCCTCAACCACCGCAAGGCGTACGGCGATCCGGGCCCGGCCGAACCGCCCGCATACGACGCGGAAGAGCTGCTGGGAATCGTCCCCGGCGATCTGAAGACACCCTTCGACCCCCGCGAGGTCATCGCCCGGATCGTCGACGCCTCCGACTTCGACGAGTTCAAGCCGCTGTACGGGACGAGCCTGGTGACGGGGTGGGCGGCGCTCCACGGCTATCCGGTCGGGGTGTTGGCCAACGCCCAGGGGGTCCTGTTCTCCGAGGAGTCCCAGAAGGCGGCCCAGTTCATCCAGCTCGCCAACCAGCGCGACATCCCCCTGCTCTTCCTGCACAACACCACCGGCTACATGGTCGGCAGGGAGTACGAGCAGGGCGGCATCATCAAGCACGGCGCCATGATGATCAACGCGGTCTCCAACTCCCGCGTCCCGCACCTGTCCGTGCTGATGGGCGCCTCCTACGGGGCGGGCCACTACGGCATGTGCGGGCGGGCCTACGACCCCCGCTTCCTCTTCGCCTGGCCCAGCGCCAAGTCGGCCGTGATGGGCCCCCAGCAGCTCGCGGGCGTGCTCTCGATCGTGGCCCGCCAGTCGGCGGCGGCCAAGGGACAGCCCTACGACGACGAGGGCGACGCCGCCCTGCGCGCCCTGGTCGAGCAGCAGATCGAGTCCGAGTCGCTGCCGATGTTCCTGTCCGGGCGGCTCTACGACGACGGCGTCATCGACCCCCGCGACACCCGGACGGTACTGGGACTGTGCCTGTCCGCGATCCACACCGCCCCCTACGAGGGCGCACGCGGCGGCTTCGGCGTCTTCCGGATGTGAGAGGGAACCCTTCAGTGATCACTTCTGTGCTCGTCGCCAACCGGGGCGAGATCGCCTGCCGGATCTTCCGCACCTGCCATGAGCTGGGCATCCGGACGGTCGCGGTGCACTCGGACCCGGACGCGCACGCCCTCCACACCCGCGTCGCGGACGCGGCGGTACGACTCCCGGGCGCCGCGCCCGCCGACACCTACCTGCGCGCCGACCTGATCGTGGAGGCGGCGCTCGCCTCCGGCGCCGACGCCGTGCACCCCGGGTACGGCTTCCTCTCCGAGAACGCCGGCCTCGCCCGGGCCGTCCTGGACGCGGGCCTGGTCTGGATCGGCCCGCCGCCGTCCGCGATCGAGGCCATGGCGTCCAAGACACGCGCCAAGCAACTGATGGGGCTGGCGCCCCTCGGGGACGTGAGCCCGGCCGACCTGCCGGTGCTGGTGAAGGCGGCCGCGGGCGGCGGCGGCCGCGGCATGCGGATCGTGCGCCGCATGGAGGACCTGACGGCCGCCCTGGACAGCGCCCGCGCCGAGGCCGCGAGCGCCTTCGGGGACGGCGAGGTGTTCGTCGAGCCGTACGTGGAGGACGGGCGCCATGTCGAGGTGCAGGTGCTCGCCGACGCGCACGGCACGGTGTGGGCGCTGGGCACCCGCGACTGCTCCCTCCAGCGCCGCCACCAGAAGGTGATCGAGGAGGCGCCGGCACCCGGGCTCCCCGAGGGACTCGTGACGGAACTGCACGCGCTGGCCGTACGCGCCGCGCGCGCTGTCGCCTATGTCGGCGCGGGCACCGTCGAGTTCCTCGTCGCCGGGAACACCGCACACTTCCTGGAGATGAACACCCGCCTCCAGGTCGAGCACCCGGTCACGGAGGCGGTGTTCGGCGTCGACCTGGTGGCCGAGCAGATCCGTGTCGCCGAGGGCCACGCCCTCGCACCCGAACCGCCCCCCGCGCGCGGCCACGCGATCGAGGCCCGCCTCTACGCCGAGGACCCGGCGACCGACTGGACCCCCCAGACGGGCACCCTGCACCGCCTGAGCGTCCCGGAGAACGTCCGCCTGGACACGGGCTACGCGGACGGCGACGCGATCGGCGTCCACTACGACCCGATGCTCGCCAAGGTCGTCGCGCACGCCCCCACGCGCGCCGAAGCGGTCCGCAAACTCGCGGGCGCCCTGGAAAGGGCCACGATCCACGGCCCCACCACGAACAGGGACCTGCTGGTGAACTCCCTGCGCCACAAGGAGTTCACGTCGGCCCGCATGGACACCGGCTTCTACGACCGCCACCTCACGGAACTCGTCGGCGGAACCGGGGACCCTTACGCCCCCCTGGCGGCGGCCCTCACGGACGCGGCCGGCCGGTCCCGCTTCGGCGGCTGGCGCAACCTGCACTCGGCCCCGCAGGCGAAGCGGTACGCGATGGCGGGGGAGGAGCACGAGGTCCGCTACCGGCACACCAGGGACGGCCTGGAGGCGGACGGGGTGCGGGTTCTGCACGCGGACGCGAGCCGGGTCGTCCTCGAAGTGGAGGGAGTGCGCCGGACGTTCGAGGTGGCGAGGTACGACGACCGGCTGTACGTCGGGGCCACGGCGCTGCGGGCCCTGCCCCGCTTCCCGGACCCGACGGCCCAGCTCGCCCCGGGTTCCCTCCTGGCCCCCATGCCGGGAACGGTCGTCAGGGTCGCCGACGGGCTGGCGGAGGGGACCGCCGTGGAGGCCGGCCAGCCCCTCCTGTGGCTGGAGGCGATGAAGATGGAACACAGGATCACGGCCCCCCACACCGGAACGCTCAGCGAACTGAACGCAGTCGTCGGCCAGCAGGTGACGGTCGGCTCTCTGCTGGCGGTAGTCCGATCGACCTGAAGGAGCCCCATGCCCACGATCGAGACCGACGAGCACAAAGCCCTCCGGGAAGCGGTTGCCGCCCTGGGCAGACGCCACGGCCGCACCTACGACCGGGAACAACTCTGGTCCGAGGCGGCCAAGCTCGGCTACCTCGGCGTCAACCTGCCGGAGGCATACGGTGGCGGAGGCGGCGGCATATCCGAACTCTCCCTCGTGCTGGAGGAGTTGGGAGCCGCCGGCTGCCCCCTGCTCATGATGGTCGTCTCCCCGGCCATCTGCGGCACGGTCATCGCCCGCTTCGGCACGGACGCCCAGAAGCAGCAGTGGCTCCCCGCCCTCGCCGACGGCACCCGCACCATGGCCTTCGGCATCACCGAACCCGACGCCGGCTCCAACTCCCACCGCATCACCACCACGGCCCGCCGCGACCCCGACACCGGGGACTGGCTCCTCACCGGCCGCAAGGTCTTCATCAGCGGCGTGGACATAGCCGACGCCACCCTCGTCGTCGGCCGCACCGAGGACTCCCGCACCGGCCGCCTCAAGCCCTGCCTCTTCATCGTCCCGCGGGACGCGCCCGGCTTCACCCGCCGCCAGATCGACATGGAACTGAACGCCGCGGAGAAGCAGTTCGAGCTCACCCTCGACGACGTACGCCTCCCCGCCGACGCGCTCGTCGGCGACGAGGACGCCGGACTGCTCCAGCTCTTCGCCGGCCTCAACCCCGAACGGATCATGACAGCCGCCTTCGCGATCGGCATGGGCCGGTACGCCCTCGCGAAGGCCATCGAGTACGCGCGCGACCGCACGGTCTGGAACGCCCCCATCGGCGCCCACCAGGCCATCGCCCACCCCCTGGCGCAGGCCCACATCGACCTCGAACTGGCCCGACTGATGATGCAGAAGGCGGCCCACCTGTACGACGCCGGCGACGACGCGGGCGCGGGCGAGGCCGCCAACATGGCGAAGTACGCGGCCGGGGAGGCGTGCGTGAAGGCCGTCGACCAGGCCGTGCACACCCTCGGCGGCAACGGCCTCACCCGCGAGTTCGGGCTCGCCTCGCTGATCACCGCCGCGCGCGTGGCCCGAATCGCCCCGGTGAGCAGGGAGATGATCCTCAACTACATCTCCCACCAGACCCTGGGTCTGCCCAAGTCGTACTAGGTCGTCGACCGCCTTGGAGGAACCGTGTTCCGCAGCGCGTACGCAGACGTCCCA
This sequence comes from Streptomyces sp. NPDC034103, assembly GCF_055575395.1. Classification (NCBI taxonomy): domain Bacteria; kingdom Bacillati; phylum Actinomycetota; class Actinomycetes; order Kitasatosporales; family Streptomycetaceae; genus Streptomyces; species Streptomyces sp. NPDC034103. The sequence continues at coordinate 361,801 of NZ_JBVISS010000007.1, read as the reverse complement.
CCCGTCGAACTCCCCATCCACGACGCCGTACTGGGCCGGGCCGCCGAGTTCGGCGAGATACCCGCACTGATCGACGGCACGGACGGCACCACCCTCACCTACGGCCAACTGGACACGTTCCACCGGCGGGTGGCCGCCGGACTCGCCGAGGCGGGCGTGACCAAGGGGGACGTGCTCGCCCTGCACAGCCCCAACACCATCGCCTTCCCCACGGCGTTCTACGCCGCCACACGCGCGGGCGCCTCCGTCACCACCGTGCACCCCCTGGCCACGACTGAGGAGTTCGCCAAGCAGCTGAAGGACTCGGCGGCCCGCTGGATCGTCACCGTCTCCCCCCTGCTGGACACGGCCCGCCGGGCGGCCGAACTCGCGGGCTGCGTCCGGGAGATCCTCGTCTGCGACACCGCCCCCGGCCACCGCTCGCTCCTCGACATGCTCGGCTCCACGGCCCCCGAACCGGTGGTCGACATCGACCCGGCCGAGGATGTGGCGGCCCTGCCCTACTCCTCCGGCACGACCGGCGTCCCCAAGGGCGTCATGCTCACCCACCGCCAGATGGCCACCAACCTCGCCCAGCTGGAACCGGCCGTCTCCGGCGGCCCCGGCGACCGCATCCTCGCCGTCCTGCCGTTCTTCCACATCTACGGCCTGACCGCCCTCATGAACGCCCCCCTGCGCCGGGGCGCCACGGTCGTCGTCCTGCCCCGCTTCGACCTTCAGACCTTCCTCGCCGCCATCCAGAACCACCGCATCACCGGCCTGTACGTCGCCCCGCCGATCGTCCTCGCCCTCGCCAAGCACCCCCTCGTCGCCGACTACGACCTCACGACACTCCAGTACGTCATCAGCGCCGCCGCCCCCCTGGACGCGGCGCTCGCCGACGCCTGCTCACGGCGCCTGAACCTGCCGCCCGTCGGCCAGGCGTACGGCATGACGGAACTCTCGCCCGGCACCCACGTCGTCCCCCTGGCCGCCATGCGCGAGGCACCCCCCGGCACCGTCGGCCGCCTCGTCGCCGGCACCGAGATGCGCATCGTCTCCCTCGACGACCCCGGCACCGACGTCGGCATCGGCGAGGACGGCGAGATCCTCATCCGCGGCCCCCAGGTCATGAAGGGCTACCTCGGCCGCCCCGACGCCACCGCCGCGATGATCGACACCGACGGCTGGCTGCACACCGGGGACGTCGGCCACGTCGACGAGGACGGCTGGCTGTTCGTCGTCGACCGCGTCAAGGAACTCATCAAGTACAAGGGCTTCCAGGTCGCCCCGGCCGAACTGGAGGCACTCCTGCTGACCCACCCGGGCATCGCCGACGCCGCCGTCATCGGCGCCCACGACGACGACGGCAACGAGATCCCGCACGCGCACGTGGTCCGACAGCCCACCGCCACCGACCTCTCCGAGAACGAGGTCATGACCTACGTCGCCGAACGCGTCGCCCCCTACAAACGCGTCCGCCGCGTCACCTTCATCGACGGCGTGCCGCGCGCCGCCTCCGGGAAGATCCTGCGCCGACAGCTCAGGGAGCGCACATGACCCTGATCGGCCGCACCCGCGCGCGCGGCGTCGAGACCCTCACCCTCGACTCCCCGCACCGCCGCAACGCCCTGTCGGCGGCCCTGGTCGGCGAACTCGCCGCCGCGCTGACCGACACCGGCAAGGACGGCGACGTACGCGCCGTCGTCCTCACCCACACCGGCAACACCTTCAGCGCCGGCGCCGACCTCCAGGACCCACCGGACCCGGAGGCCCTGGTGCGGCTCCTGCGGCAGATCGTCGAGCTGCCCAAGCCGGTCGTGGCCCGTGTCACCGGCCACGTCCGCGCGGGCGGCCTCGGCCTGCTCGCCGCCTGCGACATCGCGGCGGCGTCCACCGGGGCGACCTTCGCCTTCACCGAGGTCCGCATCGGGGTCGCCCCCGCGCTGATCTCCCTGACCCTGCTGCCCCGCGCCGACCCCCGCGCCCTCGCCCGCCACTACCTCACCGGCGAACGCTTCGACGCCGCCGAGGCCGCCCGCACCGGCCTGCTCACCGCCACCGGCGACGACGTGGACGACATCCTCGCCCCCATCCTGGAAGGCCTGCGCAAGGCCGCCCCCGACGCCCTCGCGGAGACCAAGCGGCTGCTCACCGCTAGGGTGCTGGAAGCCTTCGACCGGGACGCGGCCGACCTCACCGCGCTCTCGGCCCGCCTGTTCGCCTCCGCGCAGGCACGCGAGGGCATGACGGCCTTCCTAGAACGACGGGACCCCCCATGGGCGCTGTGAGCACGGTCGGCGACCGAGTGGAACGTACCCCTAAGCAGGACCGCAGCCGCGCCACCCGGCAGCGCCTCCTGGAAGCCGCCGTGGCCTGCCTCGCCGAACACGGCTGGGCCGGCTCCACCGTCTCGGTCGTTGCCGAACGCGCCGGCGTCTCCCGGGGCGCCGCCCAGCACCACTTCCCCACCCGCGAGGACCTGTTCACGGCCGCCGTGGAGTACGTCGCGGAGGAACGCTCCACGGCCCTGCGCGCCCTCTTCCCCGAGGACACCACGGCCGACCGGCGGACCGTGGTGGCGGCCCTGGTCGACCTGTACACCGGCCCCCTCTTCCGCGCCGCCCTGCACCTGTGGGTCGCCGCCTCCAACGAGGAACGGCTGCGCCCGCGGGTCACCGAGCTCGAGGCCCGCGTCGGCCGCGAGACCCACCGCATCGCCGTGGACCTCCTCGGCGCCGACGAGTCCACCCCGGGCGTACGGGAGACCGTCCAGGGCCTGCTCGACATGGCCCGCGGCCTCGGCCTCGCCAACCTCCTGACCGACGACGCCGGGCGCCGGGAACGCGTCGTCGCCCAGTGGGCCGCGCTCCTGGACGACGCCTTGGACTGAGCCCGCCCGGCCGGCGCGTTCAGGGGCCGCCCGGCACTCAGGGGCTCAGCCGCTCCACCCGCCAGCTGCCGTCCGGCTCCGCCACGTACCGCAACCGGTCGTGCAGCCGGTTCTCCCGGCCCTGCCAGAACTCCACCGACCGCGGAGCCACCCTGAAGCCACCCCAGTGCGGCGGCACCGGCACCTGCTCGCCCTCCGGATAGCGGGCCTCCAGCTCGGCGTACGAGGCCTCCAGCTCGGCCCGCGTGGCGATCACCGAGGACTGCGCGCTGGCCCACGCCCCCAGCTGCGAACCGTGCGGCCGGGTACGGAAGTACGCGGCGGTCTCGTCCCGCCCGGTCCGGCGCGCGACACCCGTCACGATGACCTGCCGGGCCATCGGGTGCCACGGGAAGAGCAGCGCGACGTACGGGTTCTCGGCGAGGTCGTGCGCCTTGCGGGAGTCGTAGTTGGTGTAGAAGACGAACCCCTGCTCGTCGAAGTGCTTGAGCAGCACGGTGCGCGAGGCGGGCCGCCCCTCCGCGTCCGCGGTCGAGACCACCATGGCGTTCGGCTCGAAGAGACGGGCCTCGGTCGCCGCCTGCCGGAACCAGCGCGCGAACTGCGCCACCGGCGTCGCGGCCAGCTCGCTCTCGGCCAGGCCGTCGGCCCGGTACTGCTTGCGCATGGCGGCCGGGTCCGGGAAGGACGCGGGCTCGCCCGAGACGGTGTCTGCGTCGGTCACGCCGTCATCTTGCCGTACGGGATCCGCTGGAGGGCCGCTCGGGCCCACACCACCGGGATGGCACTCAGTGCCGCAAGCACTCCCCAAAGGTGGCACTCGGGGATATGGTGCAGATGTCGCAGCGGTGGGGTGACCACCCGCCGACGGGGCATCACCGGGCCCCGTACGGGGCATCACCGGGCCGACCGACCAGCCGGAGCCGAGCCCTCCGCCGGTCGCCCCATGCCACCCCGACAAGACCTGTCGCACACATCACGAGGAGCCGCCTGATGTCCGACCTCGACCCTGGCTTCGTACCCGGCCTCGAAGGAGTCGTCGCGTTCGAGACGGAGATCGCCGAACCGGACAAGGAGGGCGGCGCCCTGAGGTACCGGGGCGTCGACATCGAGGACCTCGTCGGTCACGTCTCGTTCGGCAACGTCTGGGGCCTGCTCGTCGACGGCGCCTTCCGCCCCGGCCTGCCGCCCGCCGAGCCCTTCCCGATCCCGGTCCACTCCGGCGACATCCGCGTCGACGTCCAGTCCGCGCTCGCCATGCTGGCCCCGGTCTGGGGCCTCAAGCCGCTGCTGGACATCGACGAGGCCCAGGCCCGCGACGACCTCGCCCGAGCCGCCGTCATGGCCCTGTCCTACGTCGCCCAGTCCGCCCGCGGCCAGGGCCGGCCCATGGTCCCGCAGAGCGAGATCGACAAGGCCCAGTCCGTCGTCGAGCGCTTCATGATCCGCTGGCGCGGCGAGCCCGACCCCAAGCACGTCGCCGCGGTCGACGCGTACTGGACCTCGGCCGCCGAGCACGGCATGAACGCCTCCACCTTCACGGCGCGGGTCATCGCCTCCACCGGCGCGGACGTCGCGGCGGCCCTCTCCGGCGCCGTGGGAGCCATGTCCGGCCCCCTCCACGGCGGCGCCCCCTCCCGCGTCCTGCACATGATCGAGGAGATCGAACGCACCGGCGACGCCGAGGCGTACGTCAAGCAGGCCCTCGACAAGGGCGAACGCCTGATGGGCTTCGGCCACCGCGTCTACCGCGCCGAGGACCCCCGGGCGCGCGTCCTGCGCCGCACCGCCCGCGAGCTGGGCGCCCCCCGCTTCGAGGTCGCCGAGGCCCTGGAGAAGGCGGCCCTCGCGGAACTCCACGCCCGCCGCCCGGACCGCGTCCTGGCCACCAACGTCGAGTTCTGGGCCGCGATCGTCCTCGACTTCGCCGAGGTCCCGGCGCACATGTTCACCTCGATGTTCACCTGCGCCCGCACCGCGGGCTGGTCGGCGCACATCCTGGAGCAGAAGCGCACCGGCCGCCTGGTCCGCCCCTCGGCCCGCTACGTCGGCCCGGGCTCCCGCGGCCCGCAGGAGATCGAGGGCTACGAGAACATCGCCCACTAACCGGGACCCCCGTCACACGCAGACGACCCGCGAGCTCGGGTCCCTCCGCCTCACAGCGGGGAAGCCGGCCGGACGCACCGGCGAGCTCGCGGGTCGGGTGACTGCTTGGGATTGGGCCGGCTGCACGCTTGTTTCGCGTACGGGTCCGGCACCGCACTGAAATGTGGTGACGGGCCGCTAGCCCGCAGCCACCTCTTCCGTCCGGTAGGAATACATCTGCCGAACCACCTCCCTTCTGAAGTAGCAGCAGCCTAAGAACCCGCCGGCGCTCCATCAACCGCTTTTTCGGAAAGACGGCCAGAGCGAGCCGCGGCCCCGCACGGCGGTCCCGGCGACGGCGATGATGACGTGCGGGTTCGCGGATCCTCGTACGAAGATCGAGATTGAGGTGTCCGCGTGGCGGGGAGGTGGATCTCGTGTCTGATTTTCGAACGTCCGGCTCTCGAGCGCCTGGTCTCCGGATCGAGCCCGTCGTGGGCGACGCCATGCTGGAGCAGTGGCGGCATGTCCACAACGTGATCATCCCGGCCCAGGAGCTGGACCTCGACTCGGTGCGGGAGCGCGGTACGCGGTATCGGCTGGAGAACGCGTACGTCGGCGAGGTGCTCGTCGGCTGTTCGACCGTGCGGCCCCCGCGGGACGGCGCGGCGACGGTCATCGCGCGCGTGCTGCCCGAGCACCGGCGGCAGGGCTTCGGGACGGCCCTGTACGAGAACGGGCTCGCCCACGCGCGCGTGCTCGGTGCCACGGCGATCGAGACCTGTGTGCTGGCCGTCAACGAGGACGGTCTGCGCTTCGCGGGACAGCGGGGGTTCACCGAGGTCGAGCGCTATACGCTGCCCGGCGAGAGCGACCTGTGGGTGGACCTCCGGCTGGACCCGGTGCCCTAGAAGCCGACGCGGCGTACAACGATTCCCCCAACTTGCGGGAACCCGGTGTGTGCTGCGTCACGTTCCAGTTAGATGATTGCAAGTGAGCGAACCGACGTGCCGTAAGGACGGACGCAGCCGCAGGGGGTCCAGGTGAGTGCATCCCGGCGTAGTGGGACCACCGACGAGCTGGGGCCGGACGAGCCCGAACAGCCCGACGGCGCGGATCTGCTCGCCGCCCTGCTCGACGGGATGGACGCGGCGCTGTGCGCCTTCGACGCGGACGGCGTGGTCACCCACTGGAACCGTGAGGCCGAGCGGATCCTCGGCTGGACCGCCGCCGAGGCGGTGGGGCGGCAGGGCTTCGCGGGCTGGGCGGTGCGCAGCGCGGACGCCCAGGACGTCGAGGGGCGGCTGATGTCCGCCATGCGGGCCCCCGGGCGGCAGGTGCACGAGTTCGCCCTGGTCACCAAGGACGGCGGCCGGGTCCTGGTGCGCACGCAGTCGGCCGCCGTGCGCGGACCCGACGGCAAGCCGGCCGGGGTGTACTGCGCCTTCAGCGAGGTGCACACGCAGATCGACCTGGAGCGGTCCATCGCGCTGAGCGAGGCGCTGTTCGAGGACGCCAGCTGGGGCGTCGTCCTCATGGACGCGGACCTCAGGCCCGCCGTCGTCAACGCGCACGCCGCGCGTGTCCTGGGCATCGGCCGTACGGCCGCCCTGGGCAGGCCGCTCGGGGAGCTGCTCGCGCAGGGCGTGGAGGAGCTGGAGAGCGCGCTCACCCATGTGCTGGCCGAGGGCGCGCCGCCCGCGCCCGCCGAGATCTGGGTGAGCGTGCGCACACCGGAGGGCGAGCGGCGGCGTTGCTGGCGCTGCGGCTTCGTACGGCTGGCCTCGCCGCTCGCGGAGGAGCCGGTGCCGCTCGGGGTCGGCTGGCTGTTCAACGACGTCACCCAGGCCAAGCAGGCCGAGCAGGAGGCGGCCCTGCTGCGCTTCCGCACCAATCAGCTGCACCGCGCCGCCCGCGCGGCCGCCGAGTGCGAGAGCCCGGCCGAGGCGGCGACGATCCACCTGGACTTCGCTCTCGCCGGTTTCGCCGACCACGCCGTGATCGACCGGGTCGCGGGTGACCCGGCGGCCGAGCAGGACGGTCCCGTACGGCTGGTCCGGGTCGCCACGACGCCCTCCGGGGCGCCGGGTCCGAGTCTGTCGACGGGACAGGCGGGACTGCCGGTGCGCTACGCCGAGGGGCATCCGGCGTTCCAGTGCGTGGAGCGGGCGGGCTCGGTGCGGGCGAGTGTGGGGGCGGTGCCGGCGGAGAAGGCCCGGCAGTGGGCCCTGGACCGGCAGTGGCCGGCGGACGCGGTGCACGCCTTGTGCGCGGTCCTGCGCAGCCGGGGGCGCACGCTGGGCGTCGTGACGTTCCTGCGTGGCGCCGGGCGCAGCCCGTTCGAGCGTTCCGACGCGGTGTACGCGGAGGACGTGGCGGTGCGGATCGCCGCGGCGCTGGATCTGGCGGGGGCGCTACGGGAGTGAGGCGAGCGCGGACGCGCGGTCCGGCCGACACCCGGACCCGCCCCGGCCCGCCCCCGTCCCGTGCCTCAGTGCCGGTAGTAGATCCGGTCCCCGTATTCCTCGAACACGCGCGCGTTCCACTCCAGGCCCCCGTCCACGTTCCCCGACCGCAGCATGGGCGGCTCGATGCCGCGCCCGGCGAGGTCGGCCGCCGCCGTGGCCACGACGGCCTGGAGGAGGGCCGAGGTGACGACCGTGGACGCGGGGGCGAAGGGGGCCGGGACCGTGTCGAGGGTGAGCTCCGCGTCGCCGATGGCGATCTTGGAGTCGAGGACGACGTCGCAGTGGTCCTTGAGGTAGGTGCCGGAGGAGTGCCGGGGGGTGGTCTCGGTGGCGTAGGCGACCGAGGTCACGCCGATGACCCGCACGCCACGCGCGCGTGCGGTCATCGCCATCTCCACGGGCAGCGCGTTGCGGCCGGACAGGGAGATGATCACCAGGGTGTCGCCGGCGCGGAGCGGGGAGGAGTCGAGGACGGCGCTGGCGAGGCCGTCGACGCGCTCCAGGGCGGAGCCGAGCGTGGCGGGCATGACGTCGACGCCGACGACACCGGGGACGGTGAGCAGGTTCATCAGCGCGAGGCCGCCGGCCCGGTAGACGACGTCCTGCGCGGCGAGCGAGGAGTGCCCGGCGCCGAAGGCGAACAGCCGGCCCCCGGCGGCGACGGTGTCGGCGAGGAGGCTCGCGGCCGCGCCGATACGCTCGGCCTCCTCGTCGCGGACCCGCCGCAGCAGGCCGATCGCGGCGTCGAAGAACCGGTCGGCGGGAGTGCCGTCGCTCATACGGGCCCCTTCGGGTCGGCTGTGTCGCGGATCACCGTGCGGTCTGGACCACTCCGGTGTCAATACGGCCGTACGGAAGCCGCTCCGGAGTCGTGGTGACGGCCCGCGGAGGGGCGGGAAGGGGGCCGAAACCGGCTCGTTTCACCGGCGCGGCACGGTTGTCAGTGGTATGCGTCAGAATTGAGGCCAGGGCCAGCGCACGCGCCGTGAAGTCGCCGCGCTTCCGGTAGATCTCATCGAGGGGCACGTATGTCCGGACTGATCGACACCACGGAGATGTATCTCCGCACCATCCTCGAGCTGGAGGAGGAAGGTGTGGTCCCCATGCGCGCCCGGATCGCCGAGCGGCTCGACCAGAGCGGGCCGACCGTCAGCCAGACGGTGGCGCGGATGGAGCGCGACGGGCTGGTGTCCGTGGCGAGCGACCGGCATCTGGAGCTGACCGACGAGGGGCGCCGGCTGGCGACGCGCGTGATGCGCAAGCACCGGCTCGCCGAGTGCCTGCTCGTCGACGTCATCGGCCTGGAGTGGGAGCAGGTGCACGCGGAGGCGTGTCGCTGGGAGCACGTGATGAGCGAGGCCGTGGAGCGGCGGGTGCTCGAACTGCTCCGGCACCCCACCGAGTCGCCGTACGGCAACCCCATCCCCGGTCTGGAGGAGCTCGGCGAGAAGGACGGCGCCGATCCGTTCCTCGACGAGGGCATGGTGTCGCTGGCCGACCTGGACCCGGGTCTGGAGGGCAAGACGGTCGTCGTCCGCCGGATCGGGGAGCCGATCCAGACCGACGCGCAGCTGATGTACACGCTGCGTCGGGCGGGCGTGCAGCCCGGTTCGGTGGTGAGCGTGACGGAGTCGGCCGGCGGGGTGCTGGTGGGCAGCGGGGGTGAGGCGGCCGAGCTGGCGTCGGACGTCGCCTCCCACGTGTTCGTCGCCAAGCGCTGACCGTCGCGCCTCTCCTGTCGGCTCTTCAACTTCCGCGACGGCAGGGGCAGTTGTGGCTCTCCGTCGATCTCGTCGAATCCAGGATTCAATGCGCCGAATCGCAGCGCTCCGGGGTCCCGCGTGCGAGGCTGTCGCGTGAGGCATATGACCTGAGGGGGCGGGAGGATGTGCCGCAGACATAGGGGAAGCCCCGGCGCCGTGTGGCGCCGGGGCCTGTCCTCCCCTGTGCTGACCCGGAGCCCCGAGCTCCCAGGGTCAATCCCCTCGGACCGATGTCCCCGAGCGGTCCGCCTCCCGCTGAAGGTCTCCCCTTGGCGGCGGCGATCATTCCTTGAGCAGGGTCACTCAAACGAGGGGTGTTGTCGGCAGAAGCCGTATTTTCGAATAGGCATTCGATAGCCTTCGGGTGACACGCCGGGCGGACTGTGCGCTTCAGGGAGGGGGCAGCACACCAGCAGGCACGTCAGGCAGGGCAGGCAGCAGACGGTTCGTGGACTTCGACGGACCCGTTGAGGGGGGTGCCAGGACCAATGGCGCGGCGTATCGACGTGACCGGGGCGGGCGGCGTCCGTCTCGCGGCCTGGGAGTTCGGCGACGCTCCCAAGACCGATCCGGCGAGGGACGCGACGGAACAGGGTGTCCGCGAGAGCGGCGGGACCGCCGGCCGTCCCTTCGGGCGGCGGACCGTCCAGGGTGCCCTCGACCGGACACCCGGGGTGCTCTTACTGCACGGCCTCATGGGCCGCGCCTCCCACTGGGCCTCCACCGCCCGCTGGCTGTCCGAACGCCACCGGGCCGTAGCCCTCGACCAGCGCGGCCACGGCCGCAGCGACAAGCCCCCGCAGGCCTCCTTCACCCGTGAGGCCTACGTCGAGGACGCCGAGGCGGCCCTCGAACAGCTCGGTCTCGGCCCGGCGGTCCTCGTCGGCCACGCCATGGGCGCGCTGACCGCCTGGCAGCTCGCCGCCAAACGCCCGGACCTGGTGTCCGGCGTGATCATCTGCGACATGCGGGCGTCCGCCCTCGGGGCCGCCTCGCAGCGGGAGTGGGCGGACTGGTTCCAGTCCTGGCCCGTCCCCTTCGCCACGCTCGCCGACGTCCGCAAGTGGTTCGGCGAGGACGACCCCTGGGTCGAGCGCCCCAACCCCGCGCGCGGCGAGTTCTACGCCGAGGTGATGGCCGAGTCACCGGACGGCTGGCGGCCGGTCTTCGAGCTCGAGCAGATGCTGAAGTCCCGGGAGACCTGGGTCTTCGACGCGCACTGGGAGGAGCTGGCCCAGGTGCGGTGCCCCGCCCTGGTGGTGCGCGGACTCGACGGGGAGCTCGGGCGCGCGGAGGCCCAGGAGATGGTGCGGGTCCTGCCCCGCGGGGAGTACGCCGAGGTCGCCGACGCGAGCCATCTGGTGCACTACGACCAGCCGGAGGCCTGGCGAGCGGCGATCGAGCCGTTCATCGACGGACTCACGCCCTGACGTTCCGCTCTCGACCCTGCGTCACCCTCCGGTCCCGGCCCTGTGGCGCCCCCGGCCCCCTCCGGCGCCCCCCGGCCCCGGCCCTGCGGCGCCTTCCGGCCCTGTGGCGCGCCCCCGGTCCTCCGGCCCCGGCCCTGCGGCGCTCTCCGGCCCTGCGACGCCCCCCGGCCCCCTCCGGCCCCGGTCCTCCGGCACCCCCCGGCCCTGCGGCACCCTCCGGCCCTGCGGCACCCTCCGGCCCCGGCCCTCCGGCACCCTCCGGCCCCCGTCCTCCGGCACCCCCCGACCCCGGCCCTGCGGCACGCCCCCCGACCCCCTCCGGCGCCCCCGTCAGCCCCTGCTCACCGCCGCCAGGATCTCCGGCAGCCGCGCGGCCGTACGGGGTGCCGCCAGCCGTAGTCCCACCAGCGTGATCGCCGCGCCGTAGGCCGCCCCCACCGGCAACAGCAGCCAGGCCCACGCGTCCCCGCCCGCGCTGACGTTGACCCAGATCGCCAGCGCGATGACGGGCGCGCACAGCAGGGCCGCGCCGACCATGCCGCCGAGGATCGAGATCCAGGCGAGTCCGCTCTGCCCGGGCGCCACGTTCTTGTAGCCCTCCTGCGGAATGGAGTATGGGAAGCGGGCGGACGTCCACGCACCCGTCGCCAGCATCGCGCCGAGCAGCGCGAAGGACAGCCCGAGCGCCTCGGGCAGCCGCTCCCAGTCGCCGAGCAACGCCGTGGTCAGGACGGTCACGGACACCGCGTACGGCAGGGTGATCGCCAGCAGCGCCAGGGCGCGGCCGCGCAGCTCGACGTAGGCGTCCCGGGGCGAGGAGATGGTCAGCGCGACCATCCAGAACGCGGAGGTGTCCTGCCCGAACTGGTTGTACATCTGGATGCCGAGCATCCCCGCGGCGAAGCAGGCGAAGTAGATCGAGCCGGTGCCCTGGAGCGCGTTGAACACGGGCACGATCAGCCCGATCGCCAGCGAGGTCACCCACGCGGCCTTGGTCTTGGGATCGCGCCAGACGTAGCGCAGACTCCGCTCCACCACCGTCCCGGTACGCCCGGCGGGCAGCAGCCGTCCGAGCCCGGTCGACGTCCGCTCCCGGGCGCGGGAGTCGCCGGCGGCCTGGAGGGTCGAGCCGTCGGGCGCGGTCATCAACTGGGTCAGATGCCGGGCCCATACGGCGATCAGCGCCGCCAGCGCCCCCGCGCTCAACGCGAGTTGGACGACCGCGACACCGTAGGAGCCCTCGCTCACCGACCGCACCGCCCCGATCGCGGACGCCGGCGGCACCCACCTCAGCACGCCCGCCGCCGGGTCGAGCTCCCCCAGACCGCTCGAACCCAGCCGCTGCGCGCCGAAGTTGACCAGCTGCGCCCCGACCGCGATCACCAGCCCGCTCAGCACCGCCAGATCGCGGCCCTTGCGGCTGGTCAGCAGCCGGATGTTGGCGGCGGCCACGGCCCGCGCGAGCGCCACGCACACCAGCAGCGCGAGGACGACGGCGACACCGCCGACGGCGAACGCCGCCCCGCCGTGCGCCACCGCGATCACGGAGCCGACCAGCAGGCACAGCGTGAACAGCGGCCCGATCCCGACCAGCGAGGCCACCAGCAGCGCCCGCACCAGCGGCCGGGGCCGCAGCGGCAGCATCACCAGCCGCGTCGGGTCGAGCGTCTCGTCCCCGCCGGGGAAGAACAGCGGCATCACCGCCCACCCCAGCGCCAGCACCGCCACCAGCGGCACGACGACGGACCCGGCGTGCTCGTCACCGCGCAGCGCGATCAGCCCGAGCAGCTGGAGCGCGGCGAACAGCAGCGTGACCACGGCCGACGCGACATACGCGGCCCGCCGCCCACCGGACTGCCGCAGGCCGTTCCTGAGCAGCGACAGCTTCAGCCGTACGACGACGGCGGTGACCTCGGCGCTCATCGCGGGGCCCCGCCGCCCAGCCAGTCCAGGTCCGACCCGGCGTCGCGCCCGCCGGCCCCGACGAGTTCCAGGAAGGCCTGCTGGAGCGAGGGAGCCGCGCCGCGGACCTCGGCGAGGGGGCCGTGCGCCCGGATGCGCCCGGCGGCCAGCACGGCCACCCAGTCGCACAGCGACTCGACGAGCTCCATGACGTGGGAGGAGAAGACGACGGTGGCGCCGGAGGCGGTGTACCGCTCCAGCACCCCCCGGATGGTCTGCGCGGAGACGGGGTCGACGCCCTCGAACGGCTCGTCGAGGAAGAGCACTTCGGGATTGTGCAGGAGGGCCGCCGCGAGCCCGATCTTCTTCCGCATCCCGGTCGAGTAGTCGACGACCAGCTTGTGCTGCGCGCCCGCCAGGTCGAGGACGTCGAGCAGCTGGCCGGCGCGTTTGTCGACCTCCGCCGCGGGCAGCCCCCGCAACCGCCCGGAGTAGACGAGCAGTTCCCGCCCGGACAGCCGCTCGAACAGGCGCAGCCCCTCCGGGAGGACACCGATCCGCGCCTTCACCTCGACGGGATCCCGCCAGACGTCGTGCCCGACGACCTCGACGACTCCCTGATCGGGCCGCAACAACCCGGTGATCATGGAGAGGGTGGTGGTCTTCCCGGCCCCGTTGGGACCGACGAGCCCGATGAACTTCCCGGCGGGCAACTCCAGATCGATCCCGGCCACGGCGACTTGCTGCCCGAACCGCTTCCAGAGCCCGCGAACACTTACGGCCGACGTCATGGAAGCCAACCTAAGGGGCGGGAACGCTCAGCGGTCCCGTCCGCAGGCATAGGCGAGCGGCGAGATCAACTCCTCCGCGTCCGGCAGCCACCTGTTGGCGGGCGTGGGCCGGCAGGCCCACTGAACCGCTCCCCGCGACCCGTACCGGGTGGGCGGCGCCGCCACGAACGCCCCCTCGCCGAGCGCCACCAGGTCCAGCGAGGACGGCGCCCAGCCAAGCTTGCGCACCAGCTCCGGCACCTTCACCGAGGCGCCCGGCAGCACGAGGAAGTGCATCCGGCGATCCGGCGACAGGGTCACCGGCCCCAGCGTCAGCTCCATCCGCTCCATCCGCGCGAGCGCCAGGAACCCGGCCGTCTCCGGGACGGAGATCGCGTCGAAGGTCCGCCCCGTCGGCAGCAGGATCGAGGCGAGCGGCTGCTTCGACCACAACCGGCGCGCGACGGTCGCACTGCCCGTGGCCTGCGTCGCCCAGTCCTCACGCGCGGGGTGCGCGCCGGGTGCGGCGCACGCCGCGTCGCCGCAGGAGCAGCGCTGCACCCCGTCGACGGCTTCCAGCCAGGTGCCGGGGAACACGTCCCAGTGGCGCTCCTCGGCGTAGCGCACGGCGGTCTCCAGCAGCGATTCCCCGCGCTGCTTCGGAATCTGAGCGGCTTCGGTGCCCGCGATCGTCTCTTCCACGCTCAACACAACTCCCGCACCCACCTCGGGTTACGGCCCAGGCACTGGCGCCTGCGCGCGCGGGGGAAGCGCATCGATTCCGCAGCTGGGGCGCATGGATGCACGTGTGGGGGCGCGCGGGAGGATCCGTGGATGGAGATGGGTAGCCACAAGCGGGGTGGCTTCCGTCTTTTACCCCGGCAATCCTCGCATTACCGGTATGTCCGCGGGGCATTGATCTCCACGGCCGGATCTTTTCGCTTCAGGGGTTGTTCCCAGGGGGTACACCATGGCCGCAAGGCCTCTCGTCGCACGGCAGCCCAACGAACGGTTGCAGGCGCTCATCCAGGAAGCGGGTTGCTCGAACGCCGGGCTCGCCCGCCGGGTCAACATGTGCGGTGCCGAGCACGGCCTGGACCTGCGCTACGACAAGACGTCCGTGGCGCGTTGGCTGCGCGGACAGCAGCCGCGGGGGCGCGCCCCCGCGATCATCGCGGAGGCGCTGGGCCGCAAACTCGGCCGTACGGTCACGATCGACGAGATCGGCATGGCCAACGGCAAGAACCTCGCCTCGGGCGTGGGCCTGCAGTTCTCGCCGACCGTGCTGGGCGCCATAGAGCAGGTCTGCGAGCTGTGGCGCAGCGACGTGGGGCGCCGGGACTTCCTGTCCGGCTCCTCGGTCGCCGCCTCCGCGCTCGTCGAGCCGAGCCGGGACTGGCTGATCTCCTCACCTGACCCGCAGGTGGCACGTCAGGCGGGCCCGCGCGTGGGGCAGTCCGACGTGGCGGCCGTGAAGGCGATGACCCAGGCGCTCGTCGACCTCGACCACCAGTACGGCAGCGGGCATGTGCGCCCGGTGGTCGTGCACTACCTCAACAGCGTCGTCTCCGGGCTGCTGGCCGGGTCGTACCGGGAGGCCGTCGGACGGGAACTGTTCGCCGCCGTCGCGCGGTTGACGGAGCTCGCCGGGTACATGGCCATCGACACCGGCCAACCGGGCCTCGCGCAGCGGTACTACATCCAGGCGCTGCGGCTGGCACAGGCCGCCGGGGACCGGGGCTACGGCGGGTACGTGCTCGCCGCGTCCATGAGCCATCTCGCCGCGCAGCTCGGAAACCCGCGGGAGATCGCGCAGTTGGCGCGTGCGGCGCAGGAAGGGGCGCGGGGGCGTGTGACGCCGCGCGCGGAGGCGATGTTCCTCGCGGCGGAGGCCCGCGGGCACGCTCTGATGGGCGATGTGCGCGCGGCGCAGTCGGCGTCCGGGCGGGCGGTGAGCGCGCTGGAGGCCGCCGACGCCTCCCGCGGGGACGACCCGGCGTGGATCGCGCACTTCGACGAGGCCTATCTCGCCGACGAGTTGGCGCACTGCCACCGCGACCTGGGGCAGGCGGACGCGGCGGCGCGGCGGGCCCAGGAGTCGCTGGACGGGCTGCCGGAGACCAAGGCGCGGCGCCGGGCCATCGGTTATGTGCTGCTCGCCACCGCGCAGGTGCAGCAGCGGGAGATCGAACAGGCCTGCCACACCGGGCTGAAGGCCGTGGAGCTGCTGGAGACCGTCCGCTCCAACCGGGGCGCCGAGTACCTCGAGGACTTCCAGCAGCGGCTGGAGCCGTTCCGGGACGAGCCGGTGGTAAGGGAGTTCGGGGCGCGGATGGACCTTCAGGCGGCGGCGTGAAACCCCGGGCCGCGAGGGCGTGAACGGGCGGGAAACGCAAGGCTCGTAAGGGAAGGGAGGGTGTACAGAGCGGATGCGGGCCCGGTTTTGTTACCGCGGTCACAGGGACGCCGGTCGGGTCCTGTGCGGCGTGGCACCGGGCTCGGGGGACCCGGTAGCGTGAGCCGACGATTCACAAGGTCCCCCATTAGTAGGAGTCCCGGTGACGCAGAGTGGACAGGGCGAGGAGCCCTCGCCGCGCGTGGCGCGCGAAGGCATCGTGCTGCCCTCCGACGGCGGCGAACCGCTGCTGCCGGGCCAGACGGGCGGACCCGGCGGCCACCCGTCCGCCCCGCACACTCCGACTCCCGCCGCGCCGCCCCCGTCGGCCCCGCCCGGCGGCCAGGTCTGGGGCTCCCCCTGGGGGCCCGAAGCACAGTCGGCCACCCCGCAGCAGGGCGAGGGCTGGGACGCGTCGCAGGGCGGGCGGTGGGGCACGCCGGACCCGTACCAGGCGCAGGAGCAGGCCCAGGCCCAGGCCCAGGCCCAGGCCCAGGCCCAGGCCCAGGCACAGGCCCAGGCACAGGCGCAGGCCCAGGCCCAGGCGCAGTGGGGTGCCGCCGCGCAGGAGCCGTCGCAGCCCCTGCCGCGGGAGGGCGGCCCGGCCGGCGGCTACGACAGCGACCAGCCGACCTCGTACTACCTGCCCCCGGTGAACCAGAACCCGCCCGCGGGCCCCGACGCGTACGGCACCCCGGGCGCCGGTTACGGCACCTACGGCTCGCCCGCCGGTCAGGACACCGACCAGCCCACCTCGTACTACCTCCCGCCGGTCGGCCAGAACGCCCCGGCCGCCCCCCAGCCGCCCGCCGGTCCGAGCGGACCCATGCCCGCGGCGCACCCGGACGCGTACGGCTACCCCGCGCCCGGAGCGCCCCTGCCGCCCGCCGACGAGGGCGCCACGCAGTACCTCCCGCCCGTCGCCGCCGCCCCGGACGAGGGCGCGACCCAGTACCTCCCGCCGGTGCCGCCCGGGCCTCTGCCGCCCGAGGCGCCGAGGGGAGGGGGCCCGGAGCAGACGCAGTACCTGGGGCGCCCCCAGGGGCCGGTGTCCGGGCCGGACGCCGAGGCGACGCAGTTCATCCCACCGGTGCCCGGGCAGCACGACGGGGAGCGGCAGCCGCCGGCCGAGTTCGACAACCTCTTCCGCAGCGGTCCGGGCGCGGACAGCCCCGCCGGGGCCACCCAGCAGCTGCCGCGCTTCGAGGCGGGGCCGCCGCCGCGCGCGGGGCGCCCGCAGCCGTCGTACGACCATGACGACGACGGCGGTGGCCGCGGGGGGCGCGGGCGCTCGCGGGTGCCCGTCATCGCCGCCGTCGGGATCGGTATCGCCGCCCTCGGGATCGGTGCGGGCGCCCTGCTCGCCGGGGGCGGGGGCGACGACGGCGACGGGAACAAGCCGGTCGCGGCGAGCGAGCAGACCTCCGAGTCCGCCTCGCCGTCCGCAGACCCCGCCGAGGCGCAGGCCGTCGAGCTGGACAAGCTGCTGGCCGACAGCGGCGACAGCCGGGCCTCGGTGATCAGCGCGGTCGAGGACGTCAAGGCCTGCCGGAACCTCGGCCAGGCGGCCAAGGACCTGCGGGACGCGGCGACCCAGCGCAACGACCTGGTGACCCGGCTGTCCGGCCTGTCCGTCGACAAGTTGCCCGACCACACCCGGCTGACCACCGCCCTCACCAAGGCATGGGAGGCGTCCGCGGCGGCCGACAACCACTACGCGGCCTGGGCCGACCAGACCGCCGGCAAGAAGGGCTGCAAGAAGGGCCAGGCGCGCAGCACCGCCGAGACCCAGGCCGGCAACCAGGCGAGCGGTGAGGCCAGCGCGCAGAAGACCGCGGCGGCCAGGCTGTGGAACGCGATCGCCAAGACGTACGGCCTGACCGAGCGCACCCGCACCCAGCTCTGAGCGCCCCGCCCGGGGGTGGGCCTCAGCCGACGTCGGCGTTCTCCAGGGTCCCGCGCACGTCCGTGAAGCCCTCGCGGGCCGTCACCAGGCGGCCCGCGCGGACGGCCTGGAGGGTCACCTCGGTGTTGAACAGGCGGGGCAGGCCGACGGCAGCGAGCCCGTTGTCGTAGTCCCAGTCGAGCGTCGGCGTCAGACCGCCGGTGTTGACCTTCAGGCCGCCGTCGAGGGCCTTGCGCACCGCGGTCGACGTCACCTCGCCGTCGCCGAGGGACTCCACGGCGGCCCTGAAGACGGTGTACGCGAGCCAGGTGGTCTGCACACCGGCGTCCGCGGGGTCGATGCGGTTGTCGTCGAAGGCCTGCTCCTTGATGACATTCTTCATCGCGTCCCAGCGCGGGTCCGTCGCGACCGGGTACCAGCCGGCGACGTACGAGCCCTCGTACGGCCCCGACGCGCCGCCGGTGGCGTTGACGACCGTCTGGTCGACGCTGCCGAGGACGGTGGCGGTGCGCACGTCGGGATAGTCCTCGCGGGCGCGCCGGAAGGAGTCCATGAAGGTGCTGGTGCGGTCCCCGAGGGCGGGCACCACACAGCCCTTCTTCCCCGGGTCGCCGGTGGTGCGGTCGAGGGCGCGCTCGGACTGGGCGCCGTACTCGGTGGCGTCCTCGGCGGCCAGCTGGTCGGCGGCGGCGGGGTGCGCGGCGGCCTTGAGCCCGGAGTCGAGCATGACGTGCAGCTCGTCCCCGGCGATGCTGTCGGGGCGGACCAGGGCCACCGGTCCGCAGTCGGCGCCGAGCTCCTTGCCGAGGCCGGCGAGCAGGCTGGGCTGGCCGCCGTTGACGTGGTAGGACAGCGGGCTGTCGAACTCGGCGTTGGTGATGCCGTAGCCGCCTATGTAGGGAATGTCGGCGCTCTCCAGCGTGGAGAAGAACGTGTCGCCGAACTGGCTGTAGGAGCCGACCACCGCGACGACCTCCTCGTCGGCGGCGCGCTGGGCGCACCGGGCGGCGGTGATGGTGTCGTTGCGGTCGTTGCAGACGAGGACGGTGAGCTTGCGGCCGTTGATGCCGCCGTGCGCGTTGACCCAGCGGGCGTAGGCCTGTGCCATGGCGGGCATGCCGGGCTTGTTGGTGGCGTCGGTGTTCATCGAGGCCCAGGTCATGACCTTGATCGGGTCATCCCCGGAGCCCCCCGTGGGACCGGGGATGACCCCGCAACCGGCGGTGAGCGACGCACACACGGCCAGTGCCCCCGCCGCGAGGGTGGTGGCTCTGACGGGCCGGTGGAGCGTGAGGAGGAAGGTGCTGCGGATGCGTCGCCTGCCGGTCATGGGCACACACGCTTCCGTCACATGGCCAACCCGCGAGTGACTCAGGGTCAATGAACGGTGACACGCAGGTGAATTGCGGGGGCCAGTGAGACCGGTGTGCGAGGGAACGTACGATCGATGACCGTGCAAGGTTCGGAGAACTCTTTCCGTCGCGGCCGTCGCTCCTCCACCATGGGCGGCATGCCACTGAACGACATGCCGTGGTGGCGCTGGCGCAGCAATGTGCGCTCCGCGCTGCACATGCTCTCCGACCCCGGGTTCCAGCGGGACGTCTGGCTCGCCGGTGTCGAGGGGTACGGGGACGTCACCGACGCCGTGTACCGCCTCGTCGAGGACACCTGGCTGGACAACTGGTCCGCCGAGAAATACGTCGGCACGATCTTCCGGGACTCCCAGGAGGCGGCCCTCGTCGACACCGCCGTCCTCAGGGTGCTGCGGATCATGCACCAGGTCGGTCCTGACGCCCCCGTCTCCGTGTACATGGAGAACCCGGGTTGGCCGGACGCGGTGCGGGCGGCGCGGGACGCGCATGTGCGGATGGCGACGGCCGACGGCGACGACCCCGAGGCGGCGCCGCGCTCGCTCCAGCTGCTCCAGATCATGACCCGGTCCGCGTGACGGACGGCGTCCCTGCCGCCCGGGTGGATATGGGACCCTGTCCTGCATGAACGCGCAGTCCACCCCCGCCGAGCAGTACGTCCTCACCCTGTCCTGCCCCGACAAGCAGGGCATCGTGCACGCCGTGTCGAGCTACCTCTTCATGACCGGCTGCAACATCGAGGACAGTCAGCAGTTCGGCGATCACGACACGGGTCTGTTCTTCATGCGCGTCCATTTCTCGGCCGAGGAGCCGGTGACCGTGGACAAGCTGCGGGCCTCCTTCGCGGCGATCGGTGACGCGTTCCACATGGACTGGCAGATCCACCGGGCCGAGGACCGGATGCGGGTCGTGCTGATGGTCAGCAAGTTCGGGCACTGCCTCAACGACCTGCTCTTCCGGGCCCGGATCGGCGCGCTGCCGGTGGAGATCGCGGCCGTGGTCTCCAACCACACCGACTTCGCCGAGCTCGTGGGCTCCTACGACATCCCCTTCCACCACATCCCGGTGACGAAGGAGAACAAGGCGGAGGCCGAGGCGCGGCTGCTGGAGCTGGTGCGCGAGGAGGGCGTCGAACTCGTCGTCCTCGCCCGGTACATGCAGGTCCTCTCCGACGACCTGTGCAAGCAGCTCAGCGGGCGGATCATCAACATCCACCACTCGTTCCTGCCGAGCTTCAAGGGCGCCAAGCCGTATCACCAGGCGCACGCGCGGGGCGTGAAGCTGATCGGGGCGACGGCGCACTATGTCACCGCCGACCTCGACGAGGGGCCGATCATCGAGCAGGAGGTCGAGCGGGTCGGACACGACGTGACGCCGGACCAGCTGGTCGCGATCGGGCGGGACGTGGAGTGCCAGGCCCTGGCGCGGGCCGTGAAGTGGCACGCGGAGCGGCGGATCCTGCTGAACGGGCGCCGGACGGTCGTGTTCGCCTAGGAGCTCGGGGCCAGGTGTCGTCGGGCGGCTGCGGGTTGGTTGTGGCTGGTCGCGCAGTTCCCCGCGCCCCTAAAGGTGCGTCCAGTGAACCGGCCTTTTTCCAGGGGCGCGGGGAACTGCGCGAACAACCCCCACTCGCCCGCAGCCGCCGACGATGGCGCAACCCGCCCCTAGATCCGGCTCAGGGACGCGACCGTGAACAGGACGTCCCTGATCGCCTCACGGTCGCCCACCTGTCCCGCCGCCGCGTCCGCCGGAGGCACATGGCCGGCGGCCAGCTGACAGAACTCCACGCCGTCCAGGGCCACATGCGCGACCTCGTGCTCCGCGGAGCCCACCGCCGCCGGGGAGTCCAGGGGGATCAGCCACTCGCCGCCGCCCAGGCCCTCGATCTCCAGCCGCAGACTGCGCCCCGGCTCGCCGGCGACGCTGAGGTGACGACCGTGGCCGGGTGCGGCCAGCCCGTTCTGCCGGCGTAGGGCCAGGGCCGCGGGGAGCATGCGGGCGGCGAGGTCGATCATGCGGTTGAGGTGGCGGGGGGACGGCGGGGCGTACGGGTAGTCGACCGCCTCGGCGATGTCGTCCGCGTGGACCCAGCACTCGAAGGCGCGGTCCAGCATGGCGTCGCGCAGGGGGAGTTCGAAGTCGCCGTACGACACCGGGAGCGTGCCGGCGCCGCCGCCGGTGAAGGAGACCGTGCGGACCAGGTCGTGGCTCTGTTCGCGCCAGGGGGCCCGGACCGAGCGGGTCGGCGGGAAGTGCGAGCCGCGCCAGAACGCCTCGGTGCGCCCCGCCGGGGTCGGCGCGTTCGCGGGGGCCTCACCGAGGGGGTCGTCCAGGCCCAGGGCGAGGGCGATGAGGCCGTCGACCGAGAGCAGGTGCGCGATGACACCGGCGACCGTCGTACGACGGCTCGTCGCCTCGTCGGCCTCGAACCAGCGCAACCGCACGGGCGCGTGCCACTCGGCGTCGCCCATGTCCCGCAGCAGCGCGTCCAGGCGGGCGGTCTCGGCGTCGTACGGCCTCGCCCACTCCGGCACCGGGATGCGCGGCGGGCGGCGGTCCAGGCAGCTCTCCAGCACGCGGGTGCGCAGACCCGGGTCCAGGTCCAGGCTCTCCGGCGGGTGCAGGAGGCCGACCGCGCCCCGCAGCCGCAGCGCCTCGTCCGCGCAGGAGCCGCAGTCACCGAGGTGCTCCTCGACGGCCGCGGTCTCCTCCGGGGAGCAGGCGGCGAGGGCCCAGGCACCGAGCAGCGACTTCAGGACGGGGTGCTCCAGGACGAGGGGGGCGGGCGGCGGGGTCTCCAGCGGGGGCAGGGGGTGGCCGGTGTCCTCGACGGAGGCGCGGGGGCACGGTATGCGGGGCGGCTCGTCCGGGTGGTCGCGGCGGTCGGGGACGGGGGCGTCGGCGGGGCCGCCGGGGGTGCCGACGGGGTCGCCGGTGTGCCGCGGGTCGCCCTGCTCGGGCGCGGCGCCGGAGGACCCGTCCTCCTGGCTCTGACCTTCTTGGCCCTCCTTGCCCTCGCTGCCCTCGTGTTCGTCGTTCGCCTCGAAGCGGTTCGCCTCGTTCACGCGGCACCTCCGTAGCCGGGTGGTGCTCCGGGGGCGGCGCCGGCGTCGTGGGCCGTGGCGAGGAGCTGGAGTCCGAGGCGGAGGCGGCGGCGGGCCTCGTCCTCGGTGACGCCGAGGTCGGCGGCGGTCTGGCGGTAGTCGCGGCGCTGGAAGTAGGCCAGCTCCAGGGCGGCGCGCAGCGGGGACGGCATGGACTGCACGATGTAGTCGGCGCGGGCGGCGACGGAGGCGCGGCGGACCTTGCGCTCCAGCTCCTCCGGGCAGCCGCGGCCCGCCTGCTCCAGGGCGGCGGTCTCGGTGGCGCGCAGGCGCTGCACGGCGAGACGGTGGGTCAGGCCGGCGACCCAGGAGCGCAGGGGGCCCTGCCGGGGGTCGTAGGAGTCGGGATGCTGCCAGACGTGGGCGAAGACCTCGCGGGTGATGCCGTCGGCGGCGCGCTCGTCGCCGAGGACGCGGTGGGCGAGGCCGTGCACGAGTGAGGCGAAGCGGTCGTAGAGCTCGCCGAGGGCCGCCGCCTCACCGCGTGCGAGCCGCTGCTGCATCTTGCGGTCCCAGCGGGGCGGTGCGTCCTTCTTCGCCATGTGGCCCCCTCAACCCTGTTCGCGTGTGCTCGTCAAGCCTGAGCCCACCGTCTCCTCGAATGTAGTCGGCACCTCCGACAGCGCACGCCCCTTTGTCGCATTGTGCGCCCCCAGGGGAGCCGACGGTGATAGTGGACATCGCCTCCCCTCCACTGTGCTCCCCTCCTCGATCGAACAGGATCGAAGGAGACTAAAACAAGCCTCTTCCGATCAGTTCCCGTTTCCTGTGGCGCGTTTCGGGGCACCGCCGCTGGGCAGCCACGCTGCAAGGAAACGTAGGAACGCCTTCCGTTCGTTGGTCGTTCCGGCAAGTCCCGGCGAGGGAAAGGCGTGGTGGTGGCGTTCAACGTGACCGAATGCGAGCACGGCGACTGGACCGTGCTGCGGGTGTCCGGAGAACTGGACCTGGTGACCTCGCCGGTGCTGCGTCAGCGGGTGCACGACGTGGTGGCCGACGGGCGCCACGGCCTCGTCCTGGACCTGTCCGAGGTCTTCTTCTGCGACTCCAGCGGGGTCGGCGTCCTGATAGCCGTCCGCCGTCTCATCCGCTCCTGCCAGGGCCGGCTGCGCCTGATCCTCCCGGCCGAGGGCGCGGTGGAGGGCTCCCACGTCAACCGGGTGCTGGGCGCGCTGGGCGTACGACGGCTGTTCGACGTCCACGCGGACGTGGACGCGGCGGTCTCGGAGGACGCGGACCCGCTGCCGGCGTGAGGGGCTGTGGACCACATCACCGCTCTGCCACACCGTTGTCCCGAAATTCCCCCGGTCCCGGCACAACCGTCGCTTTCCCGCTCCCCGCCCGGGCCCGGCGTCGTACGCTCCGATCCAGATGCACCCCACGTGATGTAAGGCGGCCCGAGAAGACATGGTCAGCAGCGAGTACGAGCGCAGGATCGCCGGCCGGTTCGCCACCTTCGACCAGGACGGCAACGGCTATATCGACCGGGAGGACTTCAACGTGGCGGCCAAGGCGCTGCTCGCGGAGTTCGGTACGGCGGCGCGGTCCGACAAGGGGCAGGCCCTGTACATCGGCGCGGAGGCGTTCTGGCAGGGCATGGCGGGGATGGCGGACCGGGACGGGGACCAGCGGATCACCCGGGGCGAGTTCGTCGACGGCGCCCTGAAGCGGCTGCGTGACAACCCCGAGCGGTTCGCCGAGATCGCCCGGCCCTTCCTGCACGCGGCCCTCGCCGTCGCCGACCCGGACGGGGACGGGACGGCCACCGTCGAGGACACCGCGCGCGTGCTGAGGATCCTCGGCGTGGCACCGGACGTCGCCGGCTCCGCCGCCGGCGCGCTCGACGCCGACGGGGACGGCCGGATCGGCGAGGAGGAGGTCGTCGCCGCCTTCGCCCGCTACTTCACCGTCCCCGAGTAGCGCTCGCGCAGCTTGTACTTGAGCACCTTCCGGAGGGTCTCGTTGCGCGGAAGGGCGTCCACGACCTCCAGCTGCTCGGGCAGTTTGTGCACGGACAGTCCTTCCGCGCGCAGGTACGCCACCAGCGCCTCCAGGGTCAGCTCCGGGGCGCCGCGCGGCTGTTCCACCACCGCGCACACCCGCTCGCCGCGTTCCGCGTCCGGCAGGCCTATCACCGCCACGTCCCCGATCGCCGGGTGCGCGGCCAGCAGGTCCTCGATCTCCTTCGCCGAGATGTTCTCGCCCTTGCGGATGATCACGTCCTTGCGGCGGCCGGTGAGGACGAGGTGCCCGGAGTCCGTCAGGTGTCCGAGGTCCCCCGTGCGCAGGAACCCCTGCTCGTCGAAGGCCTCCGCGGTCTGTCCCGCGTCCAGGTACCCCTGGCACACGGCCTCCCCGCGCAGCCGCACCTCCCCGTCCACGATCCGTATCTCCATCCCCTGCGGCGGCCGTCCCTCGGTCGTCGCGAGGTTCTCCACGGTGTCGTCCGGCGAGCCCATGGTGATCATCGGCACCTCGGTCATGCCGTAGCCGTGGGTGAGCTGCACCCCCATCTCCCGTACGACGGCGTGGTACACCTCCGGCGGCTTGGGCGCGCCGCCGCCGGCCAGCAGGCGCAGGGTGGGTATCACCTTCTCCCGCGGCCGCTTGCGCTGCTCCGCCAGGAACATCGAGTAGAACGCCGTGGACCCGCCCGCCACCGTCACCCCGTGCCCGCGGTACCCCTCCAGCGCGTCCGGCAGCGCGAAGTGCTCGAACATCACCGCCGGGAAGCCGTAGAGCAGCAGCATGACCGTGTAGTCGGGGCCGGCGATGTGCGCGTAGGGGAAGGCCATCGAGCCCACGTCGTCCGGCGACAGGCGCAGGGCGTGGGCGAGGCAGGCGCCGCCCGCGATGAGGGAGCGGTCCGTGTGCAGGACGCCCTTGGGGTCCGAGGTGGTGCCCGAGGTCCAGTAGATCCAGCGGACCGAGGTGCCGGAGCCGGGTGGGGCGGGGAGCGCGGACGGATCGCCGTCGGGCAGGCGGTCGTACGCCTCGAAGACGCCCTTGGCGCCCAGTCGCCGTGCCATCGCCGTGTGGTCGAAACCCCGCCAGCGGCCGGGTACGGCGAAAAACTCGGCTTTCGACTCCCGTAGCGCGAAGCCGACTTCGCGGTCCCGGTAGAAGGGGATGACCGGCGACTGCACGGCGCCCAGGCGGGCCAGCGCGAACGTCAGCACCGCGGTCTCGATGCGCGTCGGCAGCTGCCAGGCGACGACCGTGCCGGGGCGTACGCCCATGTCGTACAGGCCCGCCGCCACCCGCTCGGCGCGGGCGCGCAGTTCACCGAAGCTCAGGCGGCGGTCGTCCTGGAGGAGGACCGGTCGGTCGGGGGTGAGGTCGGCGCGGCGGGCGAGCAGGTCCCACAGGGTGCGGGCGGAACTCAGGGAGTGCGGGGTCTCGTTCACGGGTGGCCCCCTGCTTGGCTGACGACTCGTCAGGTGACATGCTATCTGACGATCCATCAGATAGTGCCTGTCAGGTGAACACCGTCCGGCGGAGGGGATCATGCCGACCGAACTGCCCCGCATCATCAGCGTCGACGACCATGTGATCGAGCCCGCGCACCTGTTCAAGAGATGGCTGCCCGCCAGGTACCGGGACCGCGGACCGCGGCCGCTCACCGCCGGGATCGGTGAACTGGCCTACGTCGGCGGCAAGTACCAGATCACGATGGACCCCGACGGCCCACCCACCGACTGGTGGATCTACGAGGACCTGAAGTTCCCGTACAAGCGCAACATCGCCGCCGTCGGCTTCGACCGCGACGAGATGACCCTGGAGGGCATCACCCGCGAGGAGATGCGGCGAGGGTGCTGGGATCCCGCCGAGCGCCTGAAGGACATGGACCTCAACCATGTCGAGGGATCACTGTGCTTCCCGACCTTCCCGCGCTTCTGCGGCCAGACCTTCGCCGAGGCGCAGGACAAGGAGGTCGCGCTCGCCTGTGTGCGCGCCTACAACGACTGGATGGTCGAGGAGTGGTGCGGGGACAGCGGCGGGCGGCTCATCCCACTGTGCCTGATCCCCTTGTGGGACGTCGGGCTGGCCGTCGCCGAGATCCGGCGCAACGCCGCGCGGGGCGTGCGGGCGGTGACTTTCTCCGAGATCCCCACCCATCTCGGGCTGCCCTCCATCCACTCCGGCTACTGGGACCCGTTCTTCGCGGTCTGCCAGGAGACGGGGACGGTCGTCAACATGCACATCGGCAGCAGCTCCCAGATGCCGGCCGCCTCCCCCGACGCCCCGCCCGCCGTGCAGGCCGCGCTCAGCTTCAACAACGCCATGGCCTCGATGATGGACTTCCTGTTCAGCGGCGTGCTGGTGAAGTTCCCGCGGCTCAAACTCGCCTACAGCGAGGGCCAGATGGGCTGGATCCCGTACGCCCTGGAACGCGCCGACGACGTGTGGGAGGAGCACCGCGCCTGGGGCGGGGTGCGCGACCTCGTCCCCGAGCCGCCGTCGACGTACTACTACCGGCAGATCTTCTGCTGCTTCTTCCGCGACAAGCACGGGGTGGCCTCCCTGGACGTGGTCGGCCGGGACAACGCCACCTTCGAGACCGACTACCCGCACGTCGACTCGACCTTCCCGCACACCAAGGAGGTCGCCCTCGACCATGTGAAGGGCCTCGACGAGGAGACCGTCTACAAGCTGATGCGGGGCAACGCCATCCGCATGCTCGACCTGGACCTCGAC
Source organism: Streptomyces sp. NPDC034103 (assembly GCF_055575395.1). Taxonomy (NCBI): domain Bacteria; kingdom Bacillati; phylum Actinomycetota; class Actinomycetes; order Kitasatosporales; family Streptomycetaceae; genus Streptomyces; species Streptomyces sp. NPDC034103. The sequence goes on along the minus strand of NZ_JBVISS010000007.1, from coordinate 335,038 downwards.
CGCTGATGGACCTGTCGTGCACGCCCGAGGAGGAGGAGTTCCGGGCGGGGTTGAGGCAGTGGCTGGCGGCCGTGCTGCCCACGCTGCCTCCCCGGCCGTCCCCCGACGACTGGCCCGCGCGGCGCGCCCACGACCTCGGCTGGCAGCGGATGCTGTACGACGCCGGGTACGGGCACGTGCACTGGGACGCCTCGCCCACCCTGCGGCTGATCTTCCTGGAGGAGACCGAGAAGGCCGGCGCGCCCTATGTGGGCGCCGGGTTCGTGGGCCTGCTGCACGCCGGGCCCACCATCGCCGCCGAGGGCACCGAGGAGCAGCGGGCCCGCTGGCTGCCGCCGATCCTGCGCGGCGAGGAGGTCTGGTGCCAGGGGTTCAGCGAACCGGACGCCGGGTCCGACCTCGCGGCCTTGCGGACCCGCGCGCGCAGGGACGGCGACGCGTACGTGGTGACCGGGTCCAAGATCTGGACCTCGCACGCCGAGGTCGCCGACTGGTGCGAGCTGCTGGTGCGGACCGACCCGGACGCCCCGAAGCACCGCGGCATCACCTGGCTGGCCATGCCGATGGACGCGCCGGGGATCACCGTACGGCCGCTGCGGACCCTCGCCGGGTCCGCCGAGTTCGCCGAGGTGTTCCTCGACGAGGTGCGGGTGCCGGTCGGCAACCGGGTCGGGGCGGAGAACGACGGCTGGCGGGTGACCATGGTGACGCTGTCCTTCGAGCGCGGCACCGCCTTCGTCGGTGAAGTCGTCGCGTGCCGAAGGGTGTTGCGCGAGATCGCCGCCGAGGCCCGCGAGAACGGGCGGTGGGACGAGCCGGAGGTCAGACGGCGGCTCGGGCGGCTCAACGCCGAGTTCCGGGCGCTGTGGCGGCTCACGCAGTGGAACGTGAGCGAGGCGCAGACGTCCGGCGGCGTGCCCGGGGTCGGGGGCTCCGTCTTCAAACTGGGCTACTCGCACGCCCGGCAGGAGCTGTACGACACCGCGGCCGACGTCCTCGGCCCGGACGCCCTGGACCTCGACCGGCCGTGGGTCCTGGACCGGCTGTCCTCGCTGTCGTACACCATCGCCGCCGGGACCTCCGAGATCCAGCGGAACATCGTGGCCGAGCGGGTTCTGGGGCTGCCGAAAGGGTCCTGACGTGCGTTTTCAACTCACCGAAGAGCAGAAGGCGTTGCGCGGGGGAGTGCGGGAGATGCTGGCCCGGCGCTTCGACGCGCAGGCGCTGCGGACGGCCGTGGCGGCACCCGGCCGGCTGGATCGGGCGCTGTGGCGGGAGCTGGGCGAGGCCGGGTTCTTCGCGCTGCGGCTGCCGGAGGCGCGGGGCGGGGTCGGACTGGGGCTGTGCGAGGCGGTGTTGGCCTTCGAGGAGGCCGGACGGGCGCTGCTGCCGGGCCCGCTGGTGGCCACCCACCTCGCCGCGGGCACGGTACCCGGGGCGGCCGACGGCTCGGTCGTCGTGGCGGCCGTCGACGCCCGTCTCGTGGAGTGGCTGGACGCCGCCGACGTGGTCCGCGGGGACGCCGACGGTGCCGTACCCCTCCGCTCGGTCGACCCGCTGACGCCGCTGCACCGGGCACCCGGGGCCGCGGCGACCGACCCCGTCGCCGTGCTCCTGACCGCCGCCGAGCAGCTCGGTACGGCCACCCGGGTGTGTGAACTGGCGGTGCAACACGCCCGGACACGCGAGCAGTTCGGCAGGCCGATCGGGGCCTTCCAGGCCGTCAAGCACCGCTGCGCACAGCTGCTGGTGCGGGCCGAGGTGGCCCGTGCGGCCGTCTACGCCGCCGCCGTCACCGCGGACCCGGCCGACATCGCCGCGGCCCGGCTGCTCGCCGACGAGGCCGCGGCGCAGGGCGCCCGGGACTGCCTCCAGATCCACGGCGGCATGGGCTTCACCTGGGAGTCCGAGGTGCATCTGCATCTGAAGCGGGCGTGGGTGCGGGCGCGGCGGGGCGGTGGCCGCACGGAGAGTGAGGAGCTGCTCGCGGCCGAGCTGACGGCCTGACAGGCGCCGTACCGGGCCGCCCTCCGAGATCCGTCCCGTGAATGTCGCGGATCGTGGCACGCCGGGATCACGGAGCGTTGATATCGGGTTGTGTCCTATGCGTGACCCGTCACGGCCTGGAGTCGGCGCGCCGCTCCGGTACCTTCTGTGGGATGCGAGTGGTTCCGAGCACGAGCCATGCCGGTGTTGCCTCTGGGGCGGCTCCGGATGCGGCGGTGCGCGTCGCTTCTCGCAGGGTCGGTGGGCCGTCGGCCGCCACCTGTTCGACTTCCCGCAGCGAGCGTCGCACAGTATGCCACCGGGGTACTCCTTCGCGCTGGAATATGCCCGAAGCGCTTGTTGGGGTGACTGTACGTCAACCATGCTGTCTCGTAAGGGACTCACGTTCTGTGACCCCGGCGTTGGCCGTTGTTCTGGCCATGCAAAAAATGGCTACGATCGTGGCCCTCGTGAGGCGCGAGGCTATGTGTCTGCCGGTTCGGATGGTGTGAGCGGTGCAGGTGCTTCAAGTGCAGCTGGAGATCCGGCCCGACCCCGCAGAGGTGGGGCGAGCCCGCAGGTGGGCCCGCTCGCGGCTCGCCGGGTCCGGTGTGGGGGCCGACGAGCCGCTCACCGAGACCGTGGTCCTGCTCGTGTCCGAACTGGTCACCAACGCCGTGGTGCACACCGGCCGGCCGGCCGTGCTGCTGCTGTCGCTGCCCGGTACGGCGACCGAACAGGCCACCGTCCGCCTGGAGGTGGCCGACGCCAGCGGCCGCGCCCCCGTGCCGCGCTGCGTCGACGGTGACGCCACGGGCGGGCGCGGGCTCGCCCTGATCGACGGCCTCGCCGACCGGTGGGGCTGGACCCTCGAAGGGGCCGGCAAGCGCATCTGGTGCGAACTCGACCGCTGCGCGGCCCGCGGACGCGAGGTCCCGGCGACCTTCGGGGGCGGCGCCCCGGCGTTCGAGGGGTACGAAGGCCTGGCGTACGAGGCCGTCTGAGCCGCCGCGCCACGGCGTGCGGTGCCGCAGACCGCCGTCGTCCGTGGGCCGCGCGGCCGGTGCACGGTCGCACGGCGCACCGGCCGATTCGGGCCGACCCAGGGACGGTGCGCCGGGACGTGCTTCCGTGCGCGCCCGTGACAAATGGTGTGTAAGCGATAAATCCCAGAACGGGTGTTGACGCCACGTGTCCGTTTACTCACGCTTGTGGGCAGCGATTCGCCGCGAGGGGACGACGAGGGCTTCGGTGACGGAAGCCCTCGGCGAGTGTGGGTCGTGATTCGGCGTCGGCTCCCATCGGGGCCAGGAGGAGTCGGGGCGGGTACGCCGGAGCCGGACGGCGGCACGCGGCGCCCTGCTCGGGGCGGGTGCCCGGGTGCCGCCGTCCGTCCTTGTCCGCGCCCGCCGGGTCACAGGACGGCGACCGGCGCCACCGGCGTCCCCGTCCCGCCGACGAACGGCTCGGGCATGGCCGACAGCAGGAACGTGTAGCGACCTTCTTCTCCACAGGCTGTGGACAACTCTTCGAGATTCCAGTTCTGACCCTGGAGCATCCCCATCTCCACGAGGTCCAGCGCGTGCACCGCCAGCCACAGGTCCTCGATCTCGGGCGGGAAGATCTCGAAGGTCAGCGTGTCGTTCGCGACCGCCGCGACATCGCGGGCGTGGAACCACTCCGGCGTACGGACCGACAGCCCCGGAGACGGATGGCCGTAGGCGTGCTTGTCGCCCGCCAGGTACACCTGCACCTGCCCGGTCCGTACGAGCACGATGTCGCCCGCGCGCACGCGGGTGCCCGCGAGTTCCTCGGCCGCCTCCAGGTCCTCCGGGGTGACGGCGTGCGCGCCGCCCAGCCGAGCGGTGCCGTGCGCGCGGGCGACATCCAGCAGGACCCCGCGCGAGACGATGTGCCGCGCCTTGTCGATCCCGCCGAACTCGGCGCCGCCGTGCGCGGTGATGGTGCCGGCCGGGCGGCCGTTGTAGAGCCTGCCCGAGTGCGAGACATGGGTGAGCGCGTCCCAGTGGGTGGCCGCCTGGAGCCCCATGGTCACGGCGTCGTCGCTGCACGCGACCGTGCCGGGGCCGAAGATCTCCTGGTTGATCTGCGTCATGGCGTGCAGCGGGTTGATCCGCCCCGGGATCATTCCGCTCTGCACGCCGTCCTCCTTCAGCGGCAGGGCGAGCGGGACGCGACGGCCCGTCCTGACCTCCGCCGCGGCCTGCCGCACCACTTCGTCGGTGATCAGGTTGAGGGTGCCGATCTCGTCATCGGCGCCCCAACGGCCCCAGTTGTTCACGCGCTTGGCGATGTCGTGAAACGCCGGATGCATCGCGGGCAGTGGCATCGGTGCTCCCCCGGGGCTTGTCTACGGGTATCTGACGGGTCATAAAATCTAACGGTCCGTCAGAAACCGCGGGAAGGGGCCGGGCGTGGGGAACTTCTTGGCAGGCAAGGTGATCGCCGTGACCGGGGCCGGGCGCGGGATCGGACGGGCGGTGGCGCTCTCGGCGGCGGCCGAGGGGGCGTTGGTCGTCGTCAACGACTACGGGGTGTCCGTGGACGGCGGATCGCCGACCAGCGAGGTCGCCGCCGAGGTCGTCAAGGAGATCGAGGCGGCCGGCGGCGAGGCCGTCGCGGTGGCCGACGACGTCTCGACCATGGCGGGCGGCCAACGGATCGTCGACACGGCGCTGTCGTCCTACGGGCGCCTCGACGGGGCCGTCTGCGTCGCCGGGATCCTGCGCGAGCGGATGCTGTTCAACATGACCGAGGAGGAGTGGGACCCGGTGGTCGCCACCCATCTGAAGGGCACGTTCACCGTGTTCCGGGCGGCCTCCGCGGTGATGCGGCGGCAGCGCGGCGGGACCCTGATCGGGTTCACCAGCGGAAACCACCAGGGGTCCGTCTCGCAGGCCAACTACAGCGCGGCCAAGGGCGGGATCATCTCGCTGGTGCGCAGCGCGGCGCTGGGCCTCAGCAAGTACGGGGTCACCGCGAACGCCGTCGCGCCGGTGGCCCGTACCCGGATGTCCGCCGGGGTCCCCATGGAGCTGGCGGAGATCGGGGAGCCGGAGGACGTGGCCGCGCTCGTCGTGTACCTGCTCTCGGAACGGGCCCGGGAGATCACCGGGCAGGTGTACACGGTCGCCGGGCCGAAGATCGCGGTGTGGGCCCAGCCGCGGGAGCTGCGCGCGGCGTACGCCTCCGGCGGGTGGACGCCGGAGACGATCGCGGAGTTCCTGCCGGGGACGGTGGGGGTGGATCCGATGCCGATGCTGTCGCGGGTGGCGGGGATGGAAAGGGCGGCGCGGGAAGGGGAGCGGCCCAACGCCTGAGAGCTCGGGTCCTGGTGTCCGCTCGCGGGTGCGAGTCGTCGGTGGCCGGTCCCGCCCACGCGGCGGTAGCCGCATGTCGATACAGCCCCGCGCCCCTTGGGTGCGTCACCTGTCCGGTGTTGAGAGGAGCCCTCTGTGGACTTCGGGTTTACCGCTGAGGACGAGGCCTTCCGTGCGGAGGCTCGGGCGTGGCTCGGCGCACATGCCTCGGCCGGGCTGGACCGTCGCGGTTGGGAGCGTGCCCTTGGGAAAGCCGGGTGGATCGGGCTGGGATGGTCCGAGGGCGGGTACGGGAACCGGACCGCCACGCTCACCCAACAGGTCGTCTGGGCCGAGGAGTACGCGCGGTCCGAGGCGCCGCCGCGGTCCGGGCACATCGGGGAGAACCTGCTGGCGCCCACGCTGCTCGCGCACGGCTCGGCCGAACAGAAGGCCCGGTTCCTGCCGGCCATTGCCGCCGGGGACGAGCTCTGGTGTCAGGGGTACAGCGAACCCGGTGCCGGGTCCGACCTGGCCGGGGTGCGCACGCGGGCCGAGCGGGACGCGGACGGGGCGTACCGGATCACCGGGCAGAAGATCTGGACCTCGCTCGCGCGCGAGGCCGGCTGGTGTTTCGTGCTGGCGCGCAGCGAGCCGGGTTCCGTCCGCCACCACGGCCTGACCTTCCTGCTGGTGCCCATGGACCAGCCGGGGCGGATCGAGGTGCGGCCGATCCGGCAGATGACCGGGACCAGCGAGTTCAACGAGGTGTTCTTCGACGGGGCCCACGCGCGCGCCGAGCATGTCGTCGGGGGCGTGGGCAACGGCTGGCGGGTCGCGATGAGCCTGCTCGGGTTCGAGCGGGGGGTGTCCACGCTCGCCCAGCAGATCGGGTTCGCCGAGGAGTTGGGGCGCGTCGTGGCGGCGGCCGTGGCGAGTGGGGCGGTCACGGATCCCGTCGTACGGGACCGGCTGGTCCGGCAGTGGGCCGAACTGCGGGTGATGCGATGGAACGCCCTGCGGACGCTCGGGGGTTCGGGCGACGCCGGCGCCTCCAGCGTCGCCAAACTCCTGTGGGGCGGGTGGCACCAGCGGCTCGGGGAGCTGGCGATGCAGGTGCGGGGCGTGCGGGCCGGCGCGGGCCCCGCCGACTGGTCGGCCGCCGCGCCCTACGAACTCGACGCGTTTCAGCACCTGTTCCTCTTCTCCCGGGCCGACACGATCTACGGCGGCTCGGACCAGGTCCAGCGCACGATCATCGCCGAGCGGGTGCTCGGGCTGCCGAAGGAACCCAAGGGGGTTGTGTGATGCGCGGCGTGGTGTTCGACGGGAAGCGGGTCGAGGTCGTCGACGACCTGGAGGTACGGGGACCGGGGCCGGGGGAGGTGCTGGTCGCCGTCGCGGCGGCGGGGCTGTGTCACAGCGATCTGTCGGTCGTCGACGGGACCATTCCCTTCCCCGTGCCGGTGGTGCTGGGGCACGAGGGGGCGGGGATCGTCGAGGCCGTGGGGGCGGGGGTCTCGCATGTCGCGGCGGGCGACCATGTGTCGCTGTCCACGCTGGCCAACTGCGGGACCTGCGCGGACTGCGACCGTGGGCGGCCCACCATGTGCCGCAAGGCCATCGGGCGGCCCGGACAACCGTTCTCGCTGGGTGGGCGGCCGGTGTTCCAGTTCGCCTCCAACTCCGCCTTCGCCGAACGGACCGTGGTCAAGGCCGTGCAGGTGGTGCGCATCCCCAAGGACATCCCGCTGCCGTCCGCCGCGCTCATCGGGTGCGGGGTGCTGACCGGGGTCGGGGCCGTGCTGAACCGGGCGAGGGTGGACCGCGGGGACAGTGTCGTCGTCATCGGGACCGGGGGGATCGGGCTCAACGTCCTCCAGGGGGCGCGGATCGCGGGGGCGTCGCGGATCGTCGCCGTCGACGCCAATCCGGCGAAGGAGGCGGTGGCGCGGCGGTTCGGGGCGACCGACTTCCTGACCTCCGCCGAGGGGGTGCGGGACCTGCTGCCCACGGGGGCGGACCACGTCTTCGAGTGCGTGGGGCGGGTCGAGCTCGTACGGCAGGCCGTCGACCTGCTGGACCGGCACGGGCAGGCGGTCCTGCTCGGGATGCCCGCGGCCGGGGCGGAGGCGTCCTTCGTGGTGGCGTCCCTGTTCTTGGACAAGTCGATCCTGGGCTGCCGCTACGGCTCCTCGCGGCCCCAGCGGGACATCGCGCTCTACGCCGAGCTGTACCGGGAAGGGCGGCTGCTGCTCGACGAGTTGGTCACGCAGACCTATCCGGTGGAGGAGTTCGAGCGGGCGGCGGCGGACGCGGAGGCGGGGAAGGTGGCCAGAGGCGTGCTGACCTTCTGAACGGAGGGCTCCCTGTCCGTGGTCACGGTGCGAGGGGCGGTTCCTCGTCCGGGTACGGATAGGTGTCGTGCTCGGCGTAGTGGATGACTGCCTCGCACGCCTCTTGAGGGGAGGGCGCGGCGCCGCCGCGGTGCGCCCGCCAGGTCTCCAGGACGTCGCGGATCAGGACGACTTCCAGGAGGTAGGTGCGGCCCTCCGCGTCGGGCCGGCTCGAACCGTCCAGGTTGGGGACCGCCGTCGCGTCGCTCCGCGCTGTCCAGGGCTCGGCGGCGAAGACGGTCAGGCCGTCGTCCGTCTCGGCCAGCTGGTTGATCAGTTCCTCCAGTGTCACGGGTGCTCCCGCCGGGCTCGTCTGCGGGCGCAGTGTCCCATGTGCCCTGCGCGCTGGGCGCGTTGCCCCCGGCGTTATGGACATGCCAGGGGTTTTCCACAGGCGTCGGGAAATTCCTGGGGTGCTGTCGGTGCCGCGTCGTAGTTTCGACTCATGACCTACCGAGACGTTGCTACCAAACCGGTGCTCATCTGGTCCTGCACCGCCGTCGCCGCCCGTATGCCGGTCGCCATGGCCCCGTTGGCGCTGGTCTTCCTGGTGCGTGAGCGCCCCGGCGGCTACACGCTGGGGGCGGCGCTCGCGACGGCGTATGTGATCGGCGAGATCATCGGGGCGCCGGTGCTCGGGATGCGGATGGACCCGGCGCGGGGCCGTCGGCATCTGGTGCTCGGGCTCGCGGGCGGGGCGGCCGGGTTCGCGGGGCTCGGGATGCTGGCCGGGGCGCATCCCGTGGTCCTGGGGGTCTTCGCGTTCCTGGCCGGGGCGGCTCCGGCCGCGGTCGCCGGAGGGCAGCGGGCGCTGCTGACCTCGCTGGTCCCGGAGCGGTCCGTGGCACAGGCGCTGTCCGCCGAGTCGATGCTGATGTCCGGGGTGTGGGCCGTCTCCCCGGTCGCGGTCGCCGGGCTCGCCCTCGGGGTCGCGCCGAGACTCCCGCTGCTGCTCGGGGCCGCGCTGATGGCGCTGTCGATCACGGGGCACTGGTGGCTGCCGGCCCGTTGGGACACGGGCGAGCGGGACGGGGAGTCCGGCCGCATCGGAGTGCTGCTGCGCGCCTGGCCGGTGTACGTCACGGGCGCGGCGAGCCTCACCCTGCTCGGCCTGGCGGAACTGACGTTGCCCGCCTTGCTGGAACAGCGCGGCATCGGCGTCGGCTGGTCCGGGCCCATGCTGGCGGGGCTGGCCGTCGGGGCGGGGCTCGGGGCGTTCGTGTACGGGCTGCGGTCGTGGCCGGGGCGGCTCCGGGGGCGCAGTGTGGTGCTGATGTGCGGGATGTCGGTCTTCGTGAGCCTCGCCGCGCTGATACCGGGGGCGGCCGGGATCGCCGTCGCCCTCGTCCTGGCGGGCATGCTCCAGTCGGGTGCGCTGATCACCCGCAACCTGTCCCTGCGGGAGGCGGTGCCGCCGAGCGCGCTGGCCGCGGGGTACTCCGTGATGTACGCGGCCGCGGGTGCGGGGTACGCGGCCACCGGGTCCCTCGTCGGCGGGCTGCTCCAGGTGGTGACCCCGTCCACGGCGATCCTGGCGGGCGTGGCCCTGACTCTGCTGCTGACGGCGCTCGGGTGGTGGGGAGAGGCACGACGGGAGGACGCGGGGCCGACCGCCGATACGGTGAACTCGGGGGCTGTGGGGGACCGGGCGGGCCGCTCTTGACGTTGCCGTGGGTTCGGGGGGCGTGGGGCCGGGGTGGCCGTTTCTGACGGTGCCGTGGGCTCGGGTGCCGTCCGGGGCTAGCCGTTGACCCCGCTCCCCGTGCGGAACGTGCGCCGGTAGCTGGTCGGGGTGACGCCGAGCGCTGCCTGGAGGTGCTGGCGCATCGACTGGGCCGTGCCGAAACCGGCGTCCCGGGCGACCTGGTCGACGGAGAGGGCGGTGGTCTCCAGCAGGTGGCGGGCGTGCTCCACACGCTGCTGGGTCAGCCACTGGCCGGGGCTGATGCCGACCTCCTCGCGGAAGCGGCGGGTGAAGGTCCGCACCGACATCGACTCCTGCTCGGCCATGTCCCGCAGCTGGATCGGCTCGTGCAGCCGGCCCAGCGCCCACGCGCGGGCCGTGGTGGTGCCGGACACCTGGGGCTCGGGCAGCGGGCGCCGGATGTACTGGGCCTGGCCGCCCTCGCGGTGCGGCGGTACGACCGTGCGCCGGGCCACCGCGTTGGCGACGGCGGTGCCGTGGTCGCGGCGCACCATGTGCAGGCACAGGTCGATGCCGGCGGCGACGCCCGCGGAGGTGAGGACGTCACCGTCGTCCACGTACAGGACGTTCGGGTCGACCCTGATCCGCGGGAAGAGCCGCTGGAGGCGCTCGGCGTCCGCCCAGTGCGTGGTGGCGGGGCGGCCGTCGAGGTAGCCCGCGGCGGCGAGGACGTAGACGCCGGTGCAGATGGAGGCGAGCCGGGTGCCGGGGCGGATGTGGGCGAGCGCGGCGGCCAGCTCGGGGGTGAGGACGCCCTCCTCGTAGACCGGGCCGAACTCGTAGGACGCCGGGACGATCACGGTGTCGGCGGTGGCCAGGGCCTCCGGGCCGTTGGCGACCATGATGTCGAAGTCGGAGTCCGTGCGGACCGGGCCCGGCGGCCGGATCGAGCAGGTCACGACCTCGTAGAGGCCCCGGTGCGCGGCGTCCTTGGGGCGGTCGAAGATCCGGTGCGGGATGCCCAGCTCGAAGGGGAGCAGGCCGTCCATGGCGAGGACGACCACGCGGTGCGGGCGGAACTCCGGCTCACGGCTCATGGCCCGATCCTAACGAATGCTGTCCTTCGGGCCACTCGATCGGGACAGCGGCGGATCGGAAGCTCTATGGCGTGACCCAGACAACCGAACCCGTCGCCGTCCAGGCGCCCCGCACGGGAAAGAAGCCGAGCCGCATCCACCGCGCCTGGTTCGTGGCCGCCGTCGCCTTCGTGACGATCATCGGGGCGGCCGCCTTCCGCTCCCTGCCCGGCCTGCTCTTCGACCCGCTGCACCAGGAGTACGGCTGGTCGCGCGGCACGATCGGCGCGGCCGTCTCGATCAACCTCGCGCTGTACGGGCTCACCGCCCCCTTCGCGGCCGCGCTGATGGACCGCTACGGCATCCGCCGGGTCGTCGCCGTGGCGCTCACCGTGATCGCGGCCGGCTCGGGGCTGACGGTGTGGATGACGGCGGCCTGGCAGCTGCTGCTGTGCTGGGGGCTGCTGGTGGGCCTGGGCTCCGGGTCGATGGCGCTGGCGTTCGCGGCGACGGTCACCAACCGCTGGTTCAGCACGCGGCGCGGCCTGGTCACCGGCATCCTGACCGCCGCCTCCGCCTCCGGCCAGCTGATCTTCCTGCCGGTGCTGTCCTGGATGGTGGAGCGGCACGACTGGCGCCCGGCGGCCGTCACAGTGTCCCTCGCCGCCCTGGCGGTCGTCCCCTTCGTCTGGCTGCTGCTGCGCGACCACCCCGCCGACGTCGGCCTGAAACCGTACGGCGCGACGGAGTTCGTGCCCAAGCCGGAGCCCGTGCCGGGCGCCGCCCGCCGCGCGGTCACCGTGCTCTTCAAGGCCGCCCGCACCGGCCCGTTCTGGCTGCTCGCCGGCACCTTCGCGATCTGCGGCGCCTCCACCAACGGCCTGATCCAGACCCACTTCGTGCCCGCCGCCCACGACCACGGCATGCCCATCACCGCGGCCGCCTCCCTGCTCGCGGTCATCGGGGTGTTCGACGTGGTCGGCACGATCGCCTCGGGCTGGTTCACCGACCGCTTCGACGCGCGCCGACTGCTCGCGGTCTACTACGCCCTGCGCGGGATCTCGCTGCTGTTCCTGCCCATGCTGCTCGGGCCGAGCGTCCACCCGCCGATGATCTTCTTCATCGTCTTCTACGGCCTGGACTGGGTCGCCACCGTCCCGCCCACCGTCGCGCTCTGCCGCGAGCAGTACGGCGACGACAGCGCGATCGTCTTCGGCTGGGTCCTCGCCTCGCACCAGGTCGGGGCGGCGCTCGTGGCCTTCCTCGGCGGCGTGGCACGGGACGCCTTCGGCGCGTACGACATGGTCTGGTACACCTCCGGGGCGCTGTGCGCGGCGGCGGCGCTGATGGCGCTGGTGATCCGGCGGCGGCCGGTCACGGAGATCCCGGCCCTGGTTTAGGCCCTGTCAGTGCCGCGGCACTAGGCGAACCGGCCCCTGTGGAACAGCAGCGGCGCCCGCTCCTCCTCGCTCGCTCCCAGGGCCGCCACCCGCCCCACCACGATCAGGTGGTCGCCGCCGGTGTGCACCGCGTGGATCGCGCAGTCGATCCACGCGAGCGTGTCCGCGAGGCGCGGTGCCCCCGAGAAGGGTGCCGCGTCATAGGGCACGCCCGCGAACTTGTCCGCCCCGCTCACCGCGAAGCCACGGCACAGCTCGCCCTGGTGGGCGGCGAGGACGTTGACGCAGAAGACCCCGGCGCGCGCGATACGGGGCCAGGTCGTCGACGTGCGGCCGACCATGAAGGCGACCAGCGGCGGGTCGAGGGAGAGGGAGGAGAAGGACTGGCAGGCGAAACCGGCGGGGCCGGCCCCGGGGCCCTCGGCGTCGGTCGCGGGTGCCGTCACCACCGCCACACCGGTCGCGAAGCTCCCCAGCACCCGCCGGAACTCGCCCTGCCCGACCGGTGCCCGCTCGCCCTCGCGGACGCAGCGCAGCTCGGGGCGGGGCAGCGCCTCCACGGGCGCGGGCGCCCCGGCCGACCGCAGGTAGCGGACGGCGGCCTCTGCCATGCCTGCTTGTCCCATCACCTCACCATTGAAGCTGACGGCCCGTCAGATGGGAAGGGGTACGGGGACGCGGGCGCCGGGAGCGGAACGGCCGATTGCGTCCTCAGCGCCCCCCGAACCGTGGACCGCGGCGCTCCACGAAGCTCGCCACGCCCTCCCGGGCGTCCTCGGTCGTCATGTTGATCTCCTGTGCGGCCGCCTCCGCGGCGAAGGCGGTGGCGCGGTCGGTGTCGAGGGAGGCGTTGACGAGCTGTTTGGTGAGCGCGAGGGCGCGGGTCGGGCCGGTGGCGAGACGGGCCGCCCACTCACGCGAGGTCTTGTCCAACTCCGCGTCCGGCACGACCCGGTTGACCAGCCCGAGCCGCTCGGCGTCGGCGGCGGTGAGCGCGTCGCCGAAGAACATCAGCTCCTTGGCGCGCTGCGGGCCGACCAGCCGGGGCAGGAGATACGCGCCGCCGCCGTCGGGGACCAGCCCGCGGCGGACGAACACCTCGATGAAACGGGCCGACTCCGCCGCGAGGACCAGGTCGCAGGCGAACGCCAGATGCGCGCCGATGCCCGCCGCCGTCCCGTTCACCGCGGCGATCACCGGCTTCTCGCAGTCGAGGACGGCCGCGATGAGCCGCTGCGCGCCGAGACGGATCGTGCGGGCCACGTCACCGGGCACCCGCTCGGCCGTCGCGGACGTCCCGCGCAGGTCCGCGCCCGCACAGAAGCCCCGGCCGGTGCCGGTGAGGACGACGGCCCGTACGTCCGGGTCGGCGGAGGCGTCGCCCAGCAGCCCGATGACGTGGTCCCGGTGCGCCGGGGCGAGGGCGTTGAGGGCCTCGGGCCGGTCGAGCGTGATGCGGCAGACGTGGTCGCGGGTCTCCTGGCGCACCCCGACCGGCGCCATCAGCGGCACACCGCCAGCGCGTCCAGCGCCACGGCACCCTGGCCGCGGTCCAGCACCATCAGCGGGTTGATGTCCAACTCGGCCAGTTCGCCGCCGAGTTCCAGCGCCATGCGCTGCACCCGCAGGACGACCTCGACGAGCGCGTCCAGATCCGCCGGCGGGCGCCCCCGGACCCCGTCCAGCAGGGCCCGCCCGCGCAGCTCCCCGCACATGTCCCGGGCCTGCTCCTCCCCGAACGGCGGCACGCGTACGGCGGTGTCGCGCAGGACCTCCACGAGCACCCCGCCGAGGCCCACCGTCACGGTCGGTCCGAAGAGGTCGTCGTGGGTGACGCCGACGACCATCTCGACGCCCCGCTCGACCATCTGGCAGACCAGCACACCGTCCAGCGAGACCCCTTCGTAGCGGGCGATGTCGGTCAACTCCCGGTAGGCGTCGCGGACCTGGCTGGCGGAGGTGAGGCCGATCTTCACCAGGCCCAGCTCGGTCTTGTGGGCGATCTGCGCCCCGGACGCCTTCATCACCACCGGGTAGCCCACCAGTCCCGCGGCGCGGACGGCCGCCGCGGCGCTGGTCACCAGCTGCTCGCGCGGCACCCGGATGCCGTAGGCCCGCAGCAGCTGCTTGGCCGCGTGCTCGCTCAGCTGCCGGCCCGGTCGCAGCAGGGCCTGCGCCTTGCGGAAGGAGGGGGAGACGGTGCGCGGGGCCTCGTCGAACGGGGAGCGGTAGCCGGTGACGAAGCGGTGGTGGTCGAGATAGGCGCGGACCGCGGTGACGCAGTTCGCGACCGTGCGGAAGGTGGCGACCCGGGAGGAGCCGAGGAGGACCTCGCGGTACGCCGGTTCGGTGCCGACCGGGGAGCCCCAGACCACGCACACCAGCTTGTCGGTCCGCTCGGCCGCGTCCACCAGGTCCCGCACGAGCTTGTCGCTGAGGGGCGGGAAGGGGCCGGTGACCGGGCAGATCAGCACGCCGACCGACGGGTCGTCGAGGATCGCGTCGATGATCTTCCGGCCGCGCCAGTCGCCGACCGGGTGGCCGCCGTTGTCGACGGGGTTGGCGACGTTCAGGTACCGCGGTATCCACTGGTGGAGTTCGGCCTGCTTGGCCGGGGAGAGCGGGGGCAGCTTCAGGCCCGCCGCCGTCGCCAGGTCGGCGACGTGGGCGCCGGTGCCGCCCGAGATCGAGTAGACGACGACCCCGTCGGCCCGCGGCGGGCGGGCGCGCGCCAACAGGGCGGCGGTGTCCTGGAGTTCGTCGAGACCGTCGACGCGGATCACGCCGTACTGCCGCATCGCCGCGTCCACCACGGCGTCCGCGCCGGTCAGCTTGCCGGTGTGGGAGGCGGCCGTGCGGGCGCCGGTCTCGGTGCGGCCCACCTTGACCGCGACCACCGGCACCTTGCGGCGGGCGGCCCGGTCGGCGGCGAGCAGGAAGGAACGGCCGTCCTTGATCCCCTCCATGTAACAGGCGATGGCGCCCACCTCGGGCCGCTCGGCGAACCAGGAGAGGAAGTCGGCGGTCTCCAGGTCGGCCTCGTTGCCGGTCGGCGCCCAGTGGGTCAGGCGGATGCCGAGCTCCTGGAGGGCGAAGACCGGGCGGCCCTGGTGCCCGGACTGGGTGATCAGGGCGATGCCGGGCCCGTCGAGGTCGTCGCGGAACCGCTCGAAGGCGTTGAGGTTGGTGTTGGGGCCGAGCAGCCGCATCCCGGAGCGCCGCACGGTCGCGGCCAGCCGGTCCTGCGCGGCGGCGCCCGCCTCGCCGGTCTCCGCGAACCCGGAGGCGAAGACGACCGCGAACCTCACCTTCGCCTCGGCCAGTTCCTCGATCACGGGGAGCGGGTCGGCCACGAGCAGTACGGCGAGGTCGACCTGTTCGGGCAGGTCGGCCACGGAGGCCACGCAGGGGACGCCGAAGACGGTCGGCCGGGTCGGGTGCACCGGGTGCAGTCGGGCGCCGACCCGTTCGGACCAGGCGATCAACTGCCGGGTGACGCCGGTGTTGGGGCGGCCCTCGCCGTCGGAGGCGCCGATCACGGCGACCGACTCCGGCCGGAAGAACCGCTCCAGATCGGGGACGTCGCAGTACAGCGGGCGGCCGCTGACGTCGAGGTCGTCGACGTCGGCCGGCCTGCCGTGGACGGCGGGCCCGGGTTGCTCGCCGCACGCGAGGACCCGGGCCCGGCGGGAGTCGGTGGTGAGGGTGCCGTGGGTTGATCCAAGCATCGGTCCGCCCGCTCCTGTGTGACAGCGATTAACTGACGCAGTGTCAGATTAAATGAACTGACGCTGTGTCAGGAATGGTTGTGCACGCAAAGTTGGGCATGGACCGCCCCCGCGCCGCCCGGCAGAGCCGCCTGGACGCCGCTCAGAGCGCCGCCAGGACCTCCTTCGCCACCCGCTCGCCCGACCGCACCGCACCGTCCATGAACCCCATCCAGTGGACGGAGGTCTCCGTGCCCGCCCAGTGGATGCCGCCGACAGGGGTGCGCAGGGCCGGACCGTACTGGGTCAGGACGCCGGGGGCGGCGATGGAGACGGGGCCGCCGCGGGTGTAGGCCTCGTTGTTCCAGCGTTGCAGGACGAACGAGGTGGGGGAGGCCGCTTTCGCGCCGAAGTACGTCGTGTAGTCCTTCAGGACGGCCGCCTTGACCTCCGCCTCGCTCGCCGCGTCGAACTTGCGGGCCTCGTCGGCCTCGATGAAGCCCATCAGGGCCCCGTAGGAGGCGTCCGGCGGGGAGTTGTCGAAGGTGGAGCTGATCACGCCGGTGTCGCTGACGACCTGGCCGTTGAGGCCGTCGGCACGCCAGAACGGGGTGTCGTAGATCGCGATGGCCTTGCCGACCGACGCCATCGGCAGCCGCTGGGTGAGCTGGTCCCGGGCGGCCGGGAGCAAGGGGTCGTAGGTGATGCGCGCGGCGATCGGCGGGGGCACGGCGACGACGACCCGCTTGGCGGTGACGGTGGTGCCGTCGGCCGTCACGACGTACGTGCCGCTGGACCTGGCGATGGTGCGCACCGGGGCGTTCAGCACCACCCGGTCGCCGAGGGTGGCGGCGAGCTTGATCGGCACCAGCTGGGAGCCGCCGACGAAGCGCAGCTCCTGGGCGCCGTTCGCGGTCTCGGTGAGGCGCTCCAGGGTGCCGACGTTGGTCTCGTTGCCGGCGGCGGCGATGTAGAAGAGCACGAACAGGAAGGACAGTTCGCGGGGTTCGGCCGAGAAGATCGACGTGCAGGCCACGTCGAAGAGGAACTTGGCCGAGGGGACCACCGCGTTGGCGCGCAGCCAGGTCTCGAAGGTCTGCCGGTCCCATTCGGCGGCCTTCGGCGCGGTCCAGGGCGCGTCGACCGGTATCTGCTTGGCCAGGTCGTCCAACGTGGCCTGCACGATCGCGGCGTTGGCGAGACCGGCCGCGTCGATGGGCGGGACCGAGCCGAGGAGGCCGTCGGTGGCGTACGGGGTCCTCTTGCCGTCCTTGTACAGGAGGTTCTTGCCGGTGTTGTAGGTGGCGAAGGTCGCGACGCCCAGGGAGTCGGCGAGGGCCTTGATGCGGTCCTGGGTGGGGCCGATGAACTCGCCGCCGCCCTCGGTGACCCCGCCGCCCGCCAGGGGCAGGTTCACGACCCGGCCGCCGACGCGGTCACGGGCCTCCAGGACGACCACCGACTTGCCGGCCGCCACCAGGTCGCGGGCCGCGGTGAGTCCGGCGAGCCCGGCGCCGACGATCACCACGTCGGCCTCCCGGGTGGCCGCGGCGGCGGGTGAGGCCGCGGTGCCGGTGAGTGTCACGGCACCGGCCGCGGCGGCACCGCCGAGCAGGGAGCGGCGGGAGAGCTGTCTATCGCGTGCCACGTGCATCCTCCGTCAAGAGCGAGAGGTGGGAGTGGAGCCAGAACATGAACAGTGCTCACATTCTGGCCCCATGCGGTGGCGGCGTACAGCTCTCTCGCCACTTCTGACCCAGGAGTAACGAAAGCCGCACGTGAGGGAGTTGACGGAGGGGGCGCCGCGTCAGACGGGGAGCCTGGAGACCTGCCGGGCCCCGTCCTTGGCGATCGTCCTCGCGATCCGCTCGGCGTCCTTCGCCACTTCCCTGAGGGTCCCGCTGATGGGGGTGACGAACCCGGTGAAGAAGAGGCCCGGCGCGTTCTGCGGGGCGCGCGGCCCGTTGACCACCGGCAGCCCCCGCTCGTCCAGGACGTCGAGGTGGCCGAGGAGGTCCTCCAGGGCGCGGCTGTACCCGGTGGCCGCGATCACCGCGTCCGGGGTGACACGGGTGCCGTCGGCGAGGAGCACCTCGGCGTCCTCGAAGCCGTCGACGGCGGCCACGACCTCCACCTTGCCGGAGCGCACGGCGTTGATGAGGCCGACGTCCTGGACGGGGATGGCGCCCTCGCGGACCCGGGTGTAGAGGCCGGTGTCGGGACGGGGCAGGCCGTGCGCGGAGAGGTCCGGCACGCTGAGCCTCGCCATCGGCCGGGCGAGCCGGTCGACGAGGCCGACGGGCAGCCGGCGTACCAGCACCCCCGTGTACTGGGCGGCCCAGCCCGCCGTGGAGCGCCGCACGATGTGCGGGGCGGTGCGCACCGCGAGCCGTACCCGCGAGGCACCGCCCTCCACCAGGTCCACGGCGATCTCCGCGCCGGTGTTGCCGGCGCCGACGACCAGGACGTCCCGGCTGGCGTAGGGGCCGGGCCGGCGGTAGTCGGCGGCGTGGACGAGGTCGCCGGTGTAGGACTTCAGGCCCGGCCAGTCGGGGATCAGCGGGGTGTGGTTGTAGCCGGTGGCGACGACCACCGCGGCGCCGGTCAGTTCGCGGCCGCCGGTGGCGTGCAGCAGCCACCCGGTGCCGTCGGGGGAGCGTTCGACGCGGGAGACCTCCACGCCGGTGACGGTCTCCAGCTCGTGGTGCTCGGCGTACTTCTCCAGGTAGCGCACCACGTCCTCGCGGGCGACCCAGCGGCCGAACCGGCGGGGCATCGCGAGCCCCGGCAGGGCCGAGAGGCGGCGGGTGGTGTGCAGGCGGAGGCGGTCGTAGTGGCGCCGCCAGGACGCCCCGACCCGGTCGGACCTCTCCAGCACCACGGCACGGATGCCCCGGGCGCGCAGCGCGTGGGCGGCGGCGAGACCGGCCGGACCGCCGCCGATGACGTACACGGGGCGGGCCGCGGAGGGCGCTGGCAAGTCGGCGAAGTCGGACATGTTCGCGAGCGTAATCAGACAAACCGTTGATGGGTCTCGGTCAAGACCGGAATTGGTTGCGGATCGATCACGCCCGTAGGAGGAGTGGGTGCGAATCGTGGCGTAGGGCGCCTGACTGTGACGGCGGGGTGGGGATGCCCTGAGCCGCGGGGGCGCACGGTCTTCCCTGTCCGGCCGGATCTGACGTACCGTCAGATCCATGGACTCCATCTGGCTCACCGGGGCGCAGTGGCTCGCCCTGCTGCGGATCGGGCTCGGGCTGTGGTGGCTGGAGAGCTGGCGGCACAAGGACAAGAAGGGCTGGTTCGAACGGGGCACCGGCATCGCCTGGGCGGCCGACGTCGCCGCCAGGCACCGCTGGAACGCGGTGCGGTCGGGCTTCGAGGTGATGGTCGCGCCCCGGCCGCGGACGATGGCGTACGTCGTCGTCTACGCCGAACTGGCCCTCGGTCTCGGCCTGGTGGCCGGGCTGCTGACCCCGGTCGCGCTGGTCGGCGGACTGCTCCTGAACCTCCTGTACTTCACGCTGATGATCCACGACTGGGCCGAGCAGGGGCAGAACGCGATGATGGCGCTGATCTCCGTGGTCGCCCTGTTCGCGATGTCCTGGCAGAGCTGGTCCCTGGACGCGGCGCTGGGATGGTTCTGATGGAGGCGCGCCACGACCTCCCCGAGGCGGACGCCTTCACGCGCGCCTACTGGGACGCCGCCGAAGAGGGCCGGCTGCTGGTGCGCCGCTGCGGGGCGTGCGGGCGGGCCCACCACTACCCGCGCGAGTTCTGCCCGCACTGCTGGAGCGAGGACGTGCGCTGGGAGCGGGCGAGCGGCGCGGCGGAGCTGTACACCTGGTCCGTCGTCCACCGCAACGACCTGCCGCCCTTCGGGGAGCGCACCCCGTACGTCGCCGCGGTCGTCCAACTCGCCGAAGGGCCGCGGATGATGACGGAGGTGGTGGACTGCGCACCCGGGTCCCTGCGGGCCGGCCTGGCCCTGGAGGTCGGTTTCCGGCAAGGCATCCCCGTGTTCCGGCCGAAAGGGACCGCGGTGTTCCGGCCGAGGGGGTGATCGGCGGGCCCCTTCCGTATTCAATGGCCCGATGTCCCATACACGCGAACGGTCCCCGAGCCACCCCGCTCCCGAACTGCTCGGCCACGGGCTGCGGCTGCGGCACTGGGACCCCGACTCCGACGCCGACGCGGCGGCCTGGCTGCGCGGCCGCTCCGACCCCGAGTTCCGGCGCTGGAACACCCCCCTGAAGACGGTCACCGACCTCGATGGCGCCCGCGCCTCGCTGCGCGCCGGCGCGCAGAGCGTGGCGGAGGGCGCCAGCGCCGCGTTCCGGATCACGGACGCGGCCAGCGGTACGACGCTGGGGCACATCGGTGTCAACGAGATCGACCACGTCGTCCGGGTCGCCCGCATCGGCTACTGGGTCCTGCCCGAGGCCCGCGGCCACCGCGTCGCCGCCCGCGCCCTCACCCTCGTAGCCCGCTGGGCCTTCGCCGACCTGGGCCTGCACCGCCTCGAACTCGGCCACGCCCTCGGTCACCACGCCTCCTGCCGCATAGCCGAGCGCTGCGGCTTCCCCTACGAGGGCACGCTGCGCGGGGCGATGTTCGAGGCGGGCCGGCAGGACGCGTTCCGGGATGTGCACCTGCACGCCCGGCTGGCCACCGACCCGGAGGCGGGGGCGCGATGAGGTGGACCCTGGTCGAGGATCTCGACGCGTTCCTCGACACTGCCGGAACCTTCCTGCACTCCCGGCCGGTCCCGCACACCGTCCCGCTGACCGTGACCGAGACCCTGCGCACGCGGGGGAGACGGGTGTACGGCACGGACGAACCGGTCTTCGGGGTGCTGGAGGAGGCCGGCGCCGTCCGCGGGGCCTGGTTCCGCACACCGCCCCACCGGCTGACCCTCACCCCGCTCACCGCGGCGCAGGCGCGGGCCCTGGCCGAGCACCTGGCCGCCCTGGGGCACGCGCTGCCGGGAGTGGCCGCGGAACGCGACACGGCCCGCGCCTTCGCCGAGGCCTGGCAGCGGCACACCGGCGCCAGGGCCGGCCTGCGCCGACGTCAACGGCTCTACCGGCTCGGCGAGTTGACACCCCCCTCGCCCCCGCCGCAGGGGCACGCCCGGTTCGCGGGAGCGTCCGACCGTGAGCTGCTCATCCGCTGGTACGAGGCGTTCGTCGCCGACCTCGGCAACGCGCCCGCCCGGGACGCCGAGGCCTGGGCCGACGCCCGCATCGAGCGCGGCGGGACCGTGCTCTGGCAGACCCCGGACGGGGAGCCCGTGTCCCTGGCCGGCACCCTGCCCATGGTCGCCGGGCAGGTGCGGGTGGCCCCCGTCTACACCCCGGCGGCGCTGCGCGGCCGGGGGTACGCGGGCGCCGCGACGGTGGCGGTGAGCCGGGCCGCGCGGGAGGCCGGGGCCGAGGAGGTGCTGCTCTTCGCGGACCTGGCCAACCCCACGAGCAACGGGCTCTACCAGCGGGTCGGGTACCGGGGGGTGGCGGACTTCGAGGAGTACGACTTCCTGGGGTGAGGGGCCGCCCCGGGCCACCCCGGGTCCCGGGCCCCCGCTGCGGGCGCCGGGCCTCAGGGCCAGAGAAGGACGCGGCTCCATGCCTCCGGCACGGACCCCGCCCCCGACCCCGGTGCCGTACGGCGATAGGCGAGCCGCACATGCCGTCGCCGGGCGTCTCCCTGGAAGAACTCCACCTCGTCCGGGGCCAGCCGGTAGAGGGTCCAGGTCGGGACGGGGGAGTCCGGGCTGCGCCGGGCCTCGCTCCAGGCGGCCTCGGACACCTCGGCCAGCTCCGCCAGGGACCCCAGGACCTCGCTCTGCCGCCCGGTCAGGGCCGCGGCCAGGGCGCCCGTGGAGCGGGCGTGCAGATCGGCCTGTCCCTCCTCCGAGGGGGCGGCGGTGACCGGGCCGCGGAGGCGGACCTGGCGGCCGAGAGCGGGCCAGTAGAAGCCGAGGGCCGCGTACGGGCGGGCGGTCAGCTGCCTGCCCTTGCGGCTGGTGACGTGGGTGGCGAAGGACCAGCCGGTCGCGTCGGCACCGTGCAGCATCACCGTACGGACGTCGGCGAGGCCCTCGTCGTCCGAGGTGGCCAGGGACATCGTGTGCGGCTCGGGCTGGCCCGCCGCCACCGCCTGCGCGAACCACTGCGTGAACAGCTCGAGCGGTTCGGCGGGGGCCGCGGCGGGGTCGAAGGGGGGCAGGTCGGTGGTCTCCGGCGCCCACACCCGCAGTGATCTCAGAAGCTCGTGAAGATCGGTTCCCATGCCCCGATTCTCGCGCGGGCCGGGCCCTGCCCGCGCCGGGTGGTCACACCGAGCTGATGTCGGCCGTCACCCAGCGCTCCGGGCGCATGCGGATGATCACCTGCTCGCCGTGGTTCTTCCAGGCGTAGTCGACAAACCCCTCCACCTTCTCCGGCGGCAGGTAGCGCGCGGAGATCTCCCGCAGGAGCTCCACGGTGGCCGGACTCGTGTCGAGGACCGGGCCCTCCACCGACACGTACCTCAGGGTCGGCTCGACCGTGTCCACCAGCAGGGAGAAGCGGCCCGCCGCGTCGATCAGCCGCTGCTTGCGGGAGTCGAGGCCGGTGATGATCCAGATGTCGCCGCCGGGCTCGTACTGGTACCAGATGGGCACGGAGAGCGGGGCGCGGCCCTCCTCGCCGGTCACCGACAGGGCGGCGACATGGGGCTGTGCCAGGAACTGCTCGCGCTCCGACCGGGTCAGGGCCATCACGGTTCTCCTCGCTCTGGGACAGGCTGCCGTAAGCACAACGCCCGTTCGGGGCAGCCCTGTTCCCCGGTATGTCGATCCCGTTCGCAGGGACTGGGACGACGGCGCGGTCCCGCGGGTCCGGGCCGACGGGTGGGCGGCGCCCGCCGCGGCTCACCCCCGCCCCAGCACCACCGTTCCCGACGAGCAGAACCACCCCCCGGTGCCCGAAGCCACCGCCAGCGCCGGCAGGTCGCCGTTCCGGCGTCGCACCTGCCGGGCCCCCGCCTCGCCCCGCAGCTGCCGTACCGCCTCCACCAGCAGGAACAGGCCCCGCATGCCCGGGTGTTGGGCGGACAGGCCGCCGCCGTCGGTGTTGACCGGGAGATCCCCGCCCTCGACCCGCAGCCGCCCCTTCTCCACGAAGGAACCCCCTTCACCCTTGCCGCAGAAGCCCAGGTCCTCCAGGGTCACCAGGGTCATATAGGTGAAGGCGTCATAGATCTCGGCGAAGTCGATCTCCGCCGGCCGGACGCCCGCCCGTTCGAAGGCGAGGCGGCCGCTCACCGCCGCCGGAGACACCGTGAAGTCCGGCCATTCGGACATCGTGGCGTGGGACACGGACTCGCCCGTGCCGAGGACCCGGACGGGGGCGGTGCGGCAGTCCCGCGCGTACTCCTCCGCCGCCAGCAGGACCGCCGCCCCGCCGTCGGAGCGCAGACAGCAGTGCAGCTTGGTGAAGGGGTCCGCGATCATCGGGCCGGACAGCACCTCGTCGACGGTGATCGGGGTGCGGGACATCGCCTCGGGGTTCAGGGCCGCGTTCGCCCGTGCCTGGACCGCCACCTGCGCCAACTGCTCGATCGTCGTCCCGTGTTCGATCATGTGGCGGCGGGCCGCCATGGCGTACTTGGCGATCAGGGTGTGGCCGTAGGGGACCTCGAACTGCAACGGCCCGCGGGAGCCGAAGGACAGGGTGCCCGTGCGCCGGCCCGCCTTGACGTCGGCCCGGGCGGTCGAGCCGTAGACCAGCAGCACCACGTCGGCATGGCCCAGCGCGATCGCGTCCGCCGCGTGGGCCGCCATGACCTCCCAGGTCGAGCCGCCCACGGAGGTGGAGTCGACCCAACTCGGCCGCAGCCCCAGGTACTCGGCGACCTCGATGGGCGCCAGCGTGCCCAGGCCGGCCGAGGCGAAGCCGTCCACCAGCGACCGGTCGAGCCCCGCGTCCGCCAGGGCCCGGCGCGCGGCCTGCGCGTGCAGGGCGTACGGCGTCACGTCGTCCAGCCGACCGCAGTCGGAGAGGGCCACCCCGACCACGGCGACCTTGCGGGTTCCGGCAGTCATGAATGGTCCCTCCCTCTGTCTGTGCATCTGGACCCACCGCTCCTAATATGACGGACCGTCAGATCCGGAGGGAAGGGGTCGCCATGGACGCCGGCTTCACCGCCGAGCAGGACGAGATCCGCCGCGCCCTGCGCGAACTGCTGCACAAGCGGTGCGGGGCACAGGAGCTGCGGGCCGCCGTCGACAGCCCCGCCGGGTACGACACCGGGCTGTGGACCGCCCTCGCCGAACAGCTCGGCCTGCCCGGCCTCGCCCTCCCCGAGGCGTACGGCGGGGTCGGCTGCTCGGTCACCGAGCTCGCCCTCGCGGCGGAGGAGACCGGACGGACCCTCGCCCCCTCGCCCCTGCTCGCCACCGCCGTCCTCGCCGCCCCGCTGATCCTCGCCCTCGGCACCGGGACCCAGCGCGGCGCACTGCTCCCCCGGATCGCCGCGGGCTCGCTCACCGCCACCCTCGCCGCACCCACGACCGGCCTCGCCCTGGTCGCCGGCAACGACGGGGACTGGGCGGGCGGCGGCCGCGCGGGCGGCGTGCAGGCCCGCCGCGCGGGGGACCGCTGGGGGCTGTACGGCGAGATCGAGCACGTCCTGGACGGACACTCGGCCGGAACGCTCCTCGTCGCCGCGCACACCGGCGGGTTCGCCCGCTCCCGGACCCTGCTCTTCCTCGTCCCCGGCGACGCCGACGGGCTGGTGCGCGCGCGGCAGACCGCCCTCGACGCCACCCGCCCCCTCGCCCGGCTCCAACTCAGGGATGTGGACGCCCAGTTGCTGGGCGAGGAGGGCGCGGACGTGCTCGGCGCGCTCGCCCGGGTCGGGGACCGCGCCGCCGCCGTCCTCGCCTGCGAGGCCGTCGGGGCCGCCGACCGGGTGCTGGAGCGGACCGTGGAGTACGTGTGCCGACGGGAGCAGTTCGGGCGGCCCATCGGCTCCTTCCAGGCGGTCAAGCACCGGCTGGCCGACGTGTACGTCGCGCTCCAGGCGGCACGTTCGGCCGCCTATTACGCGGCCTGGGCCACGGCGAACGGGGAACGCGTCGGCGTTCTCGCCCTCGCCCAGGGGCTTGAGGCACTGCGTGGCGCCGCCGACGAGGGGATCCAGCTGCACGGGGGCATCGGCTTCACCTGGGAGCATGACGTCCAGCTGTACTTCAAGCGGGCCGCGGGCGACGAGCTGCTGTTCGGGCCGGTGCACCGGCTGCGGGCGCACGCGGCCGACGCCTCGGGGCTCTTCGGACCGGGACGGCCGGAGGTGGCGGTGTGATCGGGCAACGCGCGGTGCAACGGATCTCGTCGACGCGGGGGTTCGCCAAGGTGGCCCCCCACGTGATCCCGGCACTGGACCGGGCCGTCCACCGGCTCACCCGCGGGAGGGTCATCCTCAGCGCGCAGATGCTGCCGGGCGTGATCCTGACCTCCACCGGCGCCCGGAGCGGGCTCGTCCGGCGCACGCCGCTGGCCTGCATGCCCGAGGAGGACGGCCGGAGCTGGATCCTCATCGGCTCCAACTTCGGCCGCACGGACCACCCCGCCTGGACCCACAACCTCCTCGCCCACCCGGACGCCGAGATCAGCTGGAAGGGGAGGGGCATCCCGGTCCGCGCCCGGCTCCTCGAGGGAGCGGAGCGTGCGGCCGTGTGGGACCGGCTGCTGGTGTTCTGGCCGCCGTACGCCACCTATCAGGAGCGGGTGGCGCGGGAGATCCGGGTCTTCAGGATCGTTGCCCGGTCATAGCGTCGCCAGCCGCTGTACGAGGAGGAAGGCGCCGATCCCGAGCATCGCCGCCCCCGAGGTCCGGGTGACCGCGCGGGCCGCCGCCGGGCGGGCTCCCAGGACCGCCCGGGCCGTGCGGCCGACCGTCAGATAGACGACGGCGCAGGCCGCCATGTGCAGCAGGCCGAGGGCGGTGGTCTGGGCGGCGACCGGGAGGCGCGCGCCCGTCGTGGTGAGGAACTGCGGCATGACGGACAGGTAGAGCAGCAGGCCCTTGGGGTTGAGGCCGCTGATCGTCGCGCCGCGCAGGAAGACGCGCCCGCCGCCCGCCCGGACCGTCTCGCCGGCCCCCGGGACCCCCGGTCGGCGCAGCACGCTCCAGCCCAGCCACACCAGATAGGCGGCCCCGGCCACCGTCAGCGCGGTGAGCAGCGCGGGGGAGCCCGCGACCAGGACGGCGAGGCCCGCCGCCGCCAGGGCGGTGTGCAGGGCGTACCCGCTGACCAGGCCGCCCACGGCCGCCGCCACCTGCCCGCCGCGCAGGCCCGCGGAGATCGCGTACGCCCAGTCGGCGCCGGGGACGCAGACCAGCAGCAGGTCGACGGCGAGGAAGGAGAACAACAGCCCGAGGTCCATGCTGGGGACATTAGGCGTGAATAGCCCGAAAGTGTTCCTGAACTTTGCTCATGATCGCGAGGTGCGTGAAAGGATTTCCCCCATGGACGACGTGGACCGGAAAATCCTTGCCGAGCTTCAGCAGGACGGGCGACTGACCGTGACCGAGCTGGCGGCCCGGGTGCGGCTCAGCGTCTCGCCCTGCCATCGGCGGCTGCGGGAGCTGGAGCGGGCAGGCGCCATCAGCGGCTACCGGGCGGTCGTGCAGCCCTCGGCCGTCGGGCTGAACTTCGAGGCGCTCGTCTTCGTGACCATGCGGCAGGAGGACCGGGACACCGTCGCCGGGTTCGAGCGGGCGGTGGCGGAGGTGGAGGGGGTGCAGGAGGCGCAGCGGCTGTTCGGGGAGCCGGACTATCTGCTGCGGGTGGTCGCGGCGGACCTCGCGGCCTACCAACGGCTGTACGACGAACGGCTGGCCACGCTGCCGGGGGTGCAGCGGCTGACGTCCACGCTGGTGATGAAGCACGTGGTCAAGGGCCGGCCGCTGCCGGCATAGCGGCAGGCGGCGGCTCACCCGTGTGAACCACCGCCCGCCAGACAGGACTTGGTGCCTGAAAAAGGACTTTCGGCTACTTGGTCGGCTTCTTCCCGGTCACGCCCAGATGGACCAACAGCGCCAGGTTGGGCTTGAGTTCGGCCTGCTTGACACCCCAGCTCTGGAACCCCTTCTGGTGCGAGGCGACGGCCGCGAGCATCGCGACCAGCGAACCGGCGACCGCCGCCGGGTTCACGTCCTTGTCGACCCTGCCCTTGGACTGCAACTCGGCCACCGCGTCGGCCAGGGAGTTGTTCACGGAGTTCAGGATCTTCATACGGATCTTGTAGAACCGTTTGTCGCCCTCGGCGGCGCCGAGGTCGACGACCCTGAGGATCGCGTCGTTCCTGCGCCAGAACTCCAGGAACCCGTCCACGAGTTCCTGCGCGGTGCTCCAGCCGGCCTTGCCGACCCAGGACCGCCCTTCGAGCAGCTCGGTCAACTGGCCGCCTTCGGTGGCCATTTGCTCGGCGATCTCCAGGACGGCGCCCTCGACGTCCGGGAAGTACTGGTAGAAGGTGGCGGGCGAAGTGCCCGCCTTCCGGGCGACATCGATGACTTTGACGTCCCGGTAAGGGGAGGAGCTGAGCATCTCGCTGAGGCAGTCGAGCAGCTTCTGCCGGGTCGCCTGCCCACGCCGGCCGGCCACGCGGCCGTCGACGGTACGCACTTGTCCTGTCATGCCGTCAGCTTACCGAGGGGTGATGGGAGCGCGATTCGGCCGACTGCAAATGGGGTGCGCGGGCTCTTCGGGGCTGGTGCGCTGGTCTGCGGGGTGCGCGCGGCGCCGTTAGTTTGGCGGTATGGCCGAAAACAGGGCATCCACGTACGGAGAGGGCGTCCCGTGCTGGGTGGACGCGCAGCTTCCCGACGTCGAGGCGGGCAAGCGGTTCTACGGTGAGCTCTTCGGGTGGACCTTCGAGGAGCAGCGGTACGGCGGGGCCGTGTGGGCCCTGCGGGAGGGCGAGCCGGTCGCCGCGCTCGCGCACAAGACGGACGGGCGGATGCCCACCGTCTGGACGGTGTACTTCGCGACCCCCGACATCGAGGGCCTCGCCGACCGCGTCTGGGCGGCCGGCGGGCAGGTCGTCACCGCTCCCGTGCCGGTCGGCGACCTCGGGACCAGCGCCCTGGTCACCGACCCGGAGGGCGCAGTCTTCGGGCTGTGGGAGCCGGACTCCCACACCGGTTTCGGGGTACGGCACGAGCCGGGCGCGTTCGTCTGGGCCGAGCTGTACGCACGGGACACCGAGGCGGCCAACACCTTCTACGGCGGGCTCTTCCACGACGCCCTGTTCGGACCCGAGGCGAGGCCCGATTTCGGCCGGGCCCCCGTGCTGGACGTCTTTCCGGCCGAGATGCCGCCCCACTTCCTCGTCCACTTCGGCGTCCAGGACTGTGCGGAGGCCCTCGCCGCGGTGAGCCGGCTCGGTGGGCGGGTCCAGGCTCCACCCTTCGAGACGTCGTACGGGAAAGCGGCCGTCGTCACCGACAATCAGGGGGCGTCCTTCGCGCTGCTGGAGCGTGCCGCCGGGAAGTCCGACCGCTGAAACCTACTGTTTTGGCGTGAGACATCCCGATGTGCACCCTGGTTCGCAACCTGCGCCTCGGCCAGGAAGAATCAGGGTGCGTGCCGCCATGGCGGTGCGGTGGTGAGACGCTGCACGGGGTCGTGTGCATAAGGGTGTGACGCGGCCCGTACGGGGAGGTGGCAGGCAAGTGGTGGATCAGCTGACACAGCACGATCCGCGGCGGATCGGGCCGTTCGAGGTGCTGGGACGGCTGGGCGCCGGCGGCATGGGGCTGGTCTATCTCGCGCGCTCGGCGTCCGGGCGGCGCGTGGCGATCAAGACGGTCCGTACGGAACTCGCCGAGGACCAGCTGTTCCGCGTCCGCTTCACCCGGGAGGTGGAGGCGGCCCGGGCCGTCTCCGGCTTCTACACCGCGGCCGTCGTCGACGCCGACCCCCGTGCGGCCGTGCCCTGGCTGGCCACCGCCTACGTTCCCGCGCCCTCCCTCGAGGAGATAGTGAACGAGTGCGGGCCGCTGCCGGCCCAGGCGGTGCGCTGGCTCGCGGCGGGCGTCGCCGAGGCCCTCCAGTCGATCCACGGCGCGGGACTGGTGCACCGCGACCTCAAGCCGTCGAACGTCCTGGTCGTCGAGGACGGCCCGCGGGTGATCGACTTCGGTATCGCCTCCGGCGTATCGAACACCCGTTTGACGATGACGAACGTCGCCGTCGGCACCCCCGCCTACATGTCGCCCGAGCAGGCCAAGGACTCCCGCAGCGTGACCGGCGCGAGTGACGTCTTCTCGCTCGGCTCGATGCTGGTCTTCGCCGCCACCGGCCACCCGCCCTTCCACGGCGCCAACCCGGTCGAGACCGTCTTCATGCTGCTGCGTGAGGGCCCCGACCTCGAAGGCCTCCCGGACGAGCTGCGCCCGCTCATCGAGTCCTGCATGCAGATGGACGCCACCGGCCGCCCCAACCCGGCCGACCTCCAGGCCCAGCTCGCCCCCCACCTCTTCGGCTCCGGCTCCGACGACAGCGGGACGGCGTCGGCCTGGCTGCCCGAGCGCGCGGTGAGCCTGATCGAGGGCCGCCGCAACGGGCGTGCGGCCGTCAGACCGGGCCCCGGCGGCCGCAGCGCGGGGGGCCGCGTCGCCCCCGTACCGCCGCCGCCCGCGCACGACCCCGTCGTCCCCGCGCGCGTGCCCGTCGGTGCCCCCGACACCGGCCCGGTGCGCCTGGCGGGCGCCCAGGTCCCCATCGGGCCCGGACCGCGCGTCGCCGACGCCCGCGCCGCCGCCGTGAAGGCGCCGCCGCCGGAGGCCGGGCTGGTCGCCAGCTGGTCCAAGCCCCGCCCCGGCGTCAACGGCGCCGACCCCGTCATCCCGGCGCCCCAGCCGGCCCCGGAGCCCGGCGGCGGCTGGCGCCCCTGGCGGTTCCGGATGTCGAACGACGTGTGGGGCACCCCCGCCGTCGCCGACGACCTCGTCTACGTCACCTCCTTCGAGGTGCACGCCCTCGACGTGGCCACCGGACGGCGCCGCTTCAAGACCCGGGACGTCGCCTGGTCGATGGCGGTCGCGGACGGCCGTATCCACGCCTCCGACGGCCCCACCCTCTTCGCCCTGGAGGCCCGCGAGGGCGCCGACCTGTGGCGGTTGCAGACGGACGCCTGGGTCTACTCCCTCAAGGCCGACCGGGGCACCGTCGTCACCGGCACCCGGGGCGGCGGCGTCCAGGCCTGGGAGGCCTCGGGCGGCCAGAAGCTGTGGGAGATCACCGGCGCGCAGACGGACTTCGAGTCCCCCGAGGCGGGACCGGCCCTGCACGACGGCACGGTCTACGTCTGGCAGGACGCCCGGTTGCGCGCCCTGGACGCCCGCACCGGCGACGAGCGCTGGTCGTACCCCATCGGCGACGCGGCCTCCTGCGGCGGCGTACCGGTCCGGGTGACGCACGCCCCGGACGGCTACGCGTATGTCTCCGCCGGCACCCGGGTGCTCGCGCTGGACATCTCCACCGGGCATGTGAAGTGGCACTTCGAGGCCCCCGCGGTCTTCCTCTGCCCGCCCGCCTTCGTCCCCGGCCCGGCGGTGACCGGCGGTGGCGTGTACCTCGCCGACTACCTCGGCACGGTCTACGCCCTGGACGCCGCCGACGGCCGCGACCGCTGGCGCATCGCCACCGAGCCCCGGGCCTCCATCGAGCCGGTGCTGGTCGTCGCGGGCCATGTCCACGTGGGCAGCGGCAAGGGGCTCTACACCCTGGACGCGGTCACGGGCACCCCGAAGTGGCGCTTCCAGTCCGGCGGCGACATCGTGGGCACGCCCGCGGTCGCGGAGGGGCGCATCCACTTCGGCTCCACCGACCACCTGCTGTACACCCTCAAGGCCGACGACGGCCGGCTGCGCTGGAAGCTGGCCACCGGCGGCGAGATCACCGGCGCCCCGGTCGTCAAGGACGGCGTGGTGTACGCGTGCAGCAAGGACCGCTGCGTGTACGCGCTGGACGCGGAGAAGGGGACGGGGACGGCCAGGACCGCCTGAGCCGCTGGTCATCGCCTCGTACGGAAGGGGCACCAGGTAGTGGCATGGCCGTGACAACAGCTCGCTAGAGTGGCGGCATGATCGCACGGGGGCGCACTCTCAAGTTCACAGCTGTCATCGCATTAGTGGTCCTGGCCCTGTCCGGGTTCTCGACGAGCTCCAAGAGCCGGCACGGGAGCGGCGGTCGGAGTGGGGGCGGATGCAGCAGTTCCAGCCAGGACCACGACAGCTCGTCGTCCACCTCGGGAGGCGGCTCGGGGACGTACCACGACTACGACGATGACGACTACGACGACGACTACTCCGGGGGTTCGTCCGGGGAGTCATCCCCGTCCGGCCATGAGGACGGTACGGCGCGGCTGATCAGCTGCGCGACGGTGGCGGAGCCGTACGCGACCGTCGAGGTCACCAACCCGAACAGCACCGAGAGCACCTTCGACGTCCACATCACCTTCATGGAAGCCGACGACGACTTGGTCGACGGCACCATCGAGCAGGTCACCGTGGCCGCCAACGGCACGAAGACCATGCGGATCGAGGTGGTCAACGCCGAGGAGAACGCCGCCAAGGTCGACCACTGCGACCTGGACCCGGTCGCCTCCTACAACTGGGACGACGTCACCGGGTCCTGAACCTGGAGCGGCGGGCGGCGAACAGCTCCGCCTGCCGCTCGTCCGGCAGGTTCCCCAGCGAGATCAGATGCGGGGCCTGCGCGAAGCCGGCGGCGAGAGCGGTCTCCCTGGCCGCCCACAGGGCGCGGACGGTGCCCTGCACCCCCTCGGCCGGATACCCGGCGATGACGGCGGCGCACTCCACCGCCGCCTCCAACGCGGCTCCGGGCTCGGTGAGTTCGGAGACCAGCCCGGTCTCGTGGGCCCGCCGCGCGGAGATCCGCTCGGCCGTCCCCATGAGCATCATCCGGGCCACCTCGCCGTACGGCATCCGCTGCGCCAGGAGGACCGACTCGTACGCGCTGACCATGCCGTACGTCGTGTGCGGGTCGAAGAAGGCGGCGGTGGTGTCGGCGACGACGAAGTCCGACTCCCCGAGCAGGTAGAAGGCGCCCCCGCAGGCCATCCCCCGCACCGCGGCGATCACCGGTTTCCACAGGTCGTTGGCCTTGGGCCCGACACGGAGGAGCGGATCGTCGGCCATGTAGGGGGAGTCGGGCTGCGGAACCTGCGCGTCCCGGTCCAGGCCGGTGCAGAAGGCGCGCTCGCCCGCCCCGGTGAGGACGATCGCCCGCACGGTGTCGTCGAACCGCAACGCGCGCCACCCCGCGACGAGTTCGTCGCGCAGGGCGAGGTCGATCGCGTTGAGCCGATGCGGCCGGTCCAGGGTGACGACGGCGACGCCGGTGTCCTTGTCGGCCGTGATCCGCAGCCCGCTCACGCCGGCACCCACTGCACGAGCCCGCCGGCGAACACCGCCCGCACCCGGGCGCCGATCCGGATCCGCCCCGGATCAACGGAGTCGAGCGGCGCCCCGGCCGAGGCGACCAGGTTGCCGACGAGCCGGATGCGGGGCTCCTCGTCGAGTTCGACGACGACGACGTTGTACGGCGCCCGCTCCGCGTAGTCCGGCAGGAGCGGGGGATGGGGGACGACGTACGACCAGACCCGGCCGTACCCGCTGACCCTCTCCCAGCCGCTGTCGAAGGACTGGCAGCGCGGGCAGCACGGGCGGGGCGGGAAGCGGGGTGCGCGGCAGTCGGCGCAGGTCTGGACGCGGAGTTCGCCCTGGGCGGCGTAGCGCCAGAAGGGGGCGCCCTCGGGGTCGACTACGGGGGTGAGCACGGGCTACCTCCTGAGCAGGAGCGCGGACGTGGGGACGCCCTCACCGGCGGTGACCAGGCAGGTCGCGGCGTCCGGGACCTGGGCGGTAGCGGTCCCGCGCAGCTGCTTGACGCCTTCGTTGATGAGGTTGAAGCCGTGGACGTAGGCCTCGCTGAGGCCGCCGCCACCGGTGTTGAGCGGCAGCCGCCCGCCGATCTCCAGGGCGCCCTGCTCGGTGAACGCCCCGCCCTCGCCGCGCCCGCAGAAGCCGTAGCCCTCCAGGGAGAGCGGGACAAGGGCGGTGAACGCGTCGTAGATCTGGGCGACGTCCACGTCCTCGGGGGTGAGGTCGGCGTGCTTCCACAGGTGCCGGGCGGCGGTCCAGGCGGGGCCGGAGAGCGGGTCGTCGTTCCAGTAGTTGACCATGCCGTGGTGCTGGGCGGGCAGGCCCTGGGCGGTGGAGTGGACGTAAACGGGGGTGTGGGGGCAGTCGCGGGCGCGCTCCCTGCTGACGACGACACAGGCCAACGCCCCGTCCGTCTCCAGGCAGTTGTCGTACAGGCACAGCGGCTCGCTGATCCACCGGGAGGTCATGTACATCTCGCGGGTGAGGGGGCGCTCGTACATGACGGCGGCCGGATTCTGGTTGGCGCGGTTGCGGCAGGCGAGGGCCACGTTGAACAGGTGGTCCCGGGTGGCGCCGTACTCGTGCATGTAGCGGCGGGTGAGCATGGCGATCTCGTCGACGGGGCGCAGCAGCCCGTAGGGCCGGGTCCACTGGGCCGGGGTGGGGAGTTGGGTGACGGTGTTGCGCCAGGGCCGGGGTCCCGAGCCGCGTTTGCGGGACCGCCAGGCCACGCCCACCGTCGCCTGTCCGCAGGCGATGGCGGCCGCGAGATGGGCGACGGTGGCGCAGGAACCGCCGCCCCCGTAGCCGACCTTGCTGAAGAAGGTGAGGTCGCCGAAGCCGACCGCCTTCGCCAGCTCCACCTCGTCGGTCTCCTCCATGGTGAAGGAGGCGAGCGCGTCGACCTCGCCCGGCGCGATGCCGGCGTCGTCGAGGGCGGCGAGAACGGCCCGGCAGGCGAGCGTTCTCTCGTCCTCGGGGAGGTTCTTGGCGAAGGGCGTCTGGCCTATGCCGACGATGGCGGTGGCGTCCTTGAGTCCGGTCATGGGGCACCTCCGCGAGGGCTGTCCACCTGGCTGACAGTGCGTCAGGCTACAGCTAATCTGACGGTCAGTCAGCTACTGGGTTCTGGAGGCCGGTTGTGCGCGGAGACGAGGAGTGGGGAAGCGTTCCGGGTCTGGTCCGGTCGGCGGCGCGGCGGTACGCGGACGTGGAAGCCGTCGTGGAGGGCCGTACCCGGGTGACGTACGCCGAACTGGGCGAGCGCGTGGAGCGCGCGACGGCGGCCTGCGTGGCGAGCGGGGTGGCGCCCGGCGACCGGGTGGCGATCTGGGCCCCCAACTCCCTGGACTGGATGGTCGCGGCGCTCGGCGCGGTGTCCGCCGGGGCGGTGCTGGTGCCGCTGAACACCCGGTTCAAGGGCGGCGAGGCGGCCGACGTACTGCGCAGGAGCGGCGCGCGACTGCTGTTCGTGACGGGCACCTTCCTCGGCACGTCCTACGTCGCCTCGCTGCGCAGGGCGCTCGCGGACGGGCCGGGGCTGCCCGCGCTGGAGCAGGTCGTCGTCCTGTCCGACGACGCGCCGGCCGACTACCGGACCTGGAAGGACTTCCTCGCCGGCGGCGACGGCGTGGACGAGGCGGAGGTCCGGCGGCGGGCGGCCTCGGTGCGCGGCTCGTGGCCCTCGGACATCGTCTTCACCTCCGGGACCACCGGCCGCCCCAAGGGCGCGGTCATCACCCACGCCCAGACACTGCGGGCCTACGCGATCTGGAGCGACCTCGCGGGCCTGCGGCAGGGCGACCGGTATCTGATCGTCAACCCCTTCTTCCACACCTTCGGCTACAAGGCGGGCGTGATCGCCTGCCTCATGCGGGGCGCGACGATGATCCCCCAGCCGGTCTTCGACGTGGACACCGTCCTGGCGAACATCGCCGCGGAACGGGTGTCCGTGCTGCCCGGCCCCCCGACCCTGCACCAGTCCCTCCTGGACCACCCCTCCCGGACGGCCCACGACCTGTCCGCGCTGCGCCTGGTGGTGACCGGCGCCGCGGTCGTCCCCCTGACCCTGGTGGAACGGCTGCGCGGCGAACTCGGCGTGGAGACCGTCCTCACCGCCTACGGCCTCTCCGAGGCGAGCGGTGTCGTCACCATGTGCCGCCGCGGCGACCCCCCGTCGGTGATCGCGTCGACCTCGGGACGGGCGATCCCGGGCACGGAGGTGCGGGTGGCGGACCCGACCGGCGCCCCCCTGCCCCCGGGCACCCCCGGCGAGGTCCTGGTCCGCGGCTTCCACGTGATGCGCGGCTACTACCAGGACCCGGCCGCGACCGCGGAGGTCCTGGACCCGGAGGGCTGGCTGCGGACGGGGGACGTCGGCGTCCTGGACGAGGCGGGCAACCTCCGCATCACCGACCGTCTCAAGGACATGTTCATCGTCGGCGGGTTCAACGCCTACCCGGCCGAGATAGAGCAACTCCTCGGCCTCCACCCGGACGTCCGGGACGTCGCCGTCGTCGGCGTCCCGGACCCGCGCCTGGGCGAGGTCGCCAAGGCGTACGTGGTACGGCGCCCGGGGTCGGTGACGACGGCGGACGACCTGATCGCCTGGTCCCGGCGGGAGATGGCGAACTACAAGGTGCCCCGAGAGGTCGAGTTCGTGGGCGAGCTGCCCCGCAACGCGAGCGGCAAGGTGGTGAAGGGCCGGCTGCGCGGGCCGGGGCGGGCGGCGGACGCCGTGTGACGGCATGCCTCGGCCGCGGCGGCATCCCCTCCGCGCCGCCGCGGCCGATCCCCGTGCGGGAAAAAGCTCCGAGTGGGTCAGGCAGGCTCGTCCGTGACGTGGATGTCCGTCGGCTTCACCGTGTCGGTGCCCGCCTTCTCGTCCGTGACGTGGATGTCGGTCGGCTTCAGGACATCGCCGTCCGTGCCCGCGGGCGCGTCGGTCACGTGGATGTCGAGCGGCTTGATGTCGCCGTCGTTCTTCGTGGTGTCGGTCATGGGTCCGCAACTCCTGTCAGCTGGCTGTGGACCCGCCCGGCGACTCCCCCGAGGGCCGCCGGACGGGCGTTGAGGGCCGCTCACCTTGTGGGCGGCCCTCCGTGGTGGACCCGTCTGCCCCCCGACGCGACGGATCGACAACCTCAGGGTGACGGGACGCGATAAACGAATGATGAACGGCCCTGACCTGGGGCTCAGGCAGCCTGTACGGGAGCCAGCAGCGCGCGTACCTCCTCGGCCTCCGAGGAGCCCAACTCCTCGTAGATGCCCAGGGCGTCGCGCCAGCAGACCCGCGCGCGTCCGGTCTGGCCGATCCCGGCGAGCGCGCGGCCGAGCACCGTGAGGATGTTGCCGCGCCGCCACTCGCCCCCGATGCCGCGCAGCACGGCCAGCGACTGCTCGGCGAGCGCCGCGGCGTCGGCGAGTCGGCCCTCGGCCATCCGGACCTCCGCGATCCGGAAGATCGTCATGCCCTCCCACAGGCGCTGACGGCTGTCCCGGAAGACCTCGAGTGCCTGTCCGAGCCGCTCGGCGGCCTCCGCCAGCTGCCCCGCCTGGGCCAGCGCGAGCCCGAGGGCGTACCGGCCGTTCGCCCCGCGCAGGGAGTGCCCGAGACGGTCGTAGATGTCCGTGCCCCGCTGGGCCAGTTCGATGGCGCTCTGCGTGTGGTTCACGGCCAGGTGCGACCTGGAGAGGTTGCACAGGGCGCTGGCCTCACCGGGGAGGTCGTCGGCCTCCTGGAAGCTGGAGATGGCCTGCGTGAGGTGCGTGGCGGCCTCGACGTGCCGGTTCTGGTAGAACGCGATGGCTCCCCGGAGGTTGGGCACCCAGCACCGCAGGACCGGGTCGGTGGACTCGCGGGCGAGCGCCGTGGCCTGCCGCGCCTCCTGGTCCGCCTGGTCGAAACGCCCCCCGGCGAGGTGGCTCTCCGCGAGGGTGACCCGGGCGCGGGCCTCCGCGTGGCGGTCGGCGGCCTCGCGGGCCGCCGTCGTCGCGGCCTCGGCGACCGCGCCGAACTCCCGGGAGTTGGCCCCCGACTCGGCCAGGTCCTTGGCGGCCCACAGCAGGTCGACGGCCCGCCGCAGCTGCGGACCGGCGACTGCCTGGCGTACGCAGGCCAAGAGGCAGTTCGCCTCCGAGTACAGCCAGTCCTGGGCCCGGTGCCGGTCCGTGAACGTCAGCCCGGGATGGTCGGTCGGCTCCAGATGCTCCACCAGCCGGTCCCCGGGCCGCTCGATCCCGTACACCCCCGCCGCCGTGGCCAGGTAGAAGTCCAGCAGTCTCGACAGGGCCGCGCCCCGCTCGCTCGGCGGCCGTTCGTCGCGTTCCGCGCACGCACGCGCGTAGAGCCGGACCAGGTCGTGGAAGCGGTAGCGGCCGGGGGCGGCGGATTCGAGGAGGGAGGTGTCGACGAGGGACTCCAGAAGGTCCTCGGTCTCCTCCCGGTCCAGATCGAGTACGGCGGCCGCGGCGCACAGCGAGAGGTCGGGGCCGTCGGCGAGGCCCAGGAGGCGGAAGGCGCGGGCCTGGGCGGGCTCCAGCTGGCCGTAGCCGAGTTCGAAGGTGGCCTTGACGGCGAGGTCACCGGCCTGGAGCTCGTCCAGACGGCGGCGCTCGTCCGCGAGCTTCGCGGCGAGGACCGAGACCGTCCAGGTGCGGCGCGCCGCCAGGCGGGATGCCGCGATGCGGATGGCCAGCGGGAGGAAGCCGCAGGCCGCGACGACGTCGAGGGCCGCCTCCCGTTCGCTGCCCACCCGCTCCTCGCCGACGATCTTCGTGAAGAGGGCCAGCGCCTCGTCCGGCGACATCACGTCCAGGTCGACGAGGTGCGCCCCGGCGAGGTCCACCATCCGTACCCGGGAGGTGACCAGGGCCGCACAGCCCGCCGTGCCGGGGAGCAGTGGGCGCACCTGGGCCGCGTCGCGGGCGTTGTCGAGGAGGACCAGGACGCGGCGGTCGTCCAGGACCGAGCGGTACAGCGCCGCCCGTTCCTCC
Organism: Streptomyces sp. NPDC034103; assembly: GCF_055575395.1. NCBI lineage: Bacteria > Bacillati > Actinomycetota > Actinomycetes > Kitasatosporales > Streptomycetaceae > Streptomyces > Streptomyces sp. NPDC034103. The sequence continues at coordinate 297,548 of NZ_JBVISS010000007.1, read as the reverse complement.
AGGGAGTCGGGGATCGCCGATTCGGCGGTGCCCAGGGCCCGCAGGAAGGTGCCGAGGACCGTCTCCGGATCCGCGGCCCGGGCACCCGCGCCCTGGAGGTCGACGTACAACTGGCCGTCGGGGAAGGACGACCTGGCCTGGTGGGCGACGTGGACGGCCAGGGTGGTCTTGCCGACGCCGCCGATGCCCGCGAGCGCCGAGAGGGCCATCACCCGGCCCTCCGCGCCGGCGAGCACCTCGCCCAGCTCGGCGGCGACGGACACGCGACCGGTGAAGTCGGGCACGGTCGCCGGGAGTTGGGCGGGGCGGACGGGGGCGGCCGCGGGTTCCGGCTGCGGGGAGGGGGGTTCGGCGAGCGCCGGGTCTGCCCGCAGGATGCGCTGCTGGAGCTCGCGCAGGCCCGCTCTCGGGTCCACGCCCAGTTCGTCGGCGAGCAGCCGGCGGGTGTCGGCGTACACGGCGAGCGCCTCCGCCTGACGGCCGGACCGGTACAGGGCGAGCATCAGCAGCTCGCGCAGCCGCTCCCGCAGGGGATGGGTGGCCGTCAGGGCCGTCAGTTCCGAGACCGCCTCCGCGTGGCAGCCCTGTTCCAGGTCCATGTCGAGGCGGGACTCCAGCAGTTGCAGGCGCCACTCCTCCAGGCGGACGCGCTGCGAGGACGCGTACAGGCCCGGCACGCCCGCCAGTACCTCGCCGTCCCACAGGGCCAGTGCCCGCGCCAGCACCTCCCGCGCATGGCACAGATCGCCGGTGCCGCGCGCCTTCTCCGCCTCGGTGGCCAGCTCCTGTGCCACCGCGAGGTCCAGCGCGCCCTCGCCGAGGGAGCGGATCGCGTAGCCGCCGGACTCGCTCACCAGGACGTCGGGGCCGAGGACCTTGCGCAGCCGGGAGGCGTAGGTCCGCAGCGCGGCCAGCGCCTGGGACGGCGGCTCCTCGCCCCACAGGGCGTCGATCAGCTCGGCCGCGGTCGCGGTACGGCCCTCCCGCAGCAACAGCGCCGCCAGCAGGGCCCGTTGCTGCGGTGAACCCGTGGGCAGGGATTCCTCGCCGCGCCAGGCGCGCACCGGTCCGAGCACGCCGAAGCGCAGCGGCTGTCCGGACTCCGTCGAGGAGCCGGGACGCCGCTGCGCAGGCACCCGCGATACACCGTCCATCGCGTCCCCCTAGACACAGTGAGCAACAACGCCAGTTTGCCTTGTGCATGGCAGATGCGTCAGCTGTGGAGAGCGCGATCACAGGCGGACGCGCGGGAACTGCCGAAGTCCGCGGGCGCACTTCGCGCACTTCCGCACAGGAACCACCAGTACCGGGCACCGCCCAGCCAGCTGACGGCCCGTCAGATCAGCGCTACCGTGGGCGCCATGGAGACCATCCCGGCAAGCGACCCGGCCACCACCCCGGAATTCCCGAAGATCATCTCCGTCGACGACCACACCGTGGAGCCGCCGCACGTCTGGCAGGACCGGCTCCCGAAGAAGTACCTGGACACCGGCCCTCGCACGGTCCGCGCCCCGTTGAAGGAGATGACGTTCCTCGGCGGCCGGTTCAAGCCCGTGATGGGTCGGCCGGGCGACGACGGACCGATCGGCGACTGGTGGGTCTACGAGGACCTGCACCGCCCCCTCACCCGCCTCGACACCGCCGTCGGCTACAGCAGGGACGAGATCAAGCTCGAAGTCATCACGTACGAGCAGATGCGCCCCGGCTCCTACGACGTCCCCGCCCGCCTCGCCGACATGGACGTCAACCACGTCCAGTCCGCCCTGTGCTTCCCCACCTTCCCGCGCTTTTGCGGCCAGACCTTCACCGAGGCCGCGGACCGCGAGCTGGGCCTGCTGTGCGTGCGGGCCTACAACGACTGGATGGTGGAGGAGTGGTGCGGCCCGAAGGCGCAGGGGCGGCTCATCCCGCTGACCCTCATCCCGCTGTGGGACGCCGAGGCGGCGGCCGCCGAGGTCCGCCGCATGGCCCGGCGGGGTGTGCGGGCCGTCGCCTTCTCCGAGATACCCCCGCACCTCGGCCTGCCCTCCGTGCACACCGACGACTGGGACCCCTTCCTCGCCGCCTGCGACGAGACCGGCACCGTCATCGCCATGCACATCGGCTCCTCCAGCAGGATGCCCTCCACCTCCGCCGACGCCCCGCCCGCCGTCGGCTCCACCATCACCTTCGCCAACTGCTGCTTCTCGATGGTCGACTGGCTGATGAGCGGCAAGTTCGAGCGCTTCCCGAACCTGAAGGTCATGTACGCGGAAGGCCAGATCGGCTGGATCCCCTACATCCTGGAGCGCGCCGACGTCGTCTGGGAGGAGAACCGCGGCTGGGGCGGCGTCGCGGACAAGGTCCACCGCCCGCCGTCCGAGATCTTCGCCGACCACGTCTACGGCTGCTTCTTCGACGACGCCTTCGGCCTGCGCAACCTCGACGCCATCGGCCTCGGCAACGTCCTCTACGAGACCGACTACCCCCACTCCGACTCCACCTGGCCCAGGTCCCGCGAGGTCGGCGAGGCCCAGATGGGCCACCTGGCCCCGGACGTCGTCGAGAAGATCGTCCGCGGCAACGCCATCGACCTGCTCGGCCTCACCCCGCAGGGGCTGTGGTCCGGAACGTGAGGAGGTCATGGGTGCCCGGGGCGGGCGGTGCGCAAGGCCCTGCACGCCTTGTCATTTGCCCTGGCGCGCCGCACCATGGCACCGCCGCCACAACTGACGGCCCGTCAAGTCGGCTGGGAGTGCCATGCAGCCTCACCGCACGACAGATGAATCCACCCGTCCCGTCCCTGCCGCCCCGACCCCGCCCGAGGGGCTCCGGTACGGCATCCAGCTCCCCATCCAGTCCCAGAGCACCCTCTACACCGAGCCCTGGGAGACCGCCGGCGACCCCGCCGACCTCGTCTATGTCGCCCGGGCCGCCGACCACGCCGGGTTCGCCTACGTCGCCGTCTGCGACCATGTCGCCGTACCGCGCCGGCTCGCGCCCACGATGAGCACCGTCTGGTACGACCCCGTCGCCACCCTCGCCCACCTCGCCGCGGTCACCGAGCGCGTACGACTGCTCAGTCACGTCGCCGTGGTGGGCCTGCGGCACCCGCTCCTGACCGCCAAGCAGTACGCGACCCTCGACCACCTCAGCGGCGGCCGGCTGACCCTCGGAGTCGGGGCGGGGCACGTCCAGGAGGAGTTCGAGGCGCTGGGGGTCGACTTCCGCCGGCGCGGGGCCGTGCTCGACGAGACCGTCGACGCCCTCAGGACCTGCCTCGGGCCGGAGGAGTTCCCCGAGCACCACGGCAAGCTGTACGACTTCGAGGGGCTCGGGCAGCGGCCCCGGCCCGACCAGCCCCGGGTGCCGATCTGGGTCGGCGGCTCCTCGCCCGCCGCCCTCCGCCGGGCCGCCCTCAAGGGGGACGGCTGGCTGCCGCAGGGCGACCCGCGCGACCGGCTGCCCGCACAGATCGCCACGATCCGCCGACTGCGCGAACAGGCTGCCGTGGACGCCCCGTTCACCGTCGGCGCCATCGCCGAGCCGCTCTACGTCGGGCAGCCGGCCTGGGACGTCGGACGCCGGACCCTCACCGGGTCCGCGGAGCAGCTCGCCGAGTCCCTGCGCGCCTACCGCGCGATGGGCGTGCACCAGATCCAGGTGCGGCTGCGCAGCCGCAGCCGCGCCGAACTCACCGACCAGATCGCGGCGTTCGGCGCCAACGTCGGACCCCATCTGTGAGGAGCCACCGCATGGGCAAGCTGGACGGACGCGTCGTGATCGTGACCGGGGCGGCGCGCGGACAGGGGGAGCAGGAGGCACGGCTGTTCCGGGCGGAGGGCGCCGAGGTCGTGGTCGCCGACGTCCTCGACGAGCAGGGCAAGGAACTCGCCGAGGAGATAGGGGCGCTGTACGTCCACCTGGACGTGAGCCAGGAGTCCGACTGGCGGCGGGCGACCCGGGCCGCCGTCGAGGAGTACGGCCGCCTCGACGGGCTCGTCAACAACGCCGGCATCCTGCGCTTCAACTCCCTTCTCGACACACCGCTCGACGAGTTCATGCAGATCGTGAACGTCAACCAGGTCGGCTGCTTCCTCGGGATCAGGGCCGTCGGGCCCGTGCTGTCCGACGGGGGCACGATCGTCAACACCGCCTCCTACACCGGGGTGACCGGGATGGCGGGCGTGGGCGCCTACGCCGCCTCCAAGCACGCGATCCTCGGGCTCACCCGGGTCGCCGCGCTGGAGCTGGCGCCGCGCGGCATCCGGGTCAACGCCATGTGCCCGGGGGCGATCGACACCGCGATGTCCAACCCGGCCGTCCTGGACCCGGCCGCGGACGGGGAGCAGGCCTCCCGGGGGCTGGACCGCTTCTACCGCAAGGTCGTGCCGCTGGGCCGGATCGGGCGCCCGGAGGAGGTGGCGCGGCTCGCGCTGTTCCTGACCTCCGCCGACTCCTCGTACATCACCGGGCAGCCGTTCGTGATCGACGGCGGCTGGCTGGCGGGGGTCTCGGTCCTCTGACTCCGGCCGGGCGCAGCTGACTAGGCGTCAGCTATTGACGCTGTCAGTGCCCGGTGCCACAGTCGGCGGCAGATCAGGAATCTGACGGAGCGTCAGAAACAACTGGGGATGGTGAACCTCCTTGGAATTCGGGCTCTTTGTACAGGGATACGTGGGCAAGCGCGCCGAGACCGACCCGCTGGCCGAGCACAAGGCGCTGATGGAGGAGACCGAGTACGTCATCCAGGCGGACAAGTCCGGGTTCAAGTACGCCTGGGCCTCCGAGCACCACTTCCTGGAGGAGTACTCGCACCTGTCCGCCAACGACGTCTTCCTCGGCTATCTGGCCCACGCCACCGAACGCATCCACCTCGGCTCGGGAATCTTCAACCCGCTGCCCCAGGTCAACCACCCGGTGAAGGTCGCCGAGAAGGTCGCCATGCTCGACCATCTCACCGGCAACCGCTTCGAGTTCGGCAGCGGGCGGGGCGCCGGGTCGCACGAGATCCTCGGCTTCCTGCCCGGCATCACCGACATGAACCACACCAAGGAGATCTGGGAGGAGACCATCGCCGAGTTCCCCAAGATGTGGCTCCAGGACGAGTACGTCGGCTTCCAGGGCAAGCACTGGCAGCTGCCGCCGCGCAAGGTGCTGCCGAAGCCGTACGGGAAGTCGCACCCCGCGATGTGGTACGCCGCCGGGTCGCCGCCGTCGTACGCCATGGCGGCCAAGAAGGGGCTCGGGGTCCTCGGCTTCAGCGTGCAGAAGGTCTCCGACATGGAGTGGGTGCTGGAGCAGTACAAGACGGCGGTCGTGAACGCCGAGCCGATCGGGGACTTCGTCAACGACAACGTGATGGTCACGACCACGGCCATCTGCGCCCCCACCCACGCCGAGGCCGTCGAGATCGCCGTCAACGGCGGGCTGCACTACCTGCCCTCGCTGGTGTTCCGGTACCACGACACCTTCCCGCGGCCCGAGGGGTTCCCCGAGTGGCCGGAGACGCTGCCGGAGTACACCGCGGAGTTCGTCGAACTGCTCATCGAGGAGGAACTGCTGATCTGCGGGGACCCCGACGAGGTGGCCCGGCAGTGCAAGCGGTGGGAGCAGGCCGGGGCGGATCAGCTGAGCTTCGGGTTGCCGGTGGGGGTGCCGAAGGAGGAGACGCTTCAGACGATCCGGCTCATCGGTGAGCACGTGATCCCGAAGATCGACACGGATCCCGTGCACCGGACTTCCCGGTTCCGGGCTGCCTCGTAAGCGCCGCCGCGGGGTGCGGGTGCGTGGTGGCCCGTCGCGCTCACGCGTCGGTGGCCGCACATCGGCACAGCCCCGCGCCCCTGGGTAGGTCGGATCACCGCAACTCCAAGAGGTGCACCCATGCTTGATCACGTCATCCAAGGCGCGACCGTCGTCGACGGGACCGGTGCGGCCGCCTTCACCGCTGACGTGGGGATACGGGATGGCCGTATCGCCGCGATCGGTGAGATCACCGAGGAGGCCCGTACCCACGAGGACGCCACGGGCCTCGTCCTCGCCCCCGGGTTCGTCGACCCCCACACGCACTACGACGCCCAGCTGTTCTGGGACCCCTACGCGACCCCCTCCCTCAACCACGGCGTCACGACCGTCGCGGCCGGGAACTGCGGCTTCACGCTCGCGCCGCTGCATCCCGACCGGCCCGAGGACGCCGACTACACGCGCCGGATGATGTCCAAGGTGGAGGGCATGTCGCTGGTCGCCCTGGAGGAGGGGGCGCCCTGGAGCTGGAGTTCCTTCGGGGAGTACCTGGACGCGCTCGAAGGGCGGACCGCCGTCAACGCCGGGTTCATGGTGGGGCACTGCGCGCTGCGGCGGTACGTGATGGGCGCGGACGCCGTGGGCGGGCAGCCCACGCCGGACCAACTCGACGCCATGCTGCGACTGTTCCACGAGTCCATGGACGCCGGGGCCTGGGGGCTGTCCACCACCCAGTCGTCCACGCACTCCGACGGCGACGGGCGCCCCGTCGCCTCCCGGCACGCCGAGCCCGCCGAACTCATCGCGCTGGCCAAGGCCGTCGGCGAGCACGAGGGGACGCAGATCGAGGCGATCGTGGCCGGGTGTCTCGACCAGTTCAGTGACGCGGAGATCGACCTGTTCGTGGAGATGAGCGCGGCGGCCGGACGGCCCCTGAACTGGAACGTGCTGACCATCGACGCCTCCGTGCCCGAGCGGGTGCCCCGGCAGCTGCTCGCCAGTGAGCGGGCCCGCAAGGCGGGCGGCCGGGTCGTCGCGCTCACCATGCCGATCCTGACGCCGATGAACATGTCCCTGGGCACCTTCTGCGCGCTCAACCTCATCCCCGGGTGGGGACCGATCCTCGGCCTGCCCGTGCCGGAGCGGATCGCCACCCTGCGCGACCCGGACGTGCGGGCGGAGATGCTGCGCCGGGCCGACTCCAGGGAGGCCGGGGTCTTCCGCCGGCTCGCGAACTTCGGGCGGTACGTCATCGGCGACACCTACAGCGAGGCCAACCTCGGGCTGAGCGGGCGGGTGGTCCGGGACATCGCCGAGGAGCGGGGACAGGACCCATTCCACTGCCTGGTGGAGATCTGCGCCGCCGACGACCTGCGCACCGTCCTGTGGCCCATGCCCACCGACAACGACCCCGCCTCCTGGGCCCTGCGCGCCGAGACCTGGCAGCACGAGGACGTCCTGCTCGGCGGCTCCGACGCGGGGGCGCACCTGGACCGCATGTGCGGGGCGCCGTACACCACCCGGTTCCTCGGGGACTGTCTGCGCGGGCGCAGGCTCGCCACCCTGGAGCAGGCGGTGAGGATGCTCACCGACGACCCGGCCCGGCTCTTCGGTCTCAAGGAACGCGGCCGGATCCGGGAGGGCTTCCACGCGGACCTCGTGCTCTTCGACCCGGAACGGATCGGCGCGGGCACGGCCACCCTGGTGCACGACCTGCCGGGGGACAGCCCGCGACTGGACTCCAAGGCCCTCGGGATACGGGCCGTGTGGGTCAACGGCGTCGAGGCGATCCGGGACGACGTGCCGAGCGGGGCCGTGCCGGGCCGGGTGCTGCGCTCGGGCCGGGACACCCGGACGGTGGCGACCGCATGACCCGGGAGCACCGGCAGCGGCTGTTCCTCGGCGGGGAGTGGGTCGAGCCCGACGGCGGGCACTACGAGGTCGTCGACCCGGCCACCGAGGGGCTCGTCGGGTGGGCGCCGGAGGCCTCCCGGGACCAGGTGCACGCGGCCTGTGCGGCGGCCCGCGAGGCCTTCGGCCCCTGGTCGCGGACCGCGCCCGAGGAACGGGCGGCGCTGCTCGCGCGGGCCGCCGACGTCATCCGGTCGCGGTTCGCGGAGTACGCCGAGCTGGCCCGGGCCGAGACCGGCGCCACCACCGGGACGGCACGGGCCATGCAGGTCGGGGTCGCGGCCGCCCGCTTCCAGCGGTACGCGCGCGTGGAACCCGCCGAGTGGGCGATCCCGCCGCAGATCAACGAGGCCGGGCCCATGGGCAGGGCCGGGGTGATGGGCGCGCTGGCCGTCCGGCAGCCCGTCGGGGTGGTCACCTGCGTCACCTCGTACAACAACCCCTGGGCCAACCCGGCCGGCAAGATCGCCCCCGCCCTCGCGATGGGCAACACCGTCGTCGTGAAGCCCGCCCCGCAGGACCCGCTCTCCGTGTACCGGATGGCGGAGGCGCTGGAGGCGGCCGGGGTGCCGCGCGGGGTCGTGAACGTGGTCAGCGGGCGGGCGGTGGCGGTCGGCGAGGCCGCCGTGGACTCGCCGGACGTCGACATGGTCTCCTTCACCGGCTCCACCGCCGTCGGACAGCGCATCGGGGAGGTGTGCGGGCGGGGGATGAAACGGCAGCTGATGGAGCTCGGCGGCAAGGGGGCGGCCCTGGTCTTCGACGACGCCGACCTCGCCGCCGCCGTCGCCGGCATCGGGACCACCTTCTCCTTCTACAGCGGGCAGATCTGCACCGCGCCGACCCGGGTGATCGCGCAGCGCGGGATCCATGAGCGGCTCGTGGACGCGCTGGCCGCGTACGCCGGACGTCTGAAGGTGGGGGACCCGCGGGCGGCCGACACCGTCGTCGGGCCGGTGATCTCCGCCGAGCACCGCGAGCGGGTGGAGGGATACGTGGAGATCGGGCGCAAGGAGGGCGCGACCGTGGTCGCGGGCGGCGAACGGCCGTCGTACGAGCGCGGCTTCTACGTCGCCCCCACCCTCCTCGCCGACTGCACGAGCGGGATGCGGGTGGTCCGGGAGGAGATCTTCGGGCCGGTCGTCTCGGTGGTCCCCTTCGACGACGAGGAGGAAGGCATCGCCCTCGCCCAGGACTCCGACTACGGCCTCATCGACTACGTCTGGTCCGGGGACGTGGCCCGGGCCTTCCGCGTGGCCCGGCGCCTGCGGTCCGGCGGGGTGGGCGTGAACACCGTCGGCCGGAACATGGAGGCACCCTTCGGAGGCTTCAGGAAGAGCGGCGTCGGCCGGGACGTCGGCTCGTACGCCCTGCACGCCTACAGCGAGGTGCAGGCGATCGTCTGGCCGGGGTGAGGGGAACCGCGGGGCGGGCCCCGCAGACGTCGCTCTAGCCGTCCAGGTCCACCCGTACCGTCAGCAACCCCGCCCCCATCACCCGCACCCCCGCACTGTTCAGCCTCGGCAGACCGCGCAGCCGGGCGACCGGGTCGTCGTCGGGCAGCAGGTGCGCGGTGCCGGTGTGCCAGCGGCCGCGCAACCGGACCCGGACGCGGGGGTCGGCCTTGAGGTTGCGGACGTACTGCGAACGCTCGCCGAACTCCGAGACCAGCCAGAAGGAGTCCCCGACCCGGCGCCCGCCCACCGGGGTGCGGCGGGGGAGCCCCGAGACACGGCCGGTGGTCTCCAGGACGGTCTGGAAGGGCAGCCGACGCAACACGGGGTTGAGCAGCCGCTGAAAGGCGGACACCGCGCGGTACTTGCGCTCGTGGTGAGGGGGCATGGTTACTGAGTCTCCTGGAGATTCGGGTGGTGCGTGCCCCGGCGCCCGCATCTCGAGACCCGGTCGCGGGTGTCGTCCGCCACTCCACCATGCCCGGTCCCGTGGCCGGCAGGGGGGCGCTCGTGTGCAGCACGCCCTGGTCGGTCACGAGGCGCACGGTGCAGCGGGGGGCGCCCGAGACCTCCAGGCGGACCGTCACCGGGGTGTCCGGGTCGGCCGCCAGGCGGTCGTCGATACCGGCGTGTTCGCCCTTGCCGCCCGACGCCGGCCGGGACGGCGGGGCGGCCGTAGGTGTAGGCGACCCTGATCTCCCGTACGCAGGACGGGACTTCGACCGGCACGTACACGAAGTCTGCGATCTGGCGCTCGTCCTCACACATGCCCCCACTCTCGGGGACGGCGGTGAACTCCCGTGGAAGAAAAGGGAATCAGAGCCGTCCGGTGGGGTGCCGCTCCCCGTGCACGCGATGCCGACCAGTCGGTATGGACATCTGGGGCCCGGCGCGGTAGAGATGCGGTCATGCGCATCTCCGCCACGATCTTCCTCACCGACGAGACGATCACCCCCACCCGGCTCGCCCGTGAGCTGGAGCAGCGGGGGTTCGCCGGCCTCTACCTGCCCGAGCACACCCACATCCCGGTGGAGCGGGTGACGCCGTACCCGGCGGGCGGTGAGCTGCCGCCCGAGTACGGCCGCACCCTCGACCCCTTCGTCGCCCTCGGCCAGGCGGCGGCGGTCACCGAACGGCTCGGACTCGGCACCGGCATCACGCTGGTCGCCCAGCACGACCCGATCGACCTGGCCAAGCAGATCGCCACCCTGGACCACCTCTCCGGCGGCCGCTTCACCCTCGGCCTCGGCTTCGGCTGGAACGTCGAGGAGGCCGCCGACCACGGCGTGGACTGGCGTACCCGGCGGGAGCTGGTGCGCGACCGGATGGCGCTGATGCGGGCCCTGTGGCGGGACGAACCGACCGCGTACGAGGGCGAGTTCGGCGGGGTGCGGGCCTCGCACGCGTTCCCCAAGCCGGTCCGCAAGCCACGCGGCCCGGTCGTCGGACCGCGCACGCTCGTCGGCGGGGCCGCCGGACCCAAGCTGTTCGCGCACATCAGCGAGTACGCCGACGGATGGCTGCCGATCGGCGGGCGCGGTCTGACCGAGTCGCTCCCGGTCCTGCGCGCCGCCTGGGCGGACGCGGGCCGCGACCCGGACGCCCTCCAGGTCGTCCCGTACGCCGTCCACCCCACCCCGGGCAAGCTCGCGCACTACGCCGACCTCGGCATCGAGGAGGTCGTGGTGCAGCTGCCGCCGGCGGGCGAGGCGGAGGTGCTGCGGGTGCTGGACGAATACGCCGGGTACGTCTGACCGAGGGTGACGGAGCCCACCTGGGGGCGCGGGGCTGTGTCGATGTGCGGCTACCGCCGCGCGGGCGCGACCGGCCCCGACGGACCCGCACCCGGCGACGCACCACAGCCCCCCCAGGACAACCCCCGACCCCGCCGAACCGGCGGAGCCCCTCCGTATGCTCGACGTCATGACGACTTCCGCGACCCCCGGAACCGGCCCGACCGAGAACTCCATGCGTCGCGCCCTCAAACGTGCCCGTGACGGCGTGGCCCTCGACGCCGGCGAGGCGGCGGTGCTCCTCCAGGCGCGCGGCGCGGCCCTCGACGACCTCACCGCGTCCGCCGCCCGGGTCCGTGACGCGGGCCTGGAGGCGGCCGGCCGCCCCGGCGTCATCACCTACTCCAAGAGCGTCTTCATCCCCCTGACCCGGCTGTGCCGGGACAAGTGCCACTACTGCACGTTCGTCACCGTGCCCGGCAAGCTGCGCCGTGCCGGGCACGGGATGTTCATGTCGCCGGACGAGGTCCTCGACATAGCCCGGCGCGGGGCCGCGCAGGGCTGCAAGGAAGCGTTGATCACCCTGGGCGACAAGCCGGAGGACCGCTGGCCGGAGGCCCGGGAGTGGCTCGACGCGCACGGCTACGACGACACCATCGCCTACGTCCGCGCCATCTCCATCCGCATCCTGGAGGAGACCGGTCTGCTGCCGCACCTGAACCCCGGCGTGATGTCGTGGACGGACTTCCAGCGCCTGAAGCCGGTGGCACCGTCCATGGGCATGATGCTGGAGACGACGGCCGAGCGGCTGTGGTCGGAGCCCGGCGGCCCGCACCACGGCTCCCCGGACAAGGAGCCCGCCGTCCGGCTACGGGTGCTGGAGGACGCGGGCCGCTCGTCGGTCCCCTTCACCTCCGGCCTGCTCATCGGGATCGGGGAGACGTACGAGGAGCGCGCGGAGTCCCTCTTCGCGCTGCGCCGGGTGTCCCGCGCCTACCACGGCATCCAGGAACTGATCATCCAGAACTTCCGCGCCAAGCCGGACACCGCGATGCGCGGCATGCCGGACGCCGAACTCGACGAACTGGTCGCGACGGTGGCTGTGGCACGGCACATCATGGGCCCCTCGGCCTGCCTCCAGGCCCCGCCGAACCTGGTCGACTCCGAGTACGAGCGGCTGATCGGCGCCGGCATCGACGACTGGGGCGGGGTCTCCCCGCTGACGATCGACCATGTGAACCCCGAACGGCCGTGGCCCCGGATCGACGAACTCTCGGAACGCTCCGCCGCCGTCGGCTTCGAGTTGCGCGAACGGCTGTGCGTGTACCCGGAGTTCGTGCGGCGCGGCGAGCCGTGGCTGGACCCCCGGCTGCTGCCGCACGTGCGCGCCCTGGCGGACCCGGAGACCGGCCTGGCCCGTCCCGAGGCACTGCCGCGGGGGCTGCCCTGGCAGGAGCCGGAGGAGGTCTTCGTGGCGTCCGGCCGTACGGACCTGCACTCCGCCATCGACACCGAGGGCCGCACCTCCGACCGCCGCGACGACTTCGACGAGGTCTACGGCGACTGGGGCGCCCTGCGGGAGGCGGCCGCGCCCGGCATGGTCCCGGAGCGGATCGACACCGACGTACGGCAGGCGCTGCGGGTGGCGGCCGACGACCCCACGCGGCTGACGGACCCCGAGGCGCTGGCGCTGCTGCACGCGGACGGGCCCGCGCTGGACGCCCTGACCCGGATCGCGGACGACGTGCGCAGGTCGGTGGTGGGCGACGACGTGACGTACATCGTCACCCGGAACATCAACTTCACCAACGTCTGCTACACCGGCTGCCGTTTCTGCGCCTTCGCCCAGCGCCGGACGGACGCGGACGCCTACACGCTCTCCCTGGACCAGGTCGCCGACCGCGCCCAACAGGCGTGGGAGGTGGGCGCGGTGGAGGTCTGCATGCAGGGCGGCATCCACCCCGACCTGCCCGGGACGGCGTACTTCGACATCGCCGAGGCGGTCAAGAAGCGGGTCCCCGGCATGCATGTGCACGCCTTCTCCCCGATGGAGGTGGTGAACGGCGCGAGCCGCACCGGCATGTCGATCCGCGAGTGGCTGACGGCGGCGAAGGAGGCGGGCCTGGACTCCATCCCCGGCACGGCGGCCGAGATCCTCGACGACGAGGTCCGCTGGGTCCTGACCAAGGGCAAGCTTCCGACGGCGACCTGGATCGAGGTCGTCGAGACCGCGCACGAACTCGGCATCCGCTCCTCCTCGACGATGATGTACGGCCACGTCGACCAGCCCCGGCACTGGCTGGGCCACTTCCGCACCCTGGCCGGCATCCAGCAACGCACCGGCGGCTTCACGGAGTTCGTCACGCTCCCGTTCATCCACACCAACGCACCCGTGTACCTGGCGGGCATCGCGCGCCCCGGCCCCTCGATGCGGGACAACCGGGCGGTGACGGCGATGGCGCGACTGCTGCTGCACCCGTACATCCCCAACATCCAGACCAGTTGGGTGAAGCTCGGCGCGGAAGGCGCGGCGGAGATGCTGCGCTCGGGCGCGAACGACCTGGGCGGCACCCTGATGGAGGAGACCATCTCGCGGATGGCGGGCTCGTCGTACGGCTCCTACAAGTCGGTCAAGGACCTGATCGCGGTCGCGCGGGCGGCGGGCCGTCCCGCCCGGCCGCGCACGACGCTGTACGGCGAGGTCTCCGAGGAGCGCCGGCGGGCGGCGGCGGTGTCGGACGGGCATCTGCCGGAGCTGCTGCCGGTGCTGGACTGATCGCGCGGGCGCCGGACGGCGGCCAAGAGGGCGGGCGCACGGCAGTACGATGATCCGACTCTGTCGGTGAGCTGAGGAGATACGTGCCGTGCCTGCCCCGAAGGTCTGGGTGACCGGTCTGACGGTGGGGGCGATAGCAGTGGTCGTCGCCCTGACCGTCCAGGCGGACAAGGGCGTCAAGCCCGAGGCCACGGCCGCCGCACGCCCGAGCGCGTCGGCGTCCGCGCGGCCCTCGGCGTCGCCCCCGAAGTCCTCCTCCACGGCGGTGCCGGACGACTCCGGCACCGGCCGCCGGATCGTCTACTCGCTCGGCGAGAAGCGGGTCTGGCTGGTCGACGCGAGCGACGCGGCCCGGCGCACCTTCCCGGTGTGGCCGGGCACGGTGAGCCCGGACCCCGGCGACTACAAGGTCGACGTCCGCCGGGACTCCACCACCGGCTCCGACGGCGTCGAGATCGAGCACATCGTCTACTTCGCCAGCAAGTCCGGCCTGTCCGTCGCCTTCTCCAACGCCGTGGACGGCTCCTCGCCCCCGGCCGTCGCCTCCGGCACCCGGACCAGCGGCATCCGCATGAAGAAGGCGGACGGGGCGGCGCTGTGGACGTTCGGCGCGACCGGCACGACCGTCGTGGTGGTCCAGTAGGCGCCTCAAGTGGCCCCCACCGGCCCGCACGGCTCCGTACGGTGGCCGGATGGACAGTTCCGTCGTCTTCAACGTCGCGACCACGGCCATCGCCCTCGTCGCCGTGGTGACCTCCGTGGTGTTCAGCGCGCGGCAGGCCCGCATCGCCCACCACGCCAACCACATATCGGTGGTGATCGACCTGCTCGCGGAGTTCCGGTCCGCCGAGTTCCACGAGCAGCACGACTACGTGTGCCTGCGGCTGGGGGCGGAGCAGGACCCGGCGGACGGTGTGCGCGGGCTGCCCGACGAGGCCAAGCAGGCCTTCTTCGGCGTCGTGTACTACTACCAGTCCTTCGCCAACCTCGCCGTCTTCGGGCTGCTCGACGACACCCTGCTGGTGACGATCCTGCGCACCCGGATCATCTCGGTGTGGAAGGCGGTCCGGCCGTTCGTGGAGCGGGAACGGCAGCTGCGAGGCGAGGCGGGCGGCGGCAACTACATGACGATATTCGAGGAACTGGCCCGCCTGGCGGAGGAGCTGCCGGCCGACCACGTCCGCGACCGCATGAGTGAGATCCGGCGCCGCCGCTCACGCCTGGGACTGATGAGCTGAGTCCCGCCCGGACAGCTGCACGACCAGCAGCACGACCCCGCTCAGCACGAACACCCTGAGCGCCGCGTCCAGCCCGTTCCAGTCCTCCGACTGCCACATCGAGAACCACTCCCCGCCGATCGCGATGAACCCGGCACCGAAGAGCAGCATCACCATCAGCAGGCCGTACGTGGAGAACCGGCGCGCCCGTGCGTCGTCGCGCCGGAACCACAGCCAGGTGCCGTAGCACAGCACCAGCGCGGAGAGGGTCTCCCACACGATGATCGCGACGTACGCGGTGTCCTGAAGTGCCTGGCTGGTGATCGCCCGCCACATCAGGTCGTCGTCCTTGAACGTGGTGTCCATCGCGAGCACATGCCGCACGAACGCCTGGTTGGTGCCGAAGTCGGTGATGTTCCCGAAGGCGACCAGGGCCATGTAGAGGGCGACGGTCGCCGTGAGCAGGGTGCCGGCGAGGTGGAGTGCGCTGCGTGAGGATGTCGTGGCCATGGCGACCATTTTTCCCGGCGGGGCCCGCGGTACGCCGCCCCCATCGAGCCAGAATGTCCACCGCGTTCGCATACAGTGCTGAGCGTCGTACGTACGGACGGTCGCCGTGGGAGGTCTAGTGGGTGCGACAGCCGGGGCCGTGTGGGGGCGGGTCGAGCAGCAGGACTTCCGCAGCCGGGTGCGCGGGGCGCTGCTCGGGGTCGCCGTCGGGGACGCGCTGGGCGCGCCGGTGGACGGGCTCGCCCTGGCGGAGATCCGCGCGGAGTACGGCTCCGAGGGCCTGGTCGACCTGGGGTTCGGGTACGGCCGGCGCGGCACCATCAGTCATCTCACGCAGCTCACCCTCTTCTCCGTCGACGGGCTGATCCGCGCCCAGGTGCGGCGGGACACCGGCGCCTGGCACCCGCCGACCGATCTGCACCGGGCGTATCTGCGGTGGGCCGCCACCCAGCGGGACTGGGGGCCCGACGAGCGGCGCAAGGACGACGGGTGGCTGGCCCGGGAGGAGTGGCTGTACGCCCGGCGCGACCCCGCCCGTGCGCTGCTCGTCGGGTTGGGCGACGAGCACATGGGGACGCTGGAGGTGCCCAAGAACCCCGGTGAGGCGGGTCCGGAGGCGGCCGCGCGGTCCGCGCCGTTCGGGCTGCTCGTCGGGTGGGAGCCGGAGCTCGTCGTCCAGCTCGCGGTGGAGTGCGCGGCGCAGACGCACGGGCACCCGGTCGGGTACCTGTCCGCCGGGGCGTACGCCGTGATCGTGCACGCGCTGGCCCGTGGCGACAGCCTCGACGGGGCCGTGCAGCGGGCGCTGGCGCTGCTGGCCGCCCGGCCGGGGCACCAGACCGTCTCGGATGCCCTCCAGCACGCCCTGGGTGCCGTACGGCAGGGCATTCCCACGCCGGAGCGGGTCGAGGAGCTCATGGGGGAGGCGACGACCGCCGAGGGGCTGCTCGCGGTGGCCGTGTACTGCGCCCTCGTCGGGGAGGACGTCCGCCACGGGCTCTGCCTCGCCGTGAACCACGCCGGCCCCTCCGCCGCGGCCGGCGCCCTCGCCGGCGGCCTGCTCGGCGTCCTGCACGGCGAGACCGCCCTGCCGCCGGCCTGGCTGGCCGAGCTGGAGGGGCGGCCGACGATCCTGGCGCTGGCCGACGACTTCGCCATGGAGATGACCCAGGGCCCCGCGCTGCACGGCCCGGCGGGCGCGGCCCCGGGGTGGCTGGCCCGGTATCCGCGGGCCTGAGCGCCCCGGTGCCGGGCCCGCGTGAGATCGACGCCGAGCCGCGGGAGCCCCGGGACCGGTCCGCCCCCGGGGCTCATGCGGTCCGTCAGTCCTTCACCGCCGTACGGCCCACCGCGTCCTCCACGCCGCCCGCGGGCGTCGGGATCGCGGCCGCCGCGGAGCCCGTTCCGTCGTCGTCCGTGTTGATCTTCTCGATGATCGCGAGGCGTTCCGGGGTGTCCTCCGGCTTGAGGAAGCCGATGAGGATGTAGAGCACCAGGGACACCGCGAGCGGGATGGAGACCTGGTACTGCAACGGGACGCCGCCGTCGACGTTCCAGTTGATCGGGTAGTTGACCAGCCAGAAGGCGAACAGGCCCAGCGACCAGCTGGTGAGCGCGGCCGTCGGGCCCGAGCGGCGGAAGGGGCGGAGCAGGCCCAGCATCATCGGGATGGCCATCGGGCCCATCAGCCCGGCCACCCACTTGATGACGACCGTGATGATGTCCTTGAAGGCGGGCGAGTTGACCTGGGTCGCCGCCGCCATCGACAGCCCGAGGAAGACCACCGTCGCGACCCGGGCCACCCGCAGCCCCTGGCCCTCGCTCCACGTCCGGGCGCGCTGCCACACCACCGGGACGCAGTCACGGGTGAAGACGGCCGCGATGGCGTTGGCGTCGGAGGAGCACATCGCCATGGTGTGGGAGAAGAACCCGACGATCACCAGGCCCAGCAGACCGTGCGGAAGGAGCTGTTCGGTCATCAGGCCGTAGGAGTCGGAGCCGTCCGGCTTCTGGGACTCCACCAGCAGCGGGGACATCCACATCGGGAAGAACAGGACCACCGGCCACACCAGCCACAGGATCGCCGACAGCCGCGCCGAGCGCTCGGCCTCGTGGGCGCTCGCCGTGGCCATGTAGCGCTGGGCCTGGTTGAGCATGCCGCCGTTGTACTCGAAGAGCTTGATGAACAGGAACGCGAGGAGGAAGACGGTGCCGTAGGGGCCGACCAGCTGCTCACCGTGCCCCTCCAGCTCCGGGCGGTCCCAGGCCTCGAGGAAGCCGATGCCCTTGTCGTTCAGCTCCGCGACCACGGCGATGAACATCGCGACACCGGCGAGGAGTTGGATGACGAACTGGCCCAACTCGGTCAGCGCGTCCGCCCACAGGCCGCCGATCGTGCAGTAGACGGCGGTGATGGTGCCGGTGATGAGGATGCCCTGGTTCAGGGAGATGCCGGTGAACACGGACAGCAGGGTCGCGATCGCGGCCCACTTCGCGCCGACGTCCACGATCTTCAGCAGCATGCCGGACCAGGCCAGCGCCTGCTGGGTCTTGAGGTCGTAGCGGTTCTTCAGGTACTCCAGCGGGGAGGCCACGTGGAGACGTGAGCGCAGCCGGTTGATGCGCGGCGCGAACAGCTTCGAACCGATCGCGATGCCGAGCGCGATGGGGAAGGACCACGTCACGAAGGAGGTGACGCCGTAGGTGTACGCGATGCCCGCGTACCCGGTGAACATCACCGCGCTGTAGCCCGACATGTGGTG
The DNA here is from genome assembly GCF_055575395.1 of Streptomyces sp. NPDC034103. Classification (NCBI taxonomy): domain Bacteria; kingdom Bacillati; phylum Actinomycetota; class Actinomycetes; order Kitasatosporales; family Streptomycetaceae; genus Streptomyces; species Streptomyces sp. NPDC034103. Next base: position 279,461 of record NZ_JBVISS010000007.1, on the reverse strand, counting down.
CGAGATGCCGGAGAGCCACCAGGGCATCTTTCCGCCGGCGGTGAAGAAGTCGCTGACGTTGTCCACGCGTTTGTGCGACCACACGCCGATCGCGACCATCACGCCGAAATAGCCGATGAGCACGGCCCAGTCGAGACCGTTCATGTGCGTCCTCCCAGGGGTTCGACCCGGCGCTCATCGTGGGTGCTGTCGCGTGAACACGACAAGTGAGCGGAAGGTCAAGGGGAGGTAAAAGTATTCGGCATGATGGCCTTGGTTCATCCATGTGAACTCAACGCATCAGCTCCCCGGCGTTGACCAGCAGTGATTGCCCCGTGATCGCCCGCGCCCGATCCGACGCCAGGAACACCGCCGCGTCCGCCACATCCCCGTCCGTGGCGAGATCGGGCAGGGCCATGCGCTCGGTGAGCCTGCTGAGGACCTCCGGCTCGCCCACGCCCTCGGTCTGGGCGGTGAACCGCACGTACGCCCGCACCGGCGGCCCCCACATCCAGCCCGGCAGCACGGTGTTGACCCGGATGCGGTGCGGGCCGAGCTCCCGGGCCAGGGAGTACATCGCGCTCGTCAGCGCCCCCTTGGAGGCCGCGTACGCCGCCTGCCGCACCTGCGAGGGAGCGGCCACGGCCGACTGCGTCCCGATGAAGACGACCGAGCCGCCACCCGCCCTCAGCGCCGGCAGGCACGCCCGGGTCATCCGCAGCGAGCCCAGCAGGTTCACGTCGATCACCGACTGCCAGGTCGTGAAGTCCGCGTCCTCCAGGCCCCCGAAGTAGCCGTCCCAGGCGGCCACATGGACCACCGCGTCGATCCGCCCGAACCGCTCGGCCGCCAACTCGGCCAGCGCCACGCACTGTCGCTCGTCGGTGATGTCCGTCGGCCGGTACGCCGTGTGCGCCCCGTCCGGGTCGATCTCGCCCGCGCTCTTGGCGAGGTTGGCCTCGGTGCGCGCCCCCAGCACGGCGTTCCCGCCGTCCCGTACGACGGCCGCGGCGACCTGGTGGCCGAGTCCGGCGCCGACGCCCGACACGACGACCGTCTTGCCCGCGAGCAGTGACATATGGGCCCTCCCTGGCTCTGGCGCTCTATCTGACGGGGCGTCAGAGTATGGGCGAGCCACCCAGGAAGGGGAAGAGCATGAGCGAGGAGACCCGCAGTCAGACCTACGCCGAACTGGCCGCCGTGGGCCCGTACGGCGTCCGCCCCGGCCACGCGCTCATCACCATGGTCGAGCCGCACCCGGGCCACGAGTACGCCTACAACCGCTGGTACGAGGACGACCACTACTACGCCGGCGCGATGGCGATGCCCTGGATGTACGCCGGGCGCCGCTGGGTCGCCACCCGGGACCTCCAACTCCTGCGCTACCCCGAGAAGTCGGCGGTCGCGCAACCGGTCACCACCGGGTGCTACCTCTCGACGTACTGGATCACCGAGGGCCGCTACGACGACCACATGAAGTGGACCGTCGGCATCAACAAGCGCCTCAACCGGGACGCCCGGGTCTACCAGGACCGCACCCACGTCTTCACGGCCTTCCAGGACCACGAGACGACCGTGTACCGGGACGGGGCGGTGGGCCCCCGCGACTTCCACGCCCTCGACCATCCCTACGCGGGGCTGGTCGTCGAGGTGATCGACGCCGAATCCGCAGAGCGGCGGGCCGAGTTGCTCCAGTGGCTGCGAACGCGGCACCTGCCCCGGCGGGTCGCGGGGTCGCCGGTGGCGATGGTGACGGTCTTCCGGCCCACACCGCTGCCGGGGGACCGGATGACCTATGTGAAGCAGGTCGAGGGCGTCGACACCCGGCTGACGCTGCTGTGGTTCCTGGAGGCCGATCCGCGGGACTGCTGGGAGGCGTACTTCACGGGGCTGGCGGAACCGGTCGAGGCGGCGGGACTGGGGAGGGTGGAACTGGTGGCGCCGTTCATCCCGACGCTGCCCGGCACGGACACGTACGTGGACCGGCTGCGGTAGACCCGCTCCCGGGCACAAGCCGAGCCCCCTCGGCAAGGACGGCGAGCTCGACGAGAGGGCTCTTCGGTGGTGCTTGTGGAGTTGTGTAGTGCTGTTCGATCACTCGATCGGCTAAGCCTTCACCGAGCCGACGAAGGCGTTCCACGCGTCCGCGGGGAAGGCCAGTGTGGGGCCGTTCTGGACCTTGGAGTCCCGGACGGCCATCGCCGACAGGACAGGGGACTTGATCTCCACGCACGCGCCATTGCCCTGGGAGTACGAGGACTTGACCCACTTGTCCGCGGCGCCCTGCTTGATTGCCATTTTCGCTCCGATAGCCAGTTGCTGAGTTGCTGTCGCCGTGGCGTGCGGGTGTCTAGATCCGCACGGCACGGGTTTGCGCCAAGGTTGTTATCCGATGGCGTGATCGACGCTACTCGCCAACATCGGGCAGCGGAGGGAGTATTCACCCGGGCGGGTGGCATATTCCAGTGGGGTCTTCCATCACTGGCAGGCGAAGGTGTACCTTTCGGCGCCCTGCCTCGCGGAGTGGCTCAGCGTGCGTAGTCCTTGGCGATGCTCGAGATGAACTCGCGGCTTTGGTCCACATTCAGGGCCTGTGCCCGCAGATGCTCGTACATGACGCTGTACTTCTGCACGTCCTGCGCCTTCTCCAGGTAGAGGTCGCTCGTCACGCCCTCGATGTAGACCACGCTGGAATCGGCGGCGTCGGGGAACTCCAGGATCGCGTACTGCCCGCTGACCCCCGGGTGCGCGCCCATCGTGAACGGGATCATCTGCACCGTGACGTGCGGCAGCTGCGACATCTCGATCAGATGCTCCAACTGCTCGATCATCACCTGCCGGTTGCCGACCTCGCGGCGCAGCGCCGCCTCGTCCAGGACCGCCCACAGCCGGAGCGGGTTCTCGGCGGCGGAGACACGTTCCTGCCGGCGCAGCCGCACCTGGACGCGCTTGTCGATGTCGGTCGTCGTCGCCTCGGGCAGCGCGCCCGAGATCAGCGACTCCGCGTAGGTACGGGTCTGGAGGAGACCGGGGACCACCTGGGGGTCGTACACGCGCAGGCTCGCGGCGTCCGTCTCCAGCCCGATGTAGACGCTGTACGGGATGTCGCCGAAGGAGTGCCACCACCCCTGCTGGCGGCTGTCCTTGGCCATCTGCATCAGGGAGTCGACGATCCGGTGGTCCTCGACCTCGTACACCCCGCACAGGTCGCGGACGTCGCGCTGGCTGATGCTGCGCCGGCCGTTCTCCAGCCGGCTGATCTTCGACTGCGAGACCAGAAGCCGCTCGGCCACCTCTTCGGCCGTCATGCCCTTGAGTTCACGGAGCCGGCGCAACTCCTGGCCGAGCCGGCGTCGCCTGACGGTGGGATTGACATTGGACGCCACGGGACGTGCACCTCCGGCTGCGTGCCATCAAGAACTGCCACTATGCGTATCTGCTGTTGAGCAGACTGCCACCAAGGTGCTTTCTACCGCTGGCAAACCGTGGATATGCGCAGCACAGACGCCAGTTCGCCATGATCGAAAGGCGGTTGGGGCCCGCGGGGCACAAAAAGCCGCGCGGGGCGGCGAGGCCGTGGTGTCGTCCGGACACACGGTCCCGCCGCCCCGCGCGGACCAGCGGCTCCCGTCACCGGGTCTGGGGTACGCCGGAGCTGCGTGTGGTGCGGTGGTGCCTGTACTGCGGCTCTGTGGTCGCTCGTGTCGTGGTGCCGCGGCTCAGTGGGCCACGACACGCGCCATGGAACCGCGGTGCGGCTGCACCGGAACGCCGCGAGCGGGCTCCGCTGCCTGCCTGACGCCTGGTCCGGCCGGACGGCCGGCCGGGGCCGGGCTGCGGCGGGGCTGTGCCGCCACGCCGTTCTGGACGTCCATCACGGCGTGCGCGACGAGACCGCCCATGGGGTCGTGCCTGATCAGGTCCCGCAGCCGGGACCTCGAGGAGCGACCCTCGTTGCCCGGATACAGGTGCTTGCCGAGGCCGACCGCGTGCGCCAGGGCGGCGAGCGCCGCGGTCCGCGGGTCCGGTGGCACACCGGTACGGATCGCGGAGTCCAGTCGGGCTCTGATCTCCCGGCTGATCTCGGTCTGACTCGCCTGGTAGCGAGTCGTCGGCAGTACTCCGCACATCTGGCCCGCCACGGCATGCACCATGCCGCACCGCTCCAGATGCGAGAGGTAGGTCTGGCGGAGCCCAAGACGCGGCCCGCCGATCCAGTGGACGGCTCGCACCGGAGCGCCACGCCTTCGCAGCAACTCCAACGCGCAGTCCAGTGTCGGATCTCCAGTCGGCCGTGGGGACACCACGGCGATACGATCCCCGTCAGGGGCTATCCGTCCGGCCAGCGCCAGCTCCACTAGCTGTGCTCCGGCCAGACCGAGGTCGAGCGACTGCGGCTGTGCGGTGGTACCCGTGGCCGGGTCCAACGCCAGCAGCAGAAGCTCCTCCGGAAGTGTTCTGCGGCTCCTGCCCATCCATGCCTCCCCGCGTGGATGAAAGACAGGGTGACCCCTCTCACATTGGTCTGTCGAGGGTGCGTGACCTGTTTGTAGTGGAACCAGTAGGTATGTCGTTCTCGTCTACCGCAGGAGCCAAGCCCTCACAGCGGGACACTGGTACATGGTTCGGACAGCGCGGGGGAGCACTGTCAGGGCACGGCGGTTCAGACGGTCCACGGTTTAGGAGGCATCGGTGGCGGGCGAGTCCCCCGACAGGTCGAAGCAGCGCGAGTCGTCGGCAGAACCGACGTCGGGGAGCGCGAGTCCGGTTCCCGAGGCCCGGAGTGAGGTACGCGACCCCCGCCTGGCGGTCGCCCGCGACACGGACCGGCCCACACCGCGCCGCAACGTCGACACGGCCACGCGGGTCTTCTCGACCCAGGACGTGGCAAAGGCCCGCGCGGCAGCGGAGCCGGTCCCCGCGGAGCAGCCGGTGGAGGAGCCCGCGGAGGCCGCGGAGGCCGCCGACGCGGGCGGGGACGCCGGGGGCGCGCGTGACGCCGACGCGGCGGAGGGCACCGGGGCGCGTGACGCCGGGGGCGCCGGAAGCGGCGGGGTGCGTGACGCCGGGGGCTCCGAGGGTGCCGGAAGGGCTACGGCGGGTGACGCGGCGGACGCCGAGAGGGCCGGAGCGGCCGGGGTGCGTGGCGCCGGGGACGCCGAGGGCTCGCGTGACGCGGCCGAGGGCGCTGACGGCTCGCGTGACGCTGACGCGGCCGGGGGCGCCGGAAGGGCCGGGGTGCGTGGCGCCGGGGGCTCCGAGGGTGCCGCAGGGGCTACGGCGGGTGACGCGGCGGACGCCGAGAGGGCCGGAGGGGCCGCAGTGCGTGACGCCGGGGACGCTGAGGGTTCGCGTGACGCGGCCGAGGGCGCTGACGGCTCGCGTGACGCTGACGGGGCCGGGGGCGCCGGAAGGGCCGGGGCGCGTGACGCCGGGGACTCTGAGGGTGCCGCAAGGGCCGGGGCGGGTGCTGCCGGGGGCGCCGAGGGTGCCGACGGCTCGCGTGACGCCGATGCGGCCGTGACGGGTGACGCCGGGGACACCGCGGGGGCAAGCCGCTCGCGCCCCGCCGATGCCCCCAGGGGTGCCGGAGGGGCCGCCGCGGGCGGCTCCTGGGGTGCCAAGGCTGAACCGGCGGGTGACGCCCGGTTGCGTGCCGCGGTGGCCGCCTGGGTGCGGACCGGCGACCCGGCGCCGACGTCGGACCCGCGCGCCGAGGCCGTTGTCGCCGAGACCGCTGAGCGACCGGACAACGCCGTGAAGCCCGACGCGGACGCGGAGCCCGAGGCCCGGGTGACCGACGCGGTGGCGGAGTCCGCCGAGCCCGAGGACCGGGTGGCCGACGCCGTGAGGCCCGATGCTGACGCCGAGCCCGAGGACCGCGTGGCCGAGTCTGCCGAGCCCGAGGACCGGGTCGCGGACGCCGTGAGGCCCGACATGGACGCGGAGCCCGAGGACCGCGTGGCGGACGCCGTGAGGCCCGACGCGGCCCCCGAGCCCGAGGACCGCGTGGCCGACGCCGTGCCGGAGCCCGCAGACAAGGCGGCCGACGCCGAGGACGCCGCCCCCGACCACACCACCGCCACCGCTCCCGCCGAGCCGGACGACGAACACCCGGAGTCCGGCAAGCAGCCCGCCGACTCCGCCGAGACGGCGCCCCCCGGCAGGGCGAACACCACACCCACCGGCGAGCCGGCCACATCGACGGACAAGCCCGCAGAACCGACCGCCAAGCCCGGCACCGCGGCCGACAAGTCCGCCGCCCCCGCCGACAAGCCCGGCACCGCGACGGACGAGCCCGGCACCGCGGCCGACAAGTCCGCGGCACCCGCCGCCAAGCCCGGCACCGCGACGGACGAGCCCGGCACCGCGGCCGACAAGTCCGCGGCACCCGCCGACAAGCCCGCGGCACCCGCCGCCGACTCCGGCACCGCGGCTGACAAGCCCGCCGCCCCCGCCAAGCCCCCCACCGACACCCCCACCTCCACCCTCACCCCCCGGGTCACCCCCGCGCCGCAAGCCGCCGACGGCGGGGACGCCCCGCAGGGGCCACCCGCAGACGACGACGAGAGCCGCACGGGTGGTGCGGGTGGGGGCGACGGGAAGCGCGACGGCGCAGCCGAGGCGCCCGTGGACCAGCCCACCACCATGCTCAAGCTGCCGCCCACCCAGAGCCCAGCTCAGAGCCCAGCTCAGAGCCCCGCGCAGGGCCCGCGTCCCGCCGAGCACCCCGCCGAGCGGACCAGCAAGTTCGTCGCGCTGAAGCCCGACATGACCGCCGCCGTCCCGCAGGTCGGCCCCGAGCGGACCACCCAGCAGCCCCTGCCGCCGAAGCCGCCGCTGGATCTGCTGGCCGAGCTCACCAACACCCCGCCGCCCCCGGAGACCCCGCTCCGCACCACCGTCCGCCGGGTCAAGATCTGGACGCCGCTCGTCCTGCTCGTCCTGGTCGTGTTTGCGGTCGTGCAGTCCATGCGCCCGCTCCCGGCGCCGACCCTGGAGCTGACCGCGAAGGACAGCTACTCCTTCGACGGCGGCAAGGTCGACATCCCGTGGCCGGCCGACGGACAGGCCGCCCTCGACGTCCAGGGCATCGGCAGCTTCGGCTCCTCCGGTGAGCAGAAGTCCGTGCCGATCGCCAGTGTCGCCAAGGTCATGACGGCGTACCTCGTCCTGCGCGACCACCCGCTGAAGAGCGGCGCCGCCGGTCCGAAGATCAAGATCGACCAGGCCGCGCAGCAGCAGGGCGAGAACGCCGGCCAGGAGTCGACCGTGAAGGTGACCGCCGGTGACTCGATCACCCAGCGCGAGGCGCTGGAGAGCATCCTGATCGCGTCCGCGAACAATGTGGCCCGGCTCCTGGCCCGCTGGGACGCCGGCTCGGAGAAGGAGTTCGTCGAGAAGATGAACGCCGCCGCCGAGGACCTCGGGATGACGAACACGACGTACACCGACCCCTCCGGGCTGAACAACACCACCGTCTCCACCGCCGTGGACCAGGTGAAGCTCGCCAAGAAGGCGATGGAGTACCCCGCGTTCCGCGAGGTCGCCGCGATGATGTCGTACGACGACTACAAGGGTGAGAACCACTCCAACTGGAACCAGCTCGTCGGCAAGAACAACGTCGTCGGCATCAAGACCGGCACCACCACCTCCGCCCTCGGCAACCTCGTCTTCGCCGCGAAGAAGGACGTGAACGGGGAGACCCGGACGATCGTCGGCGCCGTCGTCCGGCAGCCCGCCGGTGGCGTGGAGAACACCATCCTCAGCGCCGCGCTGACCGCGGGCGACCAGCTCATCCGGGCGGCACAGGACGCGCTGAAGTCCTCGACGATCATCAAGAAGGGCGAGGTCGTCGGGTACGTCGACGACGGTCTCGGCGGCCGGACCCCCGTGATCGCCACCAAGGACGTCACGGCCGTCGGCTGGTCGGGGCTCACCGTCAAGCTGACGTTCGCTGGCGACGACGTACCGCACACCGCCAAGGCCGGCACCAAGGTGGGCACGCTCACCGTGGGTGACGCCTCCGCCGGTGCGGTGAAGGTGCCGGTCGCGCTTCAGGAGGACCTCGTCGAGCCGGGCTTCGCGGCCAAGCTCACGCGCATCACCTGACCCGTACGGCGGCGACCGGCGCGTACGGCTGAACCGTGGCGAGAGGTCGTGGGCACCTCGTCACCCGGGTACCCGTCAGGGCGCCCGTCGGTGACGGGGGCCCTGACGCTCGGGCGAGGCCGAGAGCGGGGGAGCGTGCTAGCGTCACGAATCGGGGCAGGTCGCCGGTCCCGGTGACGCGGCCGTGAACCTGGCCGGAACGGGACGGGGCCGAGAAAAGAAGACGGGACACGGGGAGTGCCTGAAGGTGGCCACAGCCGAGCCGACACGCGCCGACGACGCCGATCCGGACCCGGGAGCGGGCCCGCGAATACGGGTGCCCGCGCCGCGTGACGGCGCGGAGCGCGAGAGCGCTCCCGCCCAGCAGCGACAGCAGTCGGCGGCGTACACCGCCTTCCTCGCTCTGCGTGAGCGGCTGCTGAGACACCCCGTCCTGTCGATCACCGCGCTCTCCGGTGTCCTGCACATCGTCTGGTTCTTCACCTTCGCCAACAGCGGCGGCGACCTCGCCGCCCAGGACGCCTGGGCCGAGTTCGTCGGCCGGCACCCGGACTCGGCGTACAACCTGGCCTGGTACGGCGGGATGCACCCGGTGTCGTACAGCGTGGTGTCGCCGTATCTGATGTCGGTCCTCGGGGTCCGTACGACGATGATGATCGCGGGGACGATCTCCGCCGGGCTGCTCACGATGGTCCTCATCCGCAGCAGGTCGGTGAAGAACCCGTTGTGGGCGGCGCTCGCCGGGGTCTTCGCGTTCCTGTGCAACGCCGCCTCCGGGCGGGTGACCTTCGGTCTGGGCACGGTGTTCGCGCTCGGCGCGGTCGCCGTCGTGTTCTGCTGGCCGCACCGCTGGCGCTACAAGCGGTGGGCGAAGGCGCTGTGCGCGGCGCCGCTGGCCGCGCTCGCCACGATGGCCTCGCCAGTGGCGGGACTCTTCGTCGGGCTGGTGGCCGCGGCGCTGTTCCTCCAGAAGCGGCGCCCGGGCGCCTGGGCGCTGGGACTCGCGCCGAGTGCCGTGGTGGCGGTCTCGGCGTGGCTGTTCCCGTTCTCGGGCACCCAGCCCATGAAGATCGGCTCGGTGATCCTGCCGTTCCTGTACGGCGTGCTGGTCTGCGTGCTCGTCCCCAAGGGGTGGAAGACGGTCCGGCTGACGGCCGGGGTCTACGCGCTCGGGGTCCTGCTCGTCTGGCTGATCAGCTCCCAGATCGGCACCAACATCTCCCGGCTGCCCATGCTGTTCGCCGGGGTCACGCTGGTGGCGGCGCTGCCCTACGCCGTCCCGCGCAGCCGCAAGTGGTACGCGATCGCCCTGTCCATCGCCGTGTTCACCGGCTGGATCGGCTTCAAGTCGGTCGATGACGTCGTCCACACCACCCCGGCCGCCTCCTGGGCCCGCGAACTGGCCCCGCTCGTCAACGAGCTCCAGGAGGTCGGCGCCGAGAAGGGCCGCGTCGAGGTCGTCCCGGCCGCCTCCCACCGCGAGGCCTCCGCCCTCGCCCCCTACGTCAACCTCGCCCGCGGCTGGAACCGCCAGGCCGACATCAAGCGCAACCCGCTCTTCTACGACGACACGCTGAACTCGGCGAACTACCACGAGTGGCTCAAGCGCTGGGCCGTGCACTTCGTGGTCCTGCCGAAGGACGAGCCCGACGACGGCGGGGAGCGCGAGCGGGCGCTGGTGCAGCGCGGGATGCCGTATCTGAAGCAGATCTGGGGGGACGCCAACTGGCAGCTGTTCCAGGTGACCGACCCGACGCCCCTCGCCGAGCCCAACGCGGTCGTCGACCGGGCCGCGCAGGGTGAGATGACCCTCCAGGTCAGGGAGCCGGGCCGGATCCTCATCCGGATCCCCTACTCGCCGTGGCTGAGCATCGTCGACGCCGACGGCAAGAGCCTGGAGGGCCCCCAGGAGACGGAGGCGTCCAGGGACCGGGCCGACGGCGAGCCGAAGACGTACGACAACGTCAACGGCTGCCTGACGGAGACCGAGGAGGACGTCCACGGCGACCGGTGGACCGAGCTGCTGGCCCCGAAGGCGGGCACGTACCGGCTGGCGGCGCCGTACCAGCTGCCGCGGGGCACGCCCTGCCCGGACGAGCTGAAGTAGCTACCTGACCGGGAACGCCACGTCGCACACCGCGTCGTCCGGTCCCGCCGCGTCCCAGTCGGCGAAGTAGATCTCCCGGCAGGGCCCCGCCTGTTCGAGGCCCTGCCCGGCGATCCACTGCTCGACCGCCTCGAACGCGGCCAGGATCTGCGGGTGGGCGACCTGGGCCTTGGTGATGCGGGTGTACGCGAACCGCTGGGCCGGGTCGACCCGCAGCGCGGTCCCCCGGGTCCGCCCCGGCCCGTCCGCCCAGGCCCGTGCCGCGCTCTCGTCGGCGACCGGTACGCAGGCCTCGACGGGGCCGTCGCTCTCCATGGACACCTCGGCGCGGTAGACGACGAACGGCGGCGCGCTCACGCCCCCGCACTCCCGCGAGGCCGCCACCAGGCGATCCAGGGCCGCGCCGATCCACGTCGGCAGCTCGTCCGCCAGGATGTGCCGCTTCTCGGTGATCACCACCCGCTCCGGCAGTTCCACCGTCTCCACCACGAACTTCCCGTACATCTCGGAGCTCCTCCCCGACAGTCGTCCACGGAGGTACTCGGCGAGCGTCCGCTGTCCCGCCACCCGCGCCTCGACGTCCGCCCAGTACGTGGCGAGCCGCTCGGCGCCCTCGACGCCCCCCGCCTCGACCACCTCGGCGATCCGGGCCAACGGCATGTCCAGCTGCCGGAGCAGCGCCACGAGCCGGGCGCGCTCGGCCTGCTCGGCGCGGTAGTAGCGGTAGCCGCTGACCTCGTCCACGTGGGCCGGGGACAGCAGGCCGAGCCGGTCGTACAGCCGCAGGGCCTTGGCCGACAGGCGGGAGCGGGCGGCGAACGCGCCGATGGTGAGCAGGTCGTCGGTCACCGGTTCATCCTCCGTCACCGGACGGCGATGTCCGCCCGGTGACGGGAGGTTCGGCTCTGCCCCAGGGGCAAGGTCAAGCGGCGAGCTGCGCCTCGACGGCGGCGACCAGCTCGGCGGCCTCCGGCTCGGTCTGCGGCGAGAAGCGGGCCACGACCGTGCCGTCGCGGCCGATGAGGAACTTCTCGAAGTTCCAGCGGATGTCGCCGCTGTGCCCCTCGGCGTCAGCGAAGCCGACCAGTCGCTCGTAGAGCGGGTGCCGGTCGTCCCCGTTCACGTCGACCTTCTCGGTCATCGGGAAGCTCACGCCGTACGTCGCCGAGCAGAACTCCGCGATCTCCTCGGCGCTGCCGGGCTCCTGCCCGAGGAACTGGTTGCAGGGCACCCCGAGGACGGTGAAGCCCTTCTCGGCGTACTCCTTCTGGAGCTTCTCCAGGCCCGTGTACTGCGGGGTGAGCCCGCACTTGGAGGCCACGTTCACGACGAGGACGGCCTGGCCGGCGTACTGGGAGAGGTCGGCGGCGCCGCCCTGGAGGGTGTTGATCTCGACGGAGAGGGGGGAGCTGCTGTCAGAAAGCGTCATAAGCGGATGCTAGGCGCTCCGCTGGGCGCAGCCGAACGAAGGTCGCATTACGGCTGCGGGCCGTCCGTGGCTGGTCGCGCCGTTCCCCGCGCCCCTTTGGGGCGCGGGCTGGCACCCGGCGCCTCGACCAGCACGTCTCCCGCCGCGGTCCGCTCGTACAGCACTGACCGACCGGCCCGCCGCCGCTCCACCAGCCCCGCGTCCAGCAGCACCCGCAGATGGCGGCCGACCGAGCCGAGTGACTGGCCGGTGACGGCGACGAGCTGGGTGGTGCTCATGGGGGAGCCGAGCAGCGTGAGCACCGTCGCCCGCGCGGGCCCGACCAGCGCGCCGAGCCCCGCCGGGACCGGCCGCCGGTCGTGGTCCTCGGCGAGCACCCCGGAGCACGGGTAGACCACGGCGTATCGCTCCCGCCCCTCCCACGACACCCAGCCGCGTCCCGTCGTCACCGGGACGAAGGCCAGCTCGGCGCCGGGGGCGATCTCGCGGGGCGGGTACGCGTGCAGGTTGACCTGGAAGCGGCTCTCCCCGAGCCAGCGGGTCCAGGGCCGCAGCGAGTCCAGTACGGCGACCCAACCGCCCTGGCTCACCCGCGCGGTCCGGGCCATCACGTCGGCCTCCAGGACCCGGCGCCGACGGTCCCAGTACGGCCGTACGGTCTCCTCCCAGACGTAGGTGAGCAGCGCGGTCGCCCGCTCGGGCAGGTCGTCCCGCTCCAGGACGGCGGGGAGCGGCCCGGCCAGGGAGACGCGCAGGTGGGCGCGGGCCGCGTCGGGGGCGGTGGCGCGGACCCGGGCCACCGTCTCCTCGAAGGGCTCCCCGGCGCGCGGGGTGGGGCAGACGAAGTCGGCGATCCAGGACCGCAGCGCGGCGTCGACGAGCGGCCCGGTCACCGGGTCGGCGGCGAGGAGCGCGCGGTAGCCGGGCAGGTGCGCGCGCAGCCAGGTCTCCTCGCCCGGGTGGGTACCGGTCGCCCGGTGCAGCAGCCACAGGTTCGCGAAGGTCTCGGCGAACGGCGAGACCAGGAAGCGGCTGCGGGCGAGGGTGTCGGCGCCGATCAGCCACTGGCCCATGCGTCCCAAGTCCCTTCCGGCGCGCCCCCGATGAGGCCGTACGACCTTTCGCGTGTCGGCGAAAGACTAACGACCGGCCGGTGATCGCTCCGAGACTCCCGTCCATGCGCAGCTACCGCGACCTGTTCCGCACCCCGGAGTTCACCCCCTTCTTCCTCTCCTACGCCGCCTTCAACGCGGCCCTGACGATCGGCGGGCTGTCGCTCGCCACGCTGGTCCACCGGGCCACCGGGTCGCCGCTGCTGACGGCGCTGAGCATGTTCGGACCCCAACTGGCGCAGGTGCTGGGCGCGACCTTCCTGCTCTCCGGCGCCGACCGGTTGCGGCCCCGGGCGACCCTGGCCGGCACGGGACTCGCCTTCGCGGCCCTCACGGCGGTGCTGGCGCTGCCCGGGCTGCCGGTCTGGGCGGTCTTCGCGGTGGTCTTGGTACAGGGCCTGATCGCGTCACTGGGCGGGGGAGTGACCGGCGGACTGCTGAACGAGATCCTCCCCAAGTCCGGCTTCGTGCTGGGGCGTTCGATGTTCAACATGGCCTCGGGCCTGATGCAGGTGCTGGGTTTCGCGATGGGCGGCGCGCTCCTGGCACTGCTGTCCCCGCGCACCTGCCTGCTGCTCGCGGCGGCCCTGTACGCCGCCGAGGCGCTGGGCTACCGCCTGGGCCTGACCGACCGCCCGGCCCGCGCCAAGGGCCGCCTCTCGGTACGGGCGACCTGGCGCAGCAACGCCTTCCTGTGGTCCTCGCGCCCGCGCCGGCTCACCTATCTCGGCCTGTGGATCCCCAACGGCCTGGTCGTCGGCTGCGACGCCCTCTACGTCTCCTACGCTCCCGACGCCGCCGGCGTGCTGTTCGCGAGCGGGGCGCTGGGCATGTTCGCCGGTGACGTGTGGGTGGGCCGCTTCGTACGCCCCGCGCTGCGCCCCCGGCTGGCCACCCCACTGCTCCTGCTGCTGGCGACGCCCTACCTGCTCTTCGCGTTCCACCCACCGGTCGCTGTCGCGGCCCTGGCGGTATGCCTCTCCAACATCGGCTTCGCCGCGAGCCTGGTCCAGCAGGAACGCCTGATGTCCCTCACCCCGGACGACATGGCGGGCCACGCGCTCGGGTTGCGGTCCGCCGGGATGCTCACCATGCAGGGCGTGGCCGCGGCGCTGGCGGGCACGGTGGCCCAACTGACGTCCCCGGCAACGGGGATGACGGTGATGGCGACGGGGTCGATCGCGGTGACGCTGGCCCTAGCGGCGGCCGGCAAGCGTGAGGAACGACGTCCAGGTGTCGGGCGTGACGGTGAGGGCGGGGCCGTCGGTGTGCTTGGAGTCGCGGATGTGGATGGTGTGGGGTGAGGTGGCGACTTCGAGGCAGTTACCGCCCTGCTCGGTGCTGTAGCTGGACTTGAACCACTCAAGTGCGGTGCTCATCGCTCTCCTAGCAGACGATCCAACAGGTCTCTGGACTCCTGGGGGTTGAGAGCCTGTGACCGCAGCATCGCATATTTGAGTTCCAGGACGGACACCTCGTCGGGGTCGGCGATCATCCAGCCTTTGCGCTGGCCCTCGACGTAGGCGAGGTGCTGGTGGTCGAGAGTCTCGATGAGAACGAAGGGGCCGGAGAGTCCGGCGTGGAAGTCCCGGCCCACTGGCATGACCTGGATCGTGATCCCTGGCAGGACGGCCCACTCACGCAGGCGCCGCAGCTGTCCGCGGCGCACCTCGTCCCCACCCAGCCGATCCATGAGAGTCATCTCGGAGAGGATGAAGGTCGCGGTCGGTGGGACCTTTCGGGTCAGGACCTCCTGACGCTCGATGCGCGCCGTGACACGCTGCTCGATCTCGCCCTCGGTCAAGGCGGGCACCTCGTTCAGGAAGACCGCACGGGCGTACGCCGGGGTCTGCAGGAGGCCCGGCACGGCCTGGTTCTCGAACGACGACAGCGCCAACGCCTCCCGCTCCAGGTCGATGTACTGCTCCGCCCACCGCGGGAACAGGTCGACCTCGGGCATGTTCGCCAGCGCCACGCCCAACGCGCCCTTGGTGTCCAGGAATCCGTCCAGCAGCGCCGCCAGGTCCTCCTTCAGCGTCCGTCTGCCCTGCTCGATCGACGCGATGGTCTCCTCGTCCACACCCACCCGCTCGGCGAGCGCCACCTGCGTCAGTCCGGCCGCCCGCCGGAACGTACCGACGAGACTCCCGACCATCTTCACGGCGGACGCGTTCTTCCTCATCCGCGAGCTGCGGCTCTTGTTGCTCATGCGGAGGAACTGCCCATCAGAGGACGTACGTTCACCGGTTGTCACCCGTACAAGAATTTTGTACGGGCTCAACGGGGGCGAAGGGCCCGGGCGTGGGCCAGATTGCGGCGGGCGACCTGGGTGTTGGGGTGGGCGTCGCCGAGGACGTGCTCGGCCTGGGCGAGGACGGTTTCCAGGAGGGAGATGCCTCGTTCCAGGTCTCCGGCGTTGGTATATGCGCGGGCGAGCTCGTGGCGGGCGGTCGGGATGTGCACGAACTCGGCGTCCGCCATCTCATGTCCCCCGGCGTTCTGTTTCACGGTCCCGGTATCTCTTCCTGCCGGGGCGGCCAGCCCGGAATCACGTAAGCCGACTGGAAGTTGGCCACCAGCCAGTCACGGCCCACCCTCCTCATCAGCAACGGGAAACCCTGCGTGGACTCGTCGGCCGGAGCCAACACCACGATCTCGTAGTCGAGGCCGACGCGCCGAGGCGGCCCGGGGACGGCCCAGGTGTCCGGATCCCACCCGGCGTAGTGAGCGCGCAGCGCCTCGATCCTGCCGTCCAGCATCGGCTTGGCGAGCTCACGACTCGGCTTCGGCTGGGCCAGGGCCCTCGCCAGCAGGTCCCGGTCCTCTCCCTGGACCACGGGGTGTTCCGCGTTGGCGATGATCCAGTCCTGGGCGAGCGCCAGCCTGAGGTTGTCGTCGAGTCTCTTCCAGACCTCGGCCGCCTTCCATTTCCGGCGCAGGAGGTTCAGCCAGCTCTGAGCGGCGGCCACGGGTCCGTGCTCGCCGTAGTGCGTGTTCCATTCCGCGGACACGATGTCCTTCAAACCCAAGGAGCACGCGCGCAGATCGGTGTGGTGCGTGTTGTCGAGCACCCACTGGAAAGACCCCAACGCCTGGCCCAGGTCGCCGAGTCGGTGACTGAGAACCCCGAGAAGGTACACAGCCTGGGCCTGTTGTTCCCCGCGCAGCCGGGCGCAGGCGTGCCGGAGCTGGCGCAGGGCGTCCTCCACGTTTCCCTCCCGCGCCTTGGCGAGTGCCGCCGCGATCTCCGGGGGTGAGGTGACATCCTTGAACTGGCCGGGGGAGTCGGCTGCGGAGGAGAGGGAACCGAGGGCGGCGGGAACGGCGGCGGGGCTGGCGTGCAGGACTCTTACGAGCTTCCAGAAGTCGGCGTCCTCGCCCTCGCCGATCACGTACGAGGTGGTCAGATTCAGCGGTGTCGGGATCAGCCACTGGTCCTCCCGCCGGAGGACCACGGGCAGGAACTTCGCCTTGTCCTGCCGCCCGTGATACAGGTCCGCCGTGATCCATGTCCCCTCCCACCGGACGCCGGACCCGACCCCCAGCGGAGACTCTCCGTTGAACCGCTCCCGGTAGTTCGCCGTCACCACGACCAGCACGAAGTCGGCCTTGTCCAGCTCCCGCCGCATCCAGGTCGGCCATGAGCCGGGCGGCCGGTGCTCCTCGAACTGGTCGATCCAGGCGTCGACACCGGCCTCGCGCAGCCGGTTGGTGAGGGCCAGCACCGCTTTCTGGTGTCCCTCACTGTCGTGCGAGTACGAGATGAGCACACGGACTTCGGGAACGGGCACGGCCATGAGGTCAATGTAGGGGTCGCGCAAACGCGGAGGGAACGGAATCTCCCACTCCGTGCGGTTCCGTTGCGACAGGCACTCTTGACAGGCTGCGTACTGTTTCGCGACGTTTGAGCCTCACCGCACTCTGTGCGCGTGGCAGGACGCGGTAGACGCGTCGTGGGGGGAACTGGGGGGAGCGGTCGCCCATGCGATCCACGAGCAACTCCATGAGAAACCGGATCACGATCCACAGACCCGAGGAGCTGGGCGGAGAGCTCCGTGCGGCCTGGCACCGGGTGGCGGACGAGTCGCCCGACTTCGGAAACCCGTTCCTGGCACCGGAGTTCGCGGCCGGGGTCGGAAAGTACCGCGGCGGGGCGCGGGTGGCGGTGCTGCACGAGCACGGGGAGCCCGTCGGCTTCTTCCCGTACGAACGCAACGCCCTCGGCGTCGGCCGGGCCATCGGTCTCGGCCTCTCCGACTGCCAGGCGCTCGTCCACCGGCCCGGAGTCACCTGGGACATGGGGGAGTTGCTGCGGGCCTGCGGGCTGTCGGTCTTCGAGTTCGACCACCTGGTCGACGAGCAGAAGCCGCTGGGCCGGTATGTCACCGGGTCCTTCGCCTCCCCGGTCGTCGACCTCAAGGCCGCCGACGGCGACTATCCGCAGTGGCTGCGCGGCACCTACCCGGGACTGGCCAAGACGGTCCTGAAGAAGGAACGCCGACTGGCCCGCGATCATGGGCAGTTGCGGTTCGTGTTCGACGAGCGGGACCCGCGGGCGCTGCGGCAGCTGATGCGGTGGAAGTCGGCCCAGTACCGCCGCACCGGCCGCATGGACCGCTTCGCACGGCCCTGGATCGTCGCCCTCACCGACCACCTCTTCCAGATGCGCGAGGAGCACCTCACCGGCGTCCTGTCGGTCGTCTACGCCGGTGACCGGCCGGTCGCCGCCCACTTCGGCCCCACCTCGCGAACCGTGTTCGCCGCCTGGTTCACGGCGTACGACCCCGAACTGCGCTACTACTCACCGGGGTTGCTCATGCACCTGCGGATGGCGGAGGCGGCGGGACGGCGGGGCGTGCGCGTGATGGACCTGGGGCGCGGCGACAAGGAGTACAAGGACTGGCTCAAGACGCGGGAACTGCGCGTCGGCGAGGGCTTCGCCTACCGGCCCCACCCGGTCGCGGCGGCCCACCGGCTGTGGCGCAGACCGGTCCGGGGCCTCAGGAACACGGTGCTGGCGCACCCGCGGCTGCGGGAACCGGCCGACCGCCTGCTGAAGACGGTCGGCGCGCTGCGCGCGAAGACGCCCTGAGCGTCGCCTCGTACGGCATCTGAGAGCGCGAGACAGCTGCCGGGTGCCTCTTCGGAGATCCCTTCCACGGGACTCCGCCCCTCCATCACTCCTTGCGGGAAGAGGTGACGATGCCGTACGGATCGCGGCTCGCCGCGACGATGACGCGGCGGCTCGGACGGGAATGCGTCTACACGCCCTCGGCGCGACTGGCCCTCTATCTGGCCCTGCGGCGCTGGTGCCGCCCCGGCGCCAGGGTCCTGATGTCCCCGGTGAACGACGACGTGATCCTCTTCGTCGTCCTGGCGGCCGGCCTGCGCCCGGTCCAGGCCCCGGTGTCCCCCTGGGACGGCAACATCGACCCGGCGGCCGTCCCCGAGTCCACCTGGCGCGAGGTGGACGCCGTCCTGACCACGAGCCTGTACGGGATGCCGGACCGTATCATCCAACTCCGGGACCGGTGCGCACAGTTGGGCATCCCGCTCATCGAGGACGCGGCGCACGCGATCGGCACGCACGTGGACGGACAGCCGATCGGCACCTTCGGCACGGCCGCGGCCTTCAGCCTGTCCAAGCACGTGGCGGCGATGGCGGGCGGCTTCCTCGCGGTCGAGGACGCCCGCACGAGACGGGAGTTGGAGCTCCTGCGGGACGACCTGCTCACCCCCGCGCGGCTCACGGCGGACCTGGCCGCCGGCCTGCGCCCCCTGGCCCGCTCCACGGTCCGCGCCCTGCACCTCGTGCGCCCCACCTGGCGCACCATGCAACGCCTGGGCCTGATGGAACGCGACGACTTCCGGATGGCCCTGCACGCCCCGCGGCTGTCCCTCAGCGCGCACGAGGCCCCGAGCCTCCTGCCGTACGACCCCTGGATCCGCGTGGACCTGCACGACTACCGCGCCCGCCACGGACGCCTGCTCCGGGCGGGCCTGAACCTGCGCCTGAACCTGCTGGACGACAACCTCTCCCACCGCCGCCAGGGGGTGACCCTGCTGTCCGGCACCCCCTGGGCGTCCCCGGCGCTCCGGGACCGGGCGGCCCACCACGGCCCCCTCCCGCTCTTCCGGGTACCGCTCCTGGTGGAGGGCCGCGACGAGCTGGTGGAACGCCTGGTGGGCCACGGGATCGTCACCGGGTACATCTACGACCCGCCTCTGGACGACTACGCGGGCGCGGAGTTCGTGGAACCCTCCCCGGATCCGGGGCCCGCCCGCTGGTTCGCCTCCCATGTCCTGCCGGCGGACCCGCTGCTGGCCCGCATGGTCACCAAGGCCCTGACGAAGGAGCGGGTGGCCACCGCCCGCCCGCCGGCCCCGGCGCCCCCGAAGGCCGTCCCGGACACGACCCCGCCGGCGCCCCTCGGCCAGTGAGCGGGTCTCAGGCAGGACGGGGCACGATGCTCACCGCGCGGTAGTCGTACCCGTCCTGCTGGAAGCCGGGGGCCTCCCACTCCAACTCGACCTGCTGGCCGGGGGAGAGGGTGCGAAAGCCGGGGCTCTGGATGTCGGCGTAGTGCCCGGAGCAGCCGCCCGGGGTCTCGGGGCTGTCGAGCACGCCCCAGCCCTCCTCGTCCCGCCACTCACGGACCGTCGCGATCACCCTGCGGGGAACCCTCCGCGACCTGGTTCCCATCAGCGTACGTCGACGTAGTCGCCGGTGGCCTTGACCGCGGCGGTGGTGGTCGTACCGCCGAAGTTCCAGCGCCAGTAGCCGTCCTGGGAGGCCGTGACGGTCGCGCGCAGCTTGCCGGTGCCGTCCGTCGTGACTGTCTTGACCGTGGTGTACGTGCTGCTGTTCTTCGGGCGGAACTGGAGCTTGACCGGCTGCGAGGTGTAGCCGGCGTAGACGTACCGGTCCCAGTCGGCGCGGGCCAGCTTGCCGGTGACGGCGATGCTCCTGCCCTTGGTGACGGGCTCGGGCGAGGCGTCGACACCGAGGGTGGCGCGGCGCTTGACGGGGTGGGTGCCCCGCTCGCCGCCGTAGTAGTCGCCGTCCTTGGCCTGGAACTGGACGTACACGTCCCAGGGGCCCGCGAGGGTGTTGCGGGGCAGGTCGATGTCCTTCTCCAGCCGCACGGTGAGCTTGCAGCTGGACGTGGTCGAGCTGGTGGCGGTGCACGTGGGCACGCCGTGGAAGGACCAGTAGTCGTCGCCCTTCTCGCGCTCGATCGCCAGGAACGCGAGGTCCTTGCTGATGCCGGAGTCGTCCGAGACGGTCACCGCGATCGTGAACGACTCCGTGCGGGAGGTACCGAACACGATGGACCTGCCACCGTTGACAGACACCTTCTCGATCACCACCCCCGTCTCCGCCGCGTACGCCGCAGGCGCGGTGAGGGCGGTGCCGGAAAGGAGGAGGGCGCCGCCGAGAGCGGCGCCCAGGACTGCTGTACGCATGGATCCCCATCTTGCCTCGTGCCGGCCGCGGACCCTGGAACCCCCCAGGTCACGGGCACGGCGGGTGCGGCGAGGATACGGCATCCGCGCGTACCGCGGTCGTCCGTCAGCCGGGGGCCACGGCGCGGCCGGTCTGCGGGGAGATCATCCCGGCGCACAGACCGCGGGCGGCCAGTCCGCGGGCGATCCGGGGGACCGCGGCGAGGGAGTTGGCGGACCAGTCGTGCATGAGGATGACCTGCCCGTTGGTCAGCCGTCCGGCCGCCGCCACGATGGCGTCCGTACTGGCCCCGTTCCAGTCCTGCGAGTCGACCTGCCACAGGACCTCGGTCAGCCCGTACCTGGCCTCCACCGCCCGGACGGTGGCGTTGGTCTCGCCGTACGGTGGCCGGAACAGCCGGGGTGTGCCGCCGCCCGCGTTCGCGATCGCCTGCTGGGTGCGGGAGATCTCGGAGTCGATCGTCGCCTGGCTCTGCTGGGTGAGGTGCGGGTGGGTGTAGCTGTGGTTGCCGACCCACATCCCGGCGCTGACCTGGGCGCGTACCTGGGCCGGGTTGGCGGCGGCGTACTGGCCCTCGTTGAACATGGTGGCCCGCAGCCCGTTCTGCCGCAGCGCGTTCAGCAGGGCCGGGGTGTTGCCGGACGGGCCGTCGTCGTACGTGAGACCGACGTAGCCGGTGCAGGCGGCGGCCCGCGCGGGTCCGGCTGCATGGGCGGGTTCGGCGTGGACGGCTTCGGCGTGGACGGTGAGGGTGCCGGCGGCGACGGTCGCGAGGACCGCGAGCCGGGCGGCGAGAGAGCGGGAGGAGAGCCGGGTGCGGGTCGGCCGGCTCATGCGGCTCATGCGGCTCATGCTCAGGCCACCGTGATGCTGGAGCTGCCGCTGCTCTGGTAGCCCTCCGTCGCCATGATCATGTAGTAGCGGAAGCTGCCGAGCGTCATCCCGGCCCGCGCCCAGGCGTCGAAGTGGTTGCCGGTGGTGATGGACCCGCCGGTC
The DNA here is from genome assembly GCF_055575395.1 of Streptomyces sp. NPDC034103. Taxonomy (NCBI): domain Bacteria; kingdom Bacillati; phylum Actinomycetota; class Actinomycetes; order Kitasatosporales; family Streptomycetaceae; genus Streptomyces; species Streptomyces sp. NPDC034103. The sequence continues at coordinate 258,258 of NZ_JBVISS010000007.1, read as the reverse complement.
CGCCGGGACTGCCGGACGCTCCAGTACTGGTTGAAGGTGCGGGTGCCCTCCACGGACGGGGCGTTGTAGCGGGTGGTCTGGTAGATGTCGTACGTGCCGCCGTCGCTGGTGACGCTGCCCTTGTACGTCCCCGTCGGCCGGTAGGTCCCCCAGTTGTCGACGATGTAGTACTCGACCAGCGGGCCCGAGGTCCAGCCGTACAGACACAGGTAGGCGTTCCCGGACGGGCTGAAGGACCCGGAGTAACTCACGGTCCTGCGGCTGCCGTTGGCCCACCCCTTGCCGGCGACGAAGTTGCCGGTGTTGCGCCACGAGGTGCGGTAGGAGCCACCGGAGGCGAGCGTCATGGAGACGGTGCCCGGGGCGTCGGTCCAGAACGAGTAGTAGTACCCGTTGTTCGTGCCGGTCTGGTTCGTGGTGACGACGGTGTCCGCGTGCGCGGTACCCGGCAAGGCCACCCCGGTCGCGACGGCCAGCGCCGTGGTCCCGACACCGCTGACGAACGTCCTGCGACTGATGCGGTTCATGTCGTTCATGTGCCTGCCTCCTCGTGGTCGAGTAGCGCGGTCATCGGCAGTTTTGGAGTGTCCCTGTCAGCTGTCAACGGTTTCGGCAATTGTTTCGAAACATTCGGATGCGGGTGGGGGTGAGGTGGGGCTCAACCTCCCAGCTCGCAGGGCACTTTGCGGGCGTGCCTCGTAGCCAAGTTGGACGGGTGTCCGTACGCAAGATCATCTGATGGATCGAATCTTTACGAATGTTTCGAAGCGCTTCCGATGATGCTGTTTCTGTAACCGATCCTGTTCGGACCGTTGACACCTTGCACACCTACCCCTACTGTCACGCCAATCTTGCGAACGTGTGACGGTATTTCGAACGTTCGCCGTTGAACCCTGTGTGCACGGCTCTGCCTGGAGTCCGGTCTGACCAGCCGTCACCCCCTCAATGACGAGAGGCACAAGGAACCATCACCATGCTCAATCGAAGAGCCGTCCTGGCCGGAGCGGCGTCCCTCGCCCTGACCCTGTCCGCCTGCGGCAAGGAGAACGAGGGCAGTGCCGGGAGCGGCTCGGGGGGCGGCACCGTCGGGATCGCCATGCCGACCCGGGCCTCCGACCGCTGGCTCATGGACGGCAAGAGCGTCGTCGACCGCCTGAAGGACATGGGCTACAAGAGCAAGCTGGTCTACGGCGACGACGACCCCAAGGCGCAGGTCGCGCAGATCGGGCAGTTGGTCAAGGACGGCGTCGACGCGCTGATCATCGCGGCGATCGACAACAAGTCGCTGAACGCTGTGCTCCAGCAGGCCGCCGACGCGAAGATCCCGGTGATCTCCTACGACCGGCTCATCCTCGGCACCAAGAACGTCGACTACTACGTCTCGTTCGACAACGAGATGGTCGGCCGGATGCAGGCCCGCCACATCATCAAGAAGCTCGGCCTGGAGGACGGCAAGGGCCCGTTCGCCATCGAGCTGTTCGCCGGCTCGCCCGACGACAACAACACCAAGTACTTCTTCGACGGTTCGATGGCGCTGCTGCAACCCTTCCTGGAGAACAAGCAGTTGGTCGTCCCGTCCGGCGAGACCGAGCTCGAGCAGATCACCACCCTGCGCTGGGACGGGCCCACCGCGGAGAAGCGCATGACCGGCCTCCTCGCCAAGTGGTACCGCGACCGGCGGCTCGACGCGGTCCTCTCGCCGTACGACGGCATCTCGCGCGGCATCCTGACCGCGGTCACCTCCGACGGCTACGGCACCGGCGCCAAGCCGCTGCCGATCGTCACCGGCCAGGACGCCGAGCTGGAGTCGGTGAAGTCGATCATCGCGGGCCAGCAGTCCCAGACCGTCTTCAAGGACGTCCGCCGGCTCGCCACCGCCGCCGCGGAGGTCGTCGACGACGTCCTCAGCGACCGGGACCCGTGGGTGGACAGCGCGGTCGCCTACAAGAACGGCGTCAAGGCCGTTCCCGCGGTCCTGCTCCAGCCGACGAGCGTCGACAAGTCCAACTACGACATCCTGGTCAAGGACGAGTACTTCACGGCGGACGAGCTCAAGTAGCGGCACGATCGACGACACCGCGCGCACGGGCCCCGGACCGGGATCGGTCCGGGGCCCGTGCGCGCGGTGCCAGGGGGCTGTCGCGGCTCCCCTCCGTCTCAGGCCCCCGCTGCCGTGGGCTCAGGCGGGTCCGTGCGGGTACGAGACCCTCTGCGGCTCGGCCGCCTCGGACACGGGACGCTCCTCGGACAGGTCGAAGAGGTTGCCCCGCTCGACCACGCACAGGGCCCAGATGATGAACCCCGACAGGGCGATCATCACGACCGACCAGACCGGGTAGTACGGCAGGGAGAGGAAGTTGGCGATGATGACGAATCCGGCGATGACCACGCCGGCGACACGCGCCCACGTCGCGGTCTTGAGCAGGCCGATGCTGACGATCACGGCGACCACGCCCAGAGCGAGGTGCACCCAGCCCCAGCCGGTCAGGTCGAACTCGAACACGTAGTTGCGCGTCGTGACGAAGATGTCGTCCTCGGCGATCGCCATGATGCCCCGGAAGATGTCGAGCAGGCCGACGAGGAAGAGCATCACGGCCGCGAAGGCCGTCAGGCCACCGGCCCATTCCTGCTTCGCCGTGTGTGCCGGAGCGGTGTGTGTCGCGGTCATCTCGCGCCTCGTTTCGTGTGATCCGGATGCTCAGCGTTGGGCGGCCCGGGCAGGGGAGCCCGCGGGCTCCGCCGGGCCGTGGCCGGCCAGGACCAGGTCCTTGGCCCTGCGGAACTCGTCGTCCGTGATGTCGCCGCGGGCGCGGATCTCGGACAGCTTGGCGAGTTCGTCGATGCTGCTCGGTCGGCTCTCGGCCGCGGTCTGCCGGATGTAGCTCTTGAACTCCTCCTGCTGCGCGCGCGCCTGGGCGACCTCCCGGTGGCCCATGTTCTTGCCGCGGGCGATCACGTAGACGAAGACGCCCAGGAAGGGCAGCAGGACGGTGAACGCCAGCCAGCCGGCCTTCGCCCAGCCGCTCAGGTCGTCGTCACGGAAGACGTCGACGACCACGCGGAAGAGGAGGACGAACCACATGATCCACAGGAAGAACAGGAGCATGCTCCAGAAGACGCTCAGCAGGGGATAGTCGTACGCCAGGTACGTCTGCGCGCTCATGTCTCTCCTCCGTCCCGGGCGTCGCCCGGCCGCGGTTGCGTGCTGTCCTCAGCGTGAACACCGCGGGGCCAGGTCGTCCTCACCCGATGCGGGTGAGTGTGCGGCGGTCCGGCGGCCCCGCCCGGAGCCCTCCGGCGCCGGATCAGCCGTCGCCCTCGCCACGGCCGCGTCGTGGAGCCGCCGTCCGGTACCAGGCGCTGGAGGCGATGTACTCGCCGACAGCCAGACCGGAGACGGCCACCAGGAAGACGGCGATCAGCCAGGAGAGGAACGTGAAGACCGGACCCAGGGGGCCGAACTCGGCCAGGCTGCGCTCCATGGCCGTGGGCACCAGCAGACGGGCGGACAGGCTCAGCAGGACCGTGCCGGTGCCGGCCAGCAGGGCGCCCGGCAGCAGGCCCCGCCAGCCGATCCTGCCGCCCAGCAGCAGATGCTGGGACCACCACCACAGCAGGGTCGTCGAGCACAGGGACAGCACCAGTCCGGTCACCGCGCCGACACCGAGCCCACCGCGCAGGGGCGCCTGGAGCAGCAGGAAGGCCAGCCAGACGAGCAGCCACAGCAGCCAGCGCCAGACCGCGGTCCGCACCGGGGCACGCGGCAGGTGCCAGCACCGCTCGCACACCGCCTGAAGCGCCCGGCTGAACGCCGTGGCCGACACCAGTGTCACCACCACGCCGACGGCGCCGGTGGTGCTCCGTGTCGTGCCCGTGGCCGAGAAGACCTCACGCAGCTCCTCCAGGGTCTCGCCGCGCACCCCCAGAACCGCCCGGAGAGAGTCGGCCAGCAGATCCTGCACTCCGGCGGGGGCGAACGCGGCCACGGTCATCAGCAGCGGGAGCGCCGTGAGGAACGCCTGTGCCGCGAGGCGCACGGCGCCCTCCACGACGTTGAGTGCCGACAGGCGGGACAGCACCCGGGCAGCGGCCCGGGACCGCAGCACCGCCGCGCCCCGCGCCGCCGTGCGTCCGCGGGACGCGGGCCGGGGTCCGGCTCTCCTGACCATGGCTCACGGAGCCGTCCGTCCCGCCGCGACGTGGGCCGGTTCGGCGGTCGCGGCGAGGGTCGCCAGGAGGAGCAGTACGGCCACGGCGATGCCGAGGACCAGGGCCACGGCCGCGACCGTGGGGTGGTTCCAGAGCACGAGGGTCAGCGCTCCCGCCGCGATGACGCCACCGACGGTCCATGCCCGGTGGTCCGACAGCCAGCGGCCCGTGGACCCGGTGTGCACTCCGGCGCGGCGCAGTCCTCGGCCGGCGGCCGTGGTGCTCCGGTCCGCCGCCGCACGGACGGCACGGGCGGGGCGTCCGGGACCGTACAGGTACGCGATCAGTGCCGTGATCACAGCGATGACCAGCAGGGTGCGCGTGCTGTCGCGCAGGAAGCGGAGGAACGTGTCGAAGATCGCGGCGGCCGCGTCGGTGGGCAGCGCGTCGGGCGGGACCGAGTCCAGATAGACCCGTCTGACGACGGCGAACGCGACGAGCAGGACCACCATCATCACGCCGACCCCGATCGAGGTGATCATCAGCATCACCCGGTGTGCCGGAGCGGTCCACACGGCGAGGGCGGCGAGTGCGACGGTCAGCACGGGCAGCCAGGTGCCGAGGACGTCCAGCAGCCGCATCGCGTCCTGGGCCTTGCCCAGCTTATCCGTCTCGAACAGCGTGATCGTCCGGTCGCTGTCCGGGATGGCGGCCGCCTTGTCGAACCCCGCGTCGACGAGCCGCTGTCGTACCTGGTCGACGACCTCTCCCACATCCAGCCGGACGGTCTCGCCGTCGGCGCTCACGGCGCCCTCGCGATCTCCGGTGAGCATGTTCACCACCGCTGCGTGCGAGCGCCGGTTGGCGCCCTCCCACACCTGCTGGAAGGCGTCGCCGGTGATCACGCGGGTGATGACACGGTCGACGACGGCGCGGACCGCGTTGCGCAGCGGACCCTCCAGGGACTCGGCGCCCTGCACGGCGCGGGGCGGTGCCCCGGAGTCCTGGAGGGCCTTGACGAGGGAGTCCGTCACCGCCTCGATGTCCGCGTTGGCCACCACCCGGTCGGTGAGCCGGTTGATGACCACCTCCTGCACGGCGGGCTCGGAGGCCAGCGGCGCCACGGTCTGCACGTACCGGTCGGTGTCGGTGACCGTGTCCTCGACCCAGGCCGCGACGACGGCCAGCGGAGCGAGCAGCAGGGTCAGCAGGAGGAGGACCGAGGAACCGGCCTGGCGCAGCCGCCGGTGGCGCACCGTCGCGTGCCGGCGCAGTCTCTCGTACTCCGCTCGTTCCTCGACGGTCATGGCGTGTTCCTGGTGCGGGGATCCGCCGGGGTTCGCCGGATCCGGGGTCGCGGCCGGGTTCATGGATGCTCCCTTTCCGGTGTGCCGCTCCGGCCGTGACGGCCGCCGCTCGGGAGGGCGAGGAGGCGACCGCGGGTTCCGGTGCGTGTGCCGCGCCCGCCACGAGCGGCGGGCGCGCTGTGTCAGGCGGCGGCGGAGTGCGGGCCCGCGAGGAGCGTCTTGCGAAGGGCGGCCCGCCACGCGAGGGCGACCGCCGCCTCGCCCAGGGCGAGCAGGACCAGCCACAGGCCGAGCAGCCGGGTCAGGGCGCGGGCCGACCCGGTCGGCAGCGCGAGCACCACGACGCCCGCGGCGACGGCGAGCACCGCGGCGCCCAGGACGACGCCGCGGTGCGGCAGGTCCTTGGTGGCGAGGGCCGTGTAGAGGGTGAGGATGCCGGACACCAGCCAGACGAGCCCGACGATGAGTGAGAGCGCGGCGATCGTCTGGAGCGGGTGGCGCAGGCACAGCACCCCGGCGAGGACGTACAGCACGGACAGGAGTAGTCCCGGGAGCCGTTCGTGCCCGCCGCGGGCGAAGACGTCCACGAACCGGAACGCCCCGCTCACCAGCAGGTGCAGACCGATCAGGACGGCCAGGACGTGCAGGGTCGCCTCCGGCCAGGCCAGTATCAGGACACCCAGCACCAGCGTCGCGACCGCCGAGGCCAGCAGCCAGGTCCAGGAGCGACCGAGCCGCTCCAGTGTCCGCGCCGGGTCGCCCATGGGTTCGGGGGCCGCCCCGTCGGGCTCGTGTTCTCGTCCGGTGCGCGATGCCGGACCACGCGACATGGTCATGGCTCCTCCTCGCGGTGATCGGGCGGTCGCTCCGGACGGCCGACGGGGCGGTGCTTGAGGGGCGGCGTGGAGGGACCGGAACCGCTCCAGGGTCACGCCGGTCGCCGGGGCGCCGGATCACCCATCACGGGTGATCGGCGGACGGTCGCCGGAGCGGGACGAGGAGACACGGCGCGGCGATGCGAGCACGGTCAGCCCGGACCGTGTCGGTCCACGCGGCACGCCGCCCGTCCCTCACTCCGGCAGCCGCCGTACCTCCACCACGCACAGTCCCAGTGACTGGCAGCGTGCCAGCAGCCCGTACAGGTGGGCCTCGTCCACGACGGGGCCGAACAGGACGGTCTGGCCGGCCATCACCACATGGCCCAGCTCCGGAAAGGCCTTGACCAGCGTTTCCGACAGGTGTCCCTCTACTCGGATCTCGTAGTGCATGAGCTGTTCTCCCCCATGCAGTGCAGGGACTGGTGGACCGTGGACCGTGCCCTTACCCCTGCGATCGTCCGCTTCCGTGCCCCTTTGGGCCTCACCCGGTACAGGTGACCGTCGCCCGGAGCCCGGAGCCCGGACTCAGGGATCAGTGGGTCAGTTTGCGCCACCCAGAACACCACGCCGGTGAGCAGGAGCAGCAGCACCAGCTCGGCGCGGGGAAACGCACCCAGGGAGCCCGCGCCGATCACCACGGAGGCCGCCAGCAGGGAGCCGTAGACGCCGCCCGTGTAGTCCGTGCGGACCCGCCGCCCACCGCGGGCGGCGGCCGGGTCGGTCCTGATCCTCGGCATGGGTGTCTTCCTCCCTCGTCAGCGCGCCGATCCGGTCGCCCCGGCCGCGGCGTCGGCATCCGGCCGCCGTGGACGGCTGTCCCGGGCGGTCGGCAGGTGGGGTGTGACCAGGAAACTGGCGAGCGCGACACCGCCGGTGGCCAGGATCGCCGCCTTCAGACCGGCGAGCTGGGCCGAGGCGTAGGAGTCGGTGACGGCCTCGACCTGGGACGGCGGCAACCCGGCGCGCTCCGCCGCCGAGCGCACCTGTTCGGTGGAAACGAAGGTGATCCCGGCGTCCAGGGCGACACCGACCTCGTCACGGGTCTGCGCGGACAACTGCGGATCGTCGCCCACCCGCGTGGTGAAGGCGTGCGCCAGCGCACCGATCAGGATGGACCCGATGAGCGCGGTGCCCAGCGCCGAGCCCAGGTTCTGTGCCGTGAACTGAAGTCCTCCGGCCTCGCTGCGTTCGTCCTCGCCGACGCCGGACTGGACGACATTGCTCAGCTGCGAGGCGAGCAGGCCCACGCCCACGCCCAGCAGGGCCATGGCACCGGCGAACTGCGCGTCGTCGATGACGGGGTCGATGGTGGCCAGCAGCCAGACCACGGACGCGGTCAGGACCGTGAGCGCCAGCCGGACCACCCGGCGCGGCCCCATCACCCGCCCCAGCGAGGACGCGGACAGGGAGGTCACGAGCATGGTGGCGGAGACCGGCAGCAGACGCAGGCCCGTCTCGAAGGCGTCGAACCCCTGCACCACCTGGAGGTACAGCGGAATGGTGAAGAACAGTCCCAGCAGGATGAGGTTCTGGCTCAGCAGCGTCAGCAGGCCCGACCGCAGCACCGGCCGTCCCAGCAACGACAGGTGCACCAGGGGGTCGGCGCCCTTCTCCTCCCGCCGCCGCTCCCAGGACCGGAACACGGACAGGACGGCCACCCCGGCGCCGACGACGAACAGCGTCGGGGCGAAACCGAGGACGGTGAAGGGAGGGTTGCGGGGCTGCACCCAGCCCCAGGTGCTGCTCTGCAGCACCCCGAGCACACCCAGGCCCAGTCCGGCCGCGGAAAGCACCGCGCCGACCCCGTCCAGGCGCGGGCGCGGGCCGGTCGGGGCGGGTGTCGTGATCACCCCGCGGCACAGCAGGACCACCGCGACGACCACGACCTCGCCGGCGAAGACCAGCCGCCAGGTCAGGTACGTCGTCACCCAGCCGCCCAGCAGCGGGCCGACCGCGATCCCGGCCCCGGCCAGACCGCCGATGACCGCGTAGGCGATGGCCCGGTCCCGGTCGCGGTACGACTCAGCGACAAGGGCGGCCATGGCCGGCAGCACCATGGCGGCGCCGAGGCCCTCGATGACGGACCAGCCCAGCGTGAGGACCCACAGGGTGGGCGCCACGGCGGTCAGGGCCGATCCGACGCCGTAGACGACGAGTCCCAGGAGGAACATGCGGCGACGGCCCAGGATGTCCCCGAACCTGCCGCCGATGATCATGAAGGCCGCCATCACCAGCGCGTACAGGGTGATGACGGCCTGGATGGCGGTCACCTCCGTGTCGAAGTCCTCGACCAGCTGGCTGATGGACACGTTCATGACGGACGTGTCCAGGACCATCAGGAACTGGGCCGTACCGAGGACCATGAGAGCCCGCCAGCGCTTCACGCCGTTCACCTCGCCGAGTTCGCAGTGCTGTTCAGGCGGCGGCGTCCATCTGCCGGTCGAGGGAGAGCGCGGCCGTGATCAGTGCGAGGTGGGTGAACGCCTGCGGGAAGTTGCCGAGCTGCTCGCCGGTGGGACCGACCTCCTCCGCGAACAGACCGGCGTGATTGGCGTACGTGAGCATCTTGTCGAAGGCGTACCGGGCCGGTCCGAGCCGTCCCGCCCGGGCCAGGGCGTCCACGTAGAGGAAGCTGCACAGCGAGAACGTGCCCTCGCTGCCGCGCAGTCCGTCCGGGGAGGCCTCGGGGTCGTAGCGGTAGACGAGGCTGTCGGAGACGAGTTCCTGTTCCATCGCGTCCAGGGTGGACAGCCAGCGGGGGTCGTTCGGCGCGATGAAACCGACGGAGGGCATGAGCAGCAGGGACGCGTCGAGAGTGACGTCGTCGTAGTGCTGGACGAAGGCCCGGCGCTCGGCGCTCCAGCCGCGCTCCATGACCTGACGCAGGATGTCGTCCCGTGCCGCGGTCCATCCCACGAGGTCGGCGGGACGGGCGAAGTCGCGGGCCATCCGTATGCCCCGGTCGAAGGCCGCCCAGCACATCAGGCGGCTGTAGGTGAAGTCCTTCTGCCCGCCGCGCGTCTCCCAGATCCCCTCGTCGGGCTGGTCCCACGCCTTGACCAGCCAGTCGAGCACACCGGCCAGGGACTGCCAGCCGTCGTACGGCGGCACCACGGCGGAGTCCTCCGCCCCGTGGGACAGAGCGAGAACGGCTTCGCCGTAGATGTCGAGCTGGAGCTGGCCGGCCGCGCCGTTTCCCACCCGTACCGGTGCGGAACCCTCGTAGCCCTCCAGATGGTCCAGGACCTCCTCCGGCAGGTCCGGGTCGCCGTCGATCCGGTACATGATCTGCAGGGGCTCACCACTGACCGTGCGCTTCGCGCGGACCCGGTCACCCAGCCAGCCGCGGAAGGCGTGTGCTTCCTCCAGGTAGCCGAGGTCCAGCAGCGCACCCACCGACATCGAGCCGTCCCGGACCCAGGTGTACCGGTAGTCCCAGTTGCGGCCGCCGCCGATCTGCTCAGGCAGTCCCATGGTGGGGGCCGCGACGGGCGCTCCGGTGGGCGCGTAGATGAGCAGCTTGAGGGTGATGGCCGCCCGGTTCACCATGTCCTGCCAGCGTCCGCGGTACTGGCTGCGGCGGACCCAGGCGTGCCAGAAGTCGCGCGTCTCCTCGAAGAGCGCCAGCACCCGCGCCTCGCTCAGCGGGGGCGGGAGGGCCTCGCCCGGTTCACCGAGAGTCAGCACGACGGCGGCGAAGTCGCCCGGCCCGAGGGACACCTCGCCGCGGACGTCGTCGCCGTCACCGTTCCACGCCACCGGGCCGAGCGTCTGGAGCGTGGCCCGTGAGCCGGGTGCGTCGAAGCGGATGGCGTCCTCGGCGAGGTCGAGCCGGTGGCCGGCACGGCCGTAGTCGAAGCGGGGGCGGCAGTGCAGGGTGAACCGGACCCGGCCACGGGTCACCCGCAGGATGCGGACCAGCCGGTGCCGTGCCGCGGGTGTCCGCGGGTGCTCCACCGGCATGAAGTCGACCACCTCGCCGACGCCGTCCTCCGCGAGGAAGCGCGTCACCAGCACGGCGGTGTCCTGCAGGTACAGCTGGACCGGCGGCCGGGGGGTGTCGGCGCGGACACCGAAGTGCCCGCCACGCTCGTGGTCGAGCAGCGAGGCGAAGACACTGGGCGAGTCGAACCGGGGGGTGCACAGCCAGTCGACCGTGCCCTCGGCGGAGATCAGTGCGGCGGTCTGCAGGTCACCGACCATCCCGTGATCGGCGATCGGGGGATAGGGTCGCATGATCTCTCCTTCCGGCGTCGTCCCGGTCGCCGTGCGGTGCCCGGTGCATGCCCACCATGGCCACGCCGGGCGGGGCTCGCCTCCCCCGCCGCGGGTGAGTCGGACCGAGGGCACACGGTGAGCTGATCGCGGGCAGGACGCCGGCGGGGAGCGGGGGAGTCACAGCAGCCGCAGGTCGCGCGCGCGACGCACCGCCTCGCCGCGCCGGTTCACCGCGAGCTTCCGGTAGACGCTCTTGAGGTGCGTCTTCACCGTGTTCACCGATACGTAGAGGTCGGCGGCGATCTCCTCGGTCGACATCATCCGGGCCAGCCGTTGCAGGACGTCGCGCTCGCGTCCGCTCAGTTCCACCGCCACCAGCTCAGCGGACGGCGCTTGCGGCCCGGACCGCTCGCCGTCGCCGCGTGGGGGCGGGCCGGGCGTCAGCCAGCCCGCTGCCAGCCCGCGCAGCGGGGGCGTGGCAAGGAAGGGCCGGAGCCACGGTCCGGCATCCAGGAACGGCCGCCGCAGCCGCTCGCGCCGGGCGTCGAGGAGCGCCTGCGCCACCAGCCTCCGGGCGGCGGCGGTGTCCCCCGCCCCGGCCGCGGCCTGCGCCCTCACCAACGCCGCCCTGACAGCCACCGCCGGACCCGTCGCGACCTGGGTGCGGATGCTGTCGAGCAGCTCGATGGCCGCCCCGGGGCGTCCTGCGGTGAGCTGGATCGCCGCGGCCTCGACGGCACACGCCGGCTGGTCGCCGGAGACGCCCTCGAGCATCTCGGCGGCTTCGTCCGGCCGCCCTTCGGCCAGGTGGGCGGCGGAGGCGATGAGCGCCTCATGGCCTGCCACCCAGGGTGAGGCCACGGCCGCGGCGACGGCCGGGTCCGCGGCCTCGACGGCGGCTCGCGCCTTGCCCCTGACCAACAGGAGGCGAGCTGTGGCGAGGGCGCGCCCCGCTGTCGCCACCGGGTCGCGCGTCTCCGACGGGAGGTGCGCCGTTTCGTCGAGGAGGGCCTGGGCGCGGCCCAGTTCGTGGCGCTCGACGGCCACCGCGGCCAGGACCAGCTGTCCGATACCGGAGCCGGACGGCTGGGGCAGGCCGACCCGCTCCGCATCGGCCACCGCCACCAGGGCCTTGCGCTCCGCCCGGCTGAGCCAGCCGTGCAGGTAGTCGATCAGGGCCAGATGCGCCCACGACTCCTCCCGGGGCAACGCGGTGGCCGCCGCGCGGGGAGGTTCCGCCACGGTGGCCAGCGCGGCGCGCGCGTCCTCGAACCGTCCGGCCCACAGCCGCGCCGACCCCAGGTGGGTCAGCAGCAGAGCGGGAAGTTCGGGATGCTTGTGCAGGAGGTCCTCCGGCACCTCCCGCCGCAGCGCCTCGGACGCCGCGGCCGCCCGCTCGGCCCGTGGGGGACATCCCGTCAGCCGGGCGGCCAGCGCCTCCAGCAGCGCACAGCTCAGCCGGGCGGCCGCCCGGCTGAGTGTGTCGCCCGACAGATGCTCCTCCGCGTGGCGCAGGCTCGTCAGACCATGATCGAGGTCGAACCGGGACAGGTCGCGGGCCGCCCGCACCAGGTCCGTAGCGGGGCTCCTGGCCCCGGGCTCCATGTTGGAGAACAACTGGACCAGATCGTCTGACCGCAGGCTGGTGAAGAGCTGTCCGATCGCCAGGTCGTCGACCAGGGCGTCCGCCGTGAAATCCCAGTCTCCGGCCGCGGCGCCGTGGGCGAGTGTCTCGGGCAGGAATCCCTGCGGCCGCAGCCAGCGCGCGGCCCGCCGGTGGAGTTCCGGTTCCAGGCCGGGCAGGCGCTCGCGCAGATGGGCCCGGAGTATCTCCCGGAACAGCGGATGGAGCTGATACCAGGAGTGCCCGAGGTGCTCGACGAACGCGTTGTCGCGGTGCAGCCCGGCGAGGATGGGTCCGGCGTCGGCTCTGAGGGCCAGGGCGTTGGCGAGCTCGGGACAGAAACGCTCCAGGACGCTGACGCGCAGCAGGAGGTCCTGCGTCTCCGCCGGCTGGCCCTTGAGGACCTCGGCCAGCAGGAAGTCGGCGACCGTGGTGCGGTCCGCCTCGAACTCCTTGAGGTAGAGCTCCGGGTCGGCGCTCTCCCGCGCCGCCAGGGCCGACAGCCGCAGACCGGCGGCCCAGCCCCGGGTGCGGTCCACCAGGGCGCCCGCGGCGTCGACCGGGAGGCTCAGACCGTGCAGCTCCAGCAGCGCGAGGGCCTCCTCGGGGGTGAAGGCCAACTCGGCGGCACGGATCTCCGTCAGCTCACCGGCCGTCCGGTAGCGGTGCAGCGGAAGCAGGGGTTCGGTGCGCGTGACGAGCACGAGGTGCAGGCCGTGCCCGGCGTGGCGCAGGACGAACTCCAGCTGCTCCGCCACCTCCGGGGCGGTCACGCGGTTGTACTCGTCCAGCACGAGGACCACGGGCCGGTCGCGCTCGCTCAGTTCGGCGGCGAGGGTCGCCAGCAGTTTCTGGTCCACCCCGGCCGCGTCCGCGGGAGCGCCGACCACGTCGGACACCGGCGCACCGCAACCGCGCAGGGCTTGCAGGACGTAGGCCCAGAAGACCCCGGGACGCCGGTCCCCCTCCTCGACGGCGAGCCAGGCGACCGGCAGCCGCAGTCCGGCCGCCCAGTCGGCGGCCAGCAGGGTCTTGCCGGCGCCGGCCGGCCCGTTGACCAGGGTCAACGGTGTACGCGAAGCCTGGTCGAGGTGCTGGAGGAGCCGCCGGCGCCGCAGGAACGTCGTGGGCCGCGCGGGCACGGCGAACCGCATGCGCAGGAACGGGTCTCCCAGGGGATCGGTGGACGGCACGGCCGGAACGATCGGAACGGTCGGTCCTCGGGTGTTGTCGCGGGCCTCGGCCACGGCGTCTCACCATCCTCGCGGGCTGGGGGCCGGCATGCGGGTCAGCCCCGGACCTGTTCCCCCGGCGGAGCGGGCCGGAAAGGGCCGAGCACGTCCCGGCCCGGCTGGATGACGCCGTAGCTGCTCTCCGGCACCTCGTTCCAGGCGCCGGGGAGGTCGCCCAGCGGTTCCGACACGACCAGGCGGGTCTCGTCGGAGATGTCCCGCAGGAATGCCGCGTCCGGATGGAGCGCGCGCAGGGTGTCCACCTTGGTGCTGAAGTACAACGACCGTGAGCGGCCCTCGGTGGAGTATCGGAAGGCCCACAGGCGCTCGCCGTCGGCCACCGCGAGGGTCATCTGCAGGGGGTCGGGGATGCCGTGGTTCTGCCCCGCCTCCTCGACCAGGCCCGCCATGCGCGCCACGGCACCGGGAGGATCCTCCGTCAGGCCGAAGGTGAGGGCCAGGAAGAACATGAGCTCGGAGTCGGTAGAACCCTCGATGTCGGCATACAGGGCCGGATCGACGGCCAGAGCGAGATCCCGCCTCAGCCGGTGGAAGTCCCTGATCGCCCCGTTGTGCATCCACATCCAGCGCCCCCTGCGGAAGGGGTGCGAGTTGGTCTGCTGGACGGCGGTCCCGGTCGAGGCCCTGATGTGGGCGAAGAACAGACCCGAGCGCACGTGGTGGGCGACCTCCAGCAGGTTGCGGTTGTTCCAGGCGGGTCCGACGTCCCGCAGCACCGCCGGGGTGTCCGTGTCCGGCGTGTACCAGCCGATCCCGAAGCCGTCGCCGTTGGTGGTCTCCACCCCCATCCGGGAGTGCAGGCTCTGGTCGATCAAGGAGTGCTCCGTCTGGAACAGGACCTGACTGAGAAGGATGGGCGTACCCGAGTAGGCGATCCAGCGGCACATGGTGGGCCCGGTTTCTTGGGTCGGGACGGGACGGGACGGGAGCGGTGGCGCCGACGACCTGGTCGGGCGGCCGGCCACGGTTCGGGAGGCCCGCGCGCCCGGCGGGTCAGGCCGGTGCCTGGCCGCGCGCCCGCCCGGCGGGTCAGGCCGGTGCCCACAGACACCAGGCGGGGGGTCGCGGGGGCGTCCATGGGTTAGCCGGGGCAGGACAACCGTTCACTCGTCCACGGTAGGAGCCGGGGGAACCGAGCGCATGTTGGACCGAGCGGGTGACCCCGGCCGTGCGCTCGCCCCCACGGCCCCGCACCCCACGAGGTGCCCCCCCCCCCCGCACACGAACGGCCCCGGACGAGAGTCCGAGGCCGAACGGAGGTGCCCCGGCAGGTGCTGATTCCCTTGGGCGGAACGCGCGGCGAGCCACTTGATCCGGCTCATGCCGCCCTGCATCGGGCAGTCCGCTCACGTGGCGCCGACCGCCAAGCACTGCATGGTCAGACCTGGCCGAGGTCGACCTCCACCGGGAAGGGGGCCGCGACCTTGAGGACGCCGGTGAAGACGTCTCCGTCCCGGTAGGTCTTCGTCGCGGGGTCGAGAACGTAGGTGTACACGAGAGGAACGCCTGTCACGGCCTGCTCGATCCGCCAGTAGAAGGCAATGCCTGCCTTGGCGTACTGGTCGACCTTCACGATCCGGTCGGTGGTCTCCGAGCCCGGCGACACCACCTCGGCGACCAGCAGCACGTGTTCAGGGCGAGTGGGGGTGATGTCGATCGTGTCTGCGCGGTACACGATGACGTCCGGGCGGCGATTGGTGAGCGGGACGTCCTGAAGCCGGACGTCGAAGTCCGTGTCCGCGTTCCACTCCGGGCCCGCGGCGGCATCCAGGGCGTTCGCCAGAATCCGAGCCAGCCGGTTGTGCCGCTTGGACGCGCTCGGACTCACGACGACCATCCCGTCCACGACCTCGATACCGGCGCACTGCTCCTCGGACCAGGAGTCGTACTCCTCCGCCGTGATCTGCTCATGCATCCATGCCGGGGCCACCATCTCGGCCGTCATGAAGCACCTCCCGGACACTGTGCTGCGGGCCCGATCCCGCTGGATTCAGCGTACTGTCTGCCATCCGTCCGGAACGCTGATCTCGCTCACGCCCCCTCCCCGTCGGCCGGCATCCGCGTAGTAGTCGAGGCTGCTGCATGGGCGCTCATCGTCCTGGTGTGCGCCCCTGGCGCGCGCCCAGCGCATCAAGTGGACCCTCCGCGCACTCTGCCCTGGTCCCCTGACAACTGCTTCTCTGGAACAGCTGATTCGCACGGATCAGAAGCAGATCAAAGTGGTGCGGAGAAGGAGAGGAGCGCCCTTGACGCCGCAGTCCCCATCCCAGGGCCTGGAGGGGTGGCCCGCCCGCAGCTTCCTCGGTGGCCTGTCGGAACCTGTCCGTACCAAGCTGCTCGGGATCGGTACCCGCTGCCGTTACCTGTCCGAGGACATCCTGATCCGCGAGGGCGATTTCTCCAACCATGTGGTGCTCTTGCGCTCCGGATTCGTCAAGGTCACCGCTCGCCTGGACAACGGCCACGAGGCGTTGCTCGCCATCCGGGTCGGAGGGGACATAGTCGGCGAGATGGCCGCCATGGACGACGGTGCGCCGAGGTCGGCCACGGTCACCGCCTGCGGAGAGATCGTCGCCAGCATCGTCCGCGAGTCCGACCTCCGGGTGTTCCTCGAAGCCCACCCCGAGGCGGCGCGCGCGGTCAACCGGATCGTCGTGCAGCGGCTGCGCTGGTCGAACCAACGGCGAGTGGAGTTCGGGGGGTATCCGGTCAAGGTGCGGCTTGCTCGCGTGCTCGCCGAGCTGGCGACCTCGTACGGGCATCCGGTGCCGCGTGGGCTGGTCATAGGGGTCGACCTCACCCAGCCGGAACTGGCCGCGCTCACCGGCTCGGCGGAGGTCACCATCCACAAGGCGCTCGCCGAACTGCGCAGAGACGAACTCATCACCACCGGCTACCGCCGCACCACTGTCCTCGATGTGAACCGGCTGCGGGAAATCGCCCAGCTGCCCGCGGCCGTTCCGTAACAGGGGCGTCGCCCGCACCGCCTGCCGAAAACCGTATTTCTACGACCCACTCGGTGTTCCCCGCCTCCGGGCGCACAGTTGACGCCCGACCTCGTTCGACCAAGGCAGACGGGTGACCGAGTCCATGACATCGCAATCGCATTCGCCTTCACATTCGCAGGAGATCATCACACGGCATCTGTGCATGGCCGCCGACGTGGAGAAGTACAGCCGCCTCGACACCCCGAGCCAGGAGGCCTTCCAAGCCGACCTGGTGCGGGTGCTGGAAGAGGCGGCGGTGCTCAGCGGCCTGGACCGCACGGCCTGGGAACGCCAGCCGCAAGGCGATCAGGAATTCGCCGTCCTGCCGCTCGAAACCCAGGAACCGGTGGTACTTGGCGCCTTTGTACGGAACCTGGCCGTCCGGCTCGGCGAGCGCAACGCCAACCGCGCCGAAGAAGAGCGGATGAGGCTCCGGCTCGCCATCGACTTCGGCGTGGCCCGCACGGCCGCTCTCGGCTACAGCGGGCCCGCCCCCGTCTCCGTGGCCCGCTATCTCAACGCGCCCCAGCTGAAGCGCGTGCTGGAGGCCCTCGGCTCGACCGATCTCGCCTTGATCGTCTCCGACCGGATCTACCAGGACGTGGTCCGGCTTCGAGGCGAGGGCCAGGGCCTGGATCCGAGCCGGTACGTCAGGGTGCACGTTCACCAGAAGGAGTTCAGCGGCTACGGCTGGATCCACGTACCGGAGCACGGCCGGGAGGAGCTGGAGCCGCTCGTGGCCGACCCGGAGCCGGAGGAGGCCGCGGCCCCCGCGCCCACCAACGTGGTGAAGAAGAACAAGGGCGGCGTCTTCCACTTCGGCAGCGGCGACGCGGCCAGGACCATGCACAAGAAGTACTACGGGTGATGGTGCGTGAGACATGGACGACAAGACCGAACCCGTGAACGAACACATGGACCCGCTTCCGGCTGAGCCGTCCGCCGACGAGGAGGAGGCCGCGTCCACACCCGCCGGCACGGAGGCGACCGACGAACAGGTCGATCACATCCGGCAGTTGCGGGAACGCGGCCTGGCGCAGACCGTCGTCGACGGGGGAGTCAAGGCGAGAGCCGTCGGCTTCGGCAGCGGTGACGCGGCCGGGACGATCTACAAGAACTACTACGGCACTCCGGCCGTCGACCCTGTCGACGGCCGGGTCCCGGAGGACGACCTGGACCGGCTGCGCGAGCTGTACGTGGCACCGGCCACGCACACCGCTCTGGTCGACCACCTGACCAGACACGGGGTCGCGGTGCTGCGTGGGGCCCCCGGCTCGGGGCGTTACACCACGGCACTGCTCGCCGTGCGGCAGGCGATGGACACCGGCGTCGTCGTCCTGGACTCGCAGGCGGGCGTGCGTCGGCTGGTGACCGACGAAAGAGGCCTTCAGCCGAGCCGGGGCCACGTCATCGAGGGCGACGGCACGGAGTGGGCGAACGAACTGCGCCCGCAGTTGCTCATACGGCTGCGAGCAGCGACGTACGGCCGTTCCCCACTGGTGATCATCGTCGACGACCACGTTCCGGTCGGAGGTCTGACCGGGCACGTGGTCGAGCACGAGGTGGCGGACGGGACACCGTTCCAGGTGCTGGAGCGGCATCTGACGGTGCTGCTCGCCGACCGGCCGCTGGACTGCCGCAAACTGCTGGAGCACGACGGCCTGCGGGAGGACCTGCGCGGGCGCAGGTCCATGGCCGAGGTCGCCGGGCTGGCCGGTCAGCTGGCGCGGCGGGTGCGTGACGGCGACGACATCGACCAGATCGTGCAGGGGCTGGGAGCCGAGCTGCGGGCCAAGGCGGTGAGGCTCCTCGGACCGCCGCAGAAGAATGCGGCCGACGGGGCAGGAAGGCAGCAGCTGTCCCTGTGGTCGCACGCGTTCCTGCTGGCCTGTGTGGTGCTCGACGGGACGACGCTGAGCCGGGTCAGCCGGGAGTCCCACAGGCTTGCGGAGCTGCTGCACGGGGTGCGCTCACCCTCCTCGGTCCCGGCGATGCCGCTGTTCGAGGAGAGCGTGCGGGACTGGCTCGACCACTCCGACGTGGAGTTCACCGACCGGACCGGGCAACCGGTCGGGGCCCGGCACCCGGAGTGCCTGGTGCGGGTCAGCCAGCCCGGTCTCGGTGAGGCGGTCCTGGAGGTGCTGTGGCATGACCACAGCGGGGCCCGCGGCCCCCTGCTGGAGTGGCTGGACAGCCTCGTCGTCCGGGGCGAGGAGGACATCCGGGTGTCCGCCGCTCAGACGGTCGGTCTGCTGGCGACCTTCGACTGGGCCTACGTACACGAGGAACTGCTCGTACGTTGGGCATCCGAACGAGGGGAACACGCCGAACGGCGGTGGTTCGCGGCGGCCTGGGCGCTGGAACGGGCGGTGACCGATCCGCTGCTCGCCCCCCGGGTTCAGCGCCTGCTGTCGCGCTGGTCCCAGCGCCGTGACTTCCAGGCGTGTGCCCAAGCCGCGTACGGCACGCGGATCGGGGCGAAGTTCCCCGCGGAGGCGCTGAGCAGTCTGGAGCGGATCGCCGGGGCGGGGACGAGGAGCGTGTGGGCCGCGGTACGGGAGATCTACGCGGCCGGATCACGAGCCCAGGTGCTGGAGCGGCTGGCCCAGTGGTCGGCCTCGTCACGCCACTGGCTGCGCGACGACGCGGCGAAGTGTTTCCAGGGGCTCAGCAGATTCCGTGGTGAGCGAGCGGTCACCGCCTTCCTCAAGGAGCCGGGGTCCCGTGAGCACCTGCTGCTGCTGAGCCGGCGGACGCTGCTCAGCAGCAGCCGTACACACCGCCAGTGCGGCTGGAACTGCATGCGGCTGTGGGTGGAGCGGGCCGGGGACGAACCGGGCCTCGACGAGCTGGTGACCGAGTTCTTCGCCGAGTTGCCCGAGCCGGACGTCGAGGGCGACCGGCTGCGTGAGCGGCTGCTGTTCCACCTGCGGCTGTGGGGTCATCAACTCCCCGATGGCGACACGGCGCTGCATATCAAGTCCCTTCTGGAGGAGAGGTGGTCGATGTGACCAGCACATCGCGTCGTGGCCCGTTCGCCTGGCTGCGAGGTCTGTTCGGCGGCCGACCGGAGCAAAGAACGCCCTTCGAAGCCGTGACGGTCGAGGTGCCGGAGATCACGTCGGTGCATCGCAACTCGATCGTGAGGTTCGAAACCCCCGCCAAGGGCGACGGGTTCGGCTTCCAGGTCGAGATCCGCTGCGACTGGTGCGCCGAGGGGCGCGTCGACGACCAGACGCTCGGCCGTGCCCTCGACGGCTATCAGGCGGTCATGCCCCAACGACTCACGGAGCGAGTCCGTGACATCGCCCGCCGCTACGAGCCGTTCCGTGCCGAGGAGGCCGAGCGCGCCGTCAACGACCACCTGAGGGAGGGGGAATGCTTCGAGAACGGGCTGGTGAGCTGTCGTACCGTCGCCTATCTCCAGCCCGCGCCGGAGGTACTGGAACAGCAGCGCAAGGCGGCCCTGGAACTCCAGGACATCGAGCACCGGTACGCGAAGTCCGAGCTCCAGGTACGGCTGCTGAGCGAGGTCGCCGAGAAGTGGCGGGCGTTCCTCGCCGGCGGGTTGGCCGGGGTACCGCAGAACGACGACGCGCTCGCCTGGCTGACGCCATGGGCGGTGCTGCTGGCCGAGCAGCCGGACAAGGCGGCCACCGAGGTCGGCGAGATGTTCCGGCAGCGACAGCACCAGGTCGACACGTTCGTCAAGCTCCTGGAGAAGCAGTCGAAGGCGTACCAGGCGCAGGATCTCTTCGAGTTCGTCGCCACCAACGAGCGTCAACTCGGCCATGCGATGCGGTTGTTCGGCCTGCCTCTGCCGGGCGAGCTGGACTCCGGAGGAGAGCCCGCGGAGCCGCTGCCCCGGGCACGGCCGGCCCGGGGCTGAGGCAGCGGTGCGCGGGGATCAGGGCAGCAGCGGACCGGTGAGGAAGGACAGCCCGGCCGTCACCGCCATCAGCCCCGTCCAGACGACACCCCTGGCGATGTACCGGTGCTTGGTCATCACCACCTGGGCGAGCACCGGGATCAGTTGCCAGATCTCCCTGCGTTCACCGGCCTCGTCCGCCGGCGGAGCGGTGCCGTCGGCGACGGCCAGCAACGGCAGACTGAACCTGTTGGGGGTGGGCGGCGGCCCCAGGCGGGGGCGGAGGGCCTGGACCACGCAGTACACGGCGGGCAGGAACGTCGCCACCTGCAGCAACAGCAGGACCACCGCGGCCCAGGCGCCGGGCCCGCCCCGCTCCCACGCCTCGCGCATCACGCCGCCCTGCGGTACAGCCGTGGCCATCAGCCCCGCTTGAACGGCACCGAGGATGCCGACCTTGGTGTCGGCGAACTGGGCCGACGCGTGGAGTGACGTGTAAACGGTCAGCCCCGACTGGAGAGCGGCACCTTTCTCTTCTCCCGCGGTGGCGTTTCCGGCGGACGGATCGGAACTGGGCACGGAGAACCTCCTGGCACCGAATGGTCGAGGACCTCCAGTAACTCCTCTGTTTCCACCGGAGAACAGTCACAAATGTGCATTTCCCTGTATTGGAGACCCCAGTGAGCCTCTTGACCCCGCCACGCCTCAGCCGGCTCCTCGCCGGGGCGCTGGCGCTGACCGCCGTCCTGGCGGGCAGCGGCTGCGGTGCGTTCGACACGCCCGAAGCGCGGCCCTGCGCATGGCTGGACCGTAGCTCCGACGGCGCGAACGACACCCAGGAGCGGACCATCGTGCTCGTGGACCGCAGCCCGTCCGCCCGGCCGGACCGGACCACCCCGCCGGGAGACCGGGTGCCGGACTGGGCGGCCACTGTGCTGGCCGCTCGGGAACTCGCGCCCTCGGCATTGGAGGGCGGTACCCTGTCCGCCGCCGGCTTCGACGGCACCAGGGCCACCGTCAGCTGGGCGGTGGACCGTACATTCGTCACACCCGTGAAGGGCAACGGCACGCTGAAGAAGGACCGGCGCGACGGCCGGCGCGACTGTCTGAGGCAACGGCTGCGGCAGCTGGCCGCCGAAGGGCCGGGCACCGGCCGGACCGATGTGCTCGGCGCGCTCGCCGCGGCCGGCGACCAGCTCGGCTCGCAGGGGGGCCGCCGCCGGATCGTCGTGGCGACCGACGGACTGACGAACACCGGCTGCGCCGATCTGCGCTCCGCCGGGTTCGACGGCACGGCGGAGATCAAGGCGGCGGTGGAGCGCTGTCGCAAGGCAGGCGAACTGCCCGATCTGACGGGCACCGAGGTGACCCTCGTGGGCATAGGCCATGCTGCCCGGGGCGAGGCGCCGTCCTCTCCGCAGACCGCCTGGCTGACCACCTTCTGGAGCAAGGTGTGCGACGCGACCGGCGCCTCCTCCTGCGAGGTGGCCGCCACCGCCCGGGTCCGCCAGGCGGGAAGGAACACCTGGGCCGGCAAGACGGAACCGGAGGTGACTTTCCCGGCCGTCGCGGAGCAGCGGTCCGGGCGGACCACCACGATCATCCTGCCCGGCTCCGTACTGTTCGCGACCGACAGCGCGGAGCTGTCCCCGTCGGCACAGAGCGCGCTGGACGACGCCGCCCGGCGCATCGACGACCTCGATCCCGTCTCGGTCGCCGTCTCCGGCCATACCGACTCACGCGGCAGCGAACAGCACGGCAGGCAGCTTTCGCTGGCCCGCGCGCTGGCCGTCCGGTCCGCCCTCGCCGAGCGCGGGACCGCGGTGGCGTCCGCCCGTGGCTACTCCGACGACCGGCCCAGCTGCACTCCTGAGTACCACGACGGCGTACCGGACTACGCGGCCATGGCGTGCAACCGCCGTGTGGAAATCACCGTGACGGTGCGCCGCTGACCGACCCGACTCCGCCCGCAGCCGTTCGAGAAGCACATCGCAGAAAAGGACGTCGTCCATGTCCCAGACCCATCGAGGCATCCCCTGCCACCACGGCTGTGGATGCGACATCCGACACCTGGTGAAAAGCGCGGAACACGGTCCGGAACGGGACCCGGAACACCTGGACAACGGTGAGATGCGGATGCTGCTGCGCGCGGCCCGCGAGGTCGCCGAGCTCGTCGGCCACAACCGCGAGCAACTCGCCGCTGCCCGGGCCCGTACGATCGACGCCCACGCACGGACCGAGGAGGCGGTGCAGTCGCTGGCTCGTTTCGAGGCCGCAGCCTCTCTCCGGACGAGCCGAGTGGCCCACGAGGCAGTCG
Source organism: Streptomyces sp. NPDC034103 (assembly GCF_055575395.1). Taxonomy (NCBI): domain Bacteria; kingdom Bacillati; phylum Actinomycetota; class Actinomycetes; order Kitasatosporales; family Streptomycetaceae; genus Streptomyces; species Streptomyces sp. NPDC034103. The sequence goes on along the minus strand of NZ_JBVISS010000007.1, from coordinate 235,657 downwards.
AATCCCGCCACGCGGAGGACGGCGCCCACGACCGGCGCCGCCGCGAGATGTGGATACGGGTCCTGCGCTGGCCGGTCATCGCCGCCATGGCCCTGTTCGACGCGTGGTACTTCATGCGGGTCTTCCAGTACCTCACCACCAGTGAGGAGACGGTCTCACTGGCCGAGCAGACGGTCTCCTTCCTGCCCGGTGTCGTCCTTGCCCTGGCCCTGATGCTGTCCGGCCACGCGATCGCGGCCCCGCTGCACCGGGTACGCGAGTGGCTGCACGCTCTGCGCGACCGCCCGGGACTGTCCTTGCTCGGTTCGCTCGCCCTGCCTGTCCTCTACCTGGCCGCCGTGTTGTCCACGGTCACCGTGTGGGCGGTACTGAGGGCCCGTGACACGGGAACGGAGGAGGTCGAGGGCGCCCGCTACGCGCCCGGCTGGGTCGCCGTACTGATGCTGGTGCTCGCGATCACCGCCGTGGCGATGAAGGTCCTCGCCCACAACCCCTACGCGGACAGCGCGGCCGAGGCCCGCCGTGGCCTGCTGCGGGCCAGGCTGACGTATGCCTGGCTGGTACGGCGAGTCGGCGATGCCTTGCGCGAGCATGAGCGGGCGTGGAGCGACCTGTGCGCGCTACGCGATGAATTGGCCTCGCAAGTACGCCTGGAGAGCATGCGCGTCTGGGAGGCGGCCATCCTTACCGCCCGCATGGTCCACGGACAGGCCGGCCACCTCCCGCCCGCCCCGGCCGCCTCGCCGGGCGGAGTGGAGGCGCAGGCGCCGACAGCCGCGTGGATGGCGCCGCTCTTCTCCGGCGTGGTCGAGCCCCCACCCGAGCTCGGCCCCTTGGTCGAAGCCCACCGAATCGCCGTCACCTGCGCCCCCACCGAGCTGCGCGCCCGTCGCACCGAGCTGATCAGCCGCATCGACTGTCAACTCGGCCCGGTATGACGCCGGCCGGGAACAGCCGCGGGAGCCCGCGTCGACTCCGCGTCAGCCTGATAGGTGTCCGGCCGGGGTGCTGCGGTTCCTGACCGCATCCGCGTCTTGGAGACGGCCTCTCCGAGAAGACCTCCCCGAGAACGCCGCACTCGAAGCGGAGCCCGAGCCCGACGATGCGGAGGATCCCGACCGAAGCGCGTGCCGGATGGTGCTGATCTTTAGGCAGAAATACCGGAGCCTGGCGATCCGTCCGCTCACGCAAACGGCCCCGGACGAGGAGTCCGGGGCCGACTAAAACCCCTCCCTAGGGGAGAAACCCCAGGCCAGAGCGGTAACGCGTTGTGCCCCCGGCAGGATTCGAACCTGCGACACCCGCTTTAGGAGAGCGGTGCTCTATCCCCTGAGCTACGAAGGCGAGGGTGTGGCGTGCGTGATGCCACCGGCGACAGTGTAGCGGGTGGTGTGGGGGCCGTGGCCGGCGTCGGGGGGCTGTGGGCGGGGCGTCAGTTCGGCTTGGGCGGGGTTGAGGTGTCGATGGCGAGGGAGATCGCCAGGGTGCCCAGGACCGTGCCCATGGCGTAGCGCTGGACCCTGAGCCAGGAGGGGCGGCGGGCCAGGAAGACGGCGATCGCGCCGGCCGCGAGGACGAGGCAGAGGTTGACCGCGACGCTGACCACGATCTGGACCGAGCCCAGGAGCAGGCCCTGGAGGAGGACGTGGCCGCGGTCCAGGTCGATGAACTGGGGGATGAGCGAGACGTACATGATGGCGATCTTCGGGTTCAGGAGGTTCGTCATCAGGCCCATCGTGAACAGCCTGCGTGGCGAGTCGGGCGGTACGTCCTGCGGTGCGAAGACGGAGACCCCGCCCGGCCTCAGGGCGTTCCAGGCCAGGTAGGCGAGGTAGGCCGCGCCCGCGAGCTTGACCGTGAGGTACAGCTCCGGCACCGCGGCGAAGACGACCGACAGGCCCAGGTTCGCGGCGAGCAGGTAGACCATGAAGCCCAGCGCGACGCCGCCGAGGGAGACCAGGCCCGCCCGTCTGCCCTGGGTGATGCTGCGGGAGACGAGGTAGATCATGTTCGGGCCGGGCGTGAGCACCATGCCCAGCGCCACCACCGTCACGCCGATCAGCCCACTCGGTTCGATCATGAGAGCCCCCGTCCCGCTGCCGCCGCTGTATTGCTCGGAGCTTAGGACTGTCGATTGGCTCGGTGCAATCTTATATTGCGCTCGGTGCAATGCCGTGGTTGGGTGGAGGGTCGTGAACGACTATCAGAACGTCGCCGACGCCGTCGCCGCGGAGATCAGGTCCGGCGCCCTGCGCCCCGGCGACCGCCTCCCCCCGCAGCGCGCCTTCGCCCGGCAGCACGGCATCGCCGGCTCCACCGCCGCCCGCGTGTACCGCGAACTGGGGCGCCGGGGCCTGACGGTGGGCGAGGTGGGGCGCGGCACCTTCGTCCGCGCGGTGCCCGCCGAGTCCGCGGTGTCCGCCCCCGCCCTCACCGAGCCCGCCGAGGGGGGCCGTATCGACCTGGAGCTCAACTATCCGGTCGTACCCGAGCAGAACGCGCTCCTCGCCGACGCGCTCGGCGGGCTGCTGCGGCCCGACGTCCTCGGACACGCCCTGCGGCCGGTCGGCACCGTCGGCTTCCCGGCCGCGCGGGAGTCCGCCGTCGACACGCTCACCCGCGGCGGCTGGCGCCCGGACCCGGCCCAGGTCCTCTTCGCGGGCAACGGACGACAGGCGATCTCGGCCGTCGTCAGCGCCCTGGTGCCGCCGGGCGGCCGGCTCGGCGTCGAGGAGCTGACGTACCCCGCCGTCAAGGCCATCGCCTCGGGTCTCGGCATCACCCTGGTCCCGCTCGCCATGGACGAGTCCGGACTGGTCCCGCAGGCCGTGGCCGAGGCCCACGCGGCGGCTCCGCTGCACGCCGTCTACGTCCAGCCGAGGCTGCACAACCCGCTCTCGCTCACCATGCCCGCCGAGCGGGTCCAGCGGCTCGCCGAGGTGCTGAACCGGCTGGGGATCGTCGCGGTGGAGGACACCATCTGGGCCTTTCTCCAGGACGACTTGCCGCCCCTCGCCGCCTACGCGCCCGAGCGGACGGTGCTGGTCGACAGCCTCTCCAAGCGGGTCGCCCCCGGTCTGACGCTCGGCTTTGTGGTGGCGCCGGACGCGCTGACGACCGGGATCGTCTCCGCCCTGCGGTCGGGCGGCTGGGCCCCGGCCCGCTTCGCCCTGGAGGTCACGCACCGCTGGCAGCAGGACGGCGTCGTCAAGGCGCTGGTCGCGGCCAAGCAGCGGGAGGCGGTGGCCCGGCAGCGGATCGCGGCCCGCTGTCTCGAGGGGTTCGACGTGCGGGGCGAGCAGCGCTCCTACCACTGCTGGTGGCGGCTGCCGCGGCCGTGGCGCGCGGACACCTTCGTCGCCGCGGCCGCCCGGCACGGCATCGGGGTGGTGCCCGCCGCCGCGTTCACCACGCCCGACCACCACGCCCCGAACGCCGTCCGGCTCGGCCTCGCCACACCCCCGCCGGAGGTGCTGGCCCGGGCCCTCGGCACCCTCGCCGAACTCGCCCGCTCCACACCGGAGGAACTCGTCACCGGCTGACCCCGGCGGCGCCCGAACTTCCCGTCGCCGTCGCCGTCGCGTTCACCGTCGCGGACATGCGGCCCGCCGCGCCTGTCTGCCGGCCCGTACGTGACCAGGTGCGCACCGCCGACCGGCCCCGGCCCATGAACAGGGGCGCACCCCAGCCCCCCACCCCCCGCTCACACCACCGGCACCCGCGTGAACCGCGCCGCCACCCGCAGCTCCCCCTCGATCCGGGCCGCCGTCTCCCTCAGTTCGGGCAGGAGGTCGCGGACGCACTCCGCGGTGGTCCGGCGGGTGGTGTGCATCGCGGTGTTCAGCGCCGCCACCACCGTTCCGCTGCGGTCGCGCACCGGGACGGCGATCGAGCGCAGCCCCTCCTCCAACTCCTCGTCGACGAGGGCGTATCCCTGCGCACGGACGTCGTCGAGCACCCGGGTGAGCGCCTCGGGGTCCGTCAGGGTGTGGGAGGTCAGCGGGCGCAGCTCGCCGAACTCCCGCTGTGGGGCGGGGAGTCCGGCCAGCAGGACGCGGCCCATGGAGGTGGCGTACGCGGGCAGCCGGGTGCCGACGGCGAGGTTCACGCTCATCACGCGCTGGGTGGCCACCCGGGCCGTGTACTGGATCTCGTGCCCCGAGACGCCGGGGGCCGTGAGCACCGCCAGGGACGCCGACTCGTGGATGCGCGCGGCCAGTTCCGCGAGGTGCGGTGTGGCGATCCGGGGCAGCGACGTCCGTGACAGCGGCGGGAAGCCCAGGGACAGCACCCGCGGTGTGAGCGTGAACGTGCGGTGCGGGGTCGCCGTCACCAGTCCCAGGTGCTCGTAGGTGATCAGCGCTCGGCGCGCGGTCGCCCGCGCCAGGCCCGTCGCCTTGGCCACCTCGGTCAGGGTCAGGGAGGCCCGGCCCTCGCCGAAGGCGGTCAGCACCGTCAGTCCGCGGGCCAGGGACTCGATGAACTCCCGGCCCAGTTCCTGTTTGGACGCCCCGGTCCACAGGGCCAGATCGCAGGGCGGCGGCTCCGTGTCGCCGGACGGCGCCTCCCGCAACTCCCGCTCCATGTCCGCCACCGCCGCCCGCAGCCGCGGCAGCAGCGTCTCGCGCAGGCCCGCCGCGGTGTGCCGGCTGGTGTGGCTCACGACGCTCGCCGCGCACGCGATCCGGCCGGTACGGGGGTCCCGTACCGGAACCGAGACGGCCACCAGGCCCGGCTCGATCAACTGGTCGTCCAGCGCCCAGTCGTCCGCGCCCGCCTGCCGTACCCGCCGTTCGAACTGCGCGGCGGGGGCGGCCTGTTCGCGCGGGGGTACGGCGGGAAAGCCGCGGTCCTCGGGGTCCGCCGCCCGGCGGGCGCGCCAGCCGGCCCAGTCGGTGGCCGTCCACTCCGTCGCGAACAGGGCGCCCGGCGCGGTGCGTTCGGCCGGGAGCAGGTCGCCGATGCGGAAGCTCAGGGACATCGCGCGGCGGCGGGTGTTCTGGTGGATGAAGCGGATGCCGTCGCGGTCGGCGACCGCGAGGGACACCGACTCGTCCAGTTCGTCGGCGAGTCGGTCGGCCCGGGCGTCCAGCAGTGCCGGCAGCCGCAGGGCCGCCAGATAGGCGTTGCCGAGCTCCATCAGCCGGGGGGTCAGGACCACGTCACGGCCGTCGACGCGGACGTGTCCCATCCGGGCCAGGGTCGAGGTGATGCGGTCGATCGTGGAGCGGGCGAGGCCGGTCGCGCGTTCCAGGGCGCTCGGGCTGAGGGTGCCGCCCGCCTCGGTCAGTTCCCGCAGCACGGCGACGCCGCGGATCAGCGGGGTGACCGCCTCGGCCGGTGCGGCGGCGGAGCCGGCCGAAGCCAGGGCGGCCGGGTGGTCCGTGGTGGTCTTCGCGGGCATCGGTTCTCCGGTACGGCGGTCGCGGGAAGGCCTACCGTAATCCCGGTCCGCCCCGGCCACTCACCCCCGCGTCACCCGCACCCGGCAATCCCCGGCCGGATCCCGGCGCCCCGGCCCGCGCACCCGGTAGCCCCCGGCCGGATCCCGGCGCCCCGCCCACCACCTCCGCGTCACCCGCACCCGGCAATCCCCGGCCGGATCCCCGCGCCCCGCCCACCACCTCCGCGTCACCCGCACCCGGCAATCCCCGGCCGGATCCCCGTACCCCGCCCACTCACCTCCGCGTCACCCGCACCCGGTAGTCCTCCGCCGGATCCGTCCCCATCACGCTGATCCGGATGCCCTTCCTCCGGTCCTCGAAGTCCTCGCCGGGGGTGAAGGGCGCGTCGGAGAGTTCCGCGTGGACGTTGGGGCTGCGGGTGCAGCCGCCGCTGTCGCGCTCGGAGTCGTAGACCGAGACCGGGCCCATGCCGGTGTCCACGTCCGCGTCGACCCGGTAGACCAGCACGCCCGGCCGGCACACCGCCTCGTCGTTGCCGTCGCGGGTGCGCAGCTCGACGGCGTATCCGGTGCGGCCGCTGACCGGCACGAAGAGCAGTTTGGGGCCGCCGGAGCGGGCCAGCGGGGTCAGCGTGTACTCGGTGGTGCCCGGCGTGGTCACACAGCTGACCTGGGAGGGGTCCAGCCAGCCCAGCTTCCACTTGTGCCAGCCGAGCAGGTCGTTGTTGGCGCCCCAGTCCTCGCTCATGATGTCCCAGTGGCCGACCGCGCCGCCGCCCTCGGCGGTGTAGAGGTCGGGCAGGCCGAAGACATGGCCGTTCTCGTGCGGCAGCACCCGGTAACCGGTGCGCGGGAAGGAACCGGAGCCGTCGTCCTGGCGGGAGTACACGAAGGACGCGTTGGCCACCGGCACCCCGTCGGCCACCGGCGCGTCCGGGTTCCCGGCGAAGGTCACCGACAGGACGGTGTCCAGCGCGGAGGGCCCGGCGTTCGGGGTGACCAGCACGTTCAGGAAGTCGTACGAGCGGAAGTCCACCTTCGGGTCGGCGGCGGCCACGATGTCCCGGACCAGCTCCCGGTAGCCGGGGTCGAAGGGGGCGCCGCGCTCTATGCCGTAGGAGCCGAAGGACTTCGGCATGCGCAGCCAGCCGGGGACCGGGGTCTCGGCGCGGTAGTCGAGACGGCCGTAGGAACTGGTGCGGAACCAGTCGCGGGTCTGCGGGAAGAACTCCTCGAAGCGGTCGAGCGCGCGGCCGCGGCCCGGGGCGTCCGAGAAGTCGATCATCAGGGTGAGGGCGCGGACCGTGCCGGTGGAGCGGGAGTAGCCGCCGGGGGTGGGCACGCCCTCCGACATCTGGACGGCGGTGCCGCCGCGGATCATGCAGGGGCCGTGGGCGGAGGTGCGGGCCGGCGCGACGGGGCCGGCTCCCGCGGGCGCGGGCGGGGGAGCGAGGTGCTCGGTGCCGGCCGAGGTGCAGACGCCGAGGGTCAGCGCGGTGACGGAGGCGAGGGAGGCGAGGCGGCGCGGTCGTATCCGGCTGGTCTGCTGCATGCACGGCCCTCTTCCGTCCCCGGCAGCCGCAGGTCCACGGGCTGCACCCTTCCGATCACCCTGTGTCGCGGGTGGGGTGGGCGCTCGCTGGAGAGGCCGAACGTGGGTTTCTCTCCGACCGTCTTGTGATTCAGGTCACATGAAATCTTTCCCTCAACCCGAAATAACCGGGGAGCGTCTCCCCGTTTAGACCTGTGTCCGCGCGAAACGGGGAAGCCTTCCCCGGATCGCCAACCCCCTGTCCGAGGAGTACGCCGTGACCGCGACCACTGTGCAGAAGAAGGTGACCCGGCCCCGCGCCGACGCCCTGCGCAACCGGGAGCGCATCGTCACCGCCGCCCGGGAGATGTTCACCGAGTTCGGCCCCGAGGTGCCGCTCGACGAGATCGCCCGCCGCGCCGGCGTCGGCAACGCCACGGTGTACCGCAACTTCCCCGACCGGGACGCGCTCGTCCGCGAGGTCGTCTGCTCCGTCATGGACCGGACGACGGAGGCGGCCGAGCTCGCGCTCGCCGAGACCGGGGACGCCTTCGAGGCTCTGGAACGCTTCGTGCACACCTCCGCCGACGAACGGGTCAGCGCGTTGTGCCCGATGGTCCAGAGCACCTTCGACCAGAACCACCCCGACCTGGAGGCCGCACGCGTGCGGTGCGAGGAGCTCATCGCGGAGCTCATGGACCGCGCCAAGGCGGCCGGACAGCTCCGCACGGACATCGGCGTCGGGGACCTGACGGTCGCCGTGGCGCAGCTCAGCCGGCCCCTGGCCGGCACCGACTGCCTCAACGTCGACCGGTTCGTCCACCGTCACCTTCAGCTCTTCCTCGACGGGCTGCGGGCCCCCGCCCGCTCGGTCCTGCCGGGCTCGGCCATGACCATGGAGGACCTGCGCCAGGCCTGACCGATTAGTACAGAGCGCCACCGCATCAATTAGTACAGAGCGCCACAGCATCGATTAGTACAGAGCGCCACCGCACCGACCAGTGCGGAGCACGCCACCGCACCGATTAGTCACAGCGCCACCGCACCGATTACTTCAGAGCGCCACAGCAGTCCTTGTCACGACGTTCGACGTTCACCGGCCGTCACCGAAGACGGACCGTCCCCTTGTCACTGCGTTTTTCCGTCACGAAGTCCCGAAGTGGGTACACCCATGTCTGAAACAGCCTCCAAGGCTCCCGGTTCGGTCGCCGGCACCGGCGACCCCAACCGCTGGAAGGCGCTCATCTTCATCGCGCTCGCCCAGCTGATGGTCGTCCTCGACGCGACCATCGTGAACATCGCCCTGCCCTCCGCCCAGACCGACCTGGGCATCTCCGACGGCAACCGGCAGTGGGTCGTGACGGCCTATGCCCTCGCCTTCGGTGGTCTGCTCCTGTTCGGCGGCCGGATAGCCGACCTGTGGGGCCGCAAGAACGCCTTCGTCGTCGGCCTGATCGGCTTCGCCGGTGCCTCCGCGCTCGGTGGCGCGGCCACCAACGAGGCCATGATGTTCGGCGCCCGCGCCCTCCAGGGCGTCTTCGGCGCGCTGCTCGCGCCCGCCGCGCTCTCCCTGCTGGCCGTGATGTTCACGGACGCCAAGGAGCGCGCCAAGGCGTTCGGCATCTACGGCGCCATCGCCGGTGGTGGCGGTGCGGTGGGCTTCATCCTCGGCGGTGTGCTGACCGAGTACATGGACTGGCGCTGGACGTTCTTCGTCAACATCCCGTTCGCCATCGCCGCCGCGCTGGGCGCGTACTTCGTCATCCGTGAGCCCGAGGGCGGCCGCAACCGCAACCCCCTCGACATCCCGGGCGTCCTGCTCTCCACTCTGGGCCTGGTCGCGCTGGTCTACGGCTTCACCCGCGCGGAGTCCGACGGCTGGGGTGACTCGGTGACCATCGGCATGTTCGTCGCCTCCGCGGTCCTGCTGCTCGCCTTCGTCGTCACCGAGGCCAAGGTCAAGGCCCCGCTGCTGCCGCTGCGCGTGGTGACCGACCGCAACCGCGGCGGCATCTACCTCTCGCTCGGTATCGCGATCATCGCGATGTTCGGCACGTTCCTGTTCCTGACCTACTACCTGCAGATCGTGAAGGGCTACACGCCGATCAAGACCGGCTTCGCCTTCATGCCGATGATCGTCGGCATGATGGTCGGCTCCACCCAGATCGGCACCCGCCTGATGACCCGGCTGCCGGCCCGCATGCTGATGGGCCCCGGCTTCCTGGTCGCCGCGGTCGGCATGCTGCTCATGACGCAGCTGGAGATCGGTTCGTCGTACGCCTCGATCATCCTGCCCGCGATGCTGCTGCTCGGTCTCGGCATGGGTACGGCGTTCATGCCCGCCATGTCCCTGGCCACCCTGGGCGTCGAGCCCCGGGACGCCGGTGTCGCCTCCGCGATGGTCAACACCTCGCAGCAGGTGGGCGGCGCGATCGGTACGGCTCTGCTGAACACGATCGCCGCGTCCGCCACGACCACCTACGTCGCCGACCACATCGGCTCCGCGGCCTCCCCGGCGCAGGCCCGGCTGGTGGCGCTGGAGGGTCAGGTGCACGGCTACACCAACGCGATCTGGTTCGCCGTCGGCATGCTGGTCCTGGCCGCGGTCATCGTGGTGACGCTGGTCACCGCCGGCAAGCCGGAGGACCACGCGGTCGCCGGTTCCGGTGAGGCGATCGAGGACGAGTTCCAGGTGCCGGTCGTCGCCCACTGACGACGACCGTCGGGTCGTACCCCTTCCGGGTCTCGTACGTACGGGGACGGGGACGCTCCGTACGTACGACCCAGGGCCTGCCCCGCTGTGACTGAGCGAACCGCTCAGCGCAGCCAGGGCAGGTCCGCACCCGCTTCGTTGGGCTGAAGTCCCTCGGCGACGATCTCCATGATCTCGCCGAGGGACTTCTGCTGTTCCGGGGTCAGCCGGTCGAACACGGCGTTGCGTACGACGGCCACATGGCCCGGCGCGGCCTGCGCGAGCATCCGCCGGCCCTCCTCCGTCAGCACCGCGAACTGGCCGCGCTTGTCGGAGGGGCAGTCCTCGCGGCGGACCCAGCCGTTCTTCTCCAGCCGGGCGATGGCGTGCGAGAGCCGGGATCGGGTGATCTTGGCGTGCATGGCCAGCTCGGTCATGCGCAGCCGCCGCTCGGGGGACTCGGCGAGCTTGACGAGAAGGCCGTAGTAGATGTGCGGCATGCCCGCGTCACGCTGGAGCTGGCGGTCCATGTGGTCCTCGAGCAGCGTGGTGGCGTGCAGGTAGGAGCGCCAGACGCGCTGTTCCTCGGCGGTGAGCCACTTCGGCTCCTCGGCGGTGGTGGAGGGGGATGCCGTGTTCATGGGTTCCACTGTACGAGAGCTCTCCTTGAATGTTAAACAAGTTCGGCGTACACTTTTTTCCTCAGGAGTTTTAGACTTCAAGTAATTCCGTCCGGAGGAAGCCGCCATGTCCACCGCCACCCAGGAACGCATGCCCGCGCTCTACCTCAGCCATGGCGCCCCGCCCCTCGCCGACGACCCGGTCTGGCCCGGCGAACTCGCCGCCTGGTCCGCCGGCCTGCCGCGCCCCCAGGCGATCCTCATGGTCTCCGCCCACTGGGAGGAGGCCCCGCTCGCGCTCGGCGCGGTCGAACCGGTCCCGCTCGTCTACGACTTCTGGGGCTTCCCCGAGCACTACTACCAGGTGCGCTACGAGGCTCCCGGCGCCCCGCGACTCGCCGAGTCCGTACGCAAGCTGCTGCGCGCACCCGGCGTCCCCGTCCAGGACGTCCCGGACCGCGGCCTCGACCACGGCGCCTACGTCCCGCTCGTCGAGATGTTCCCCGAGGCCGACATCCCGGTCCTGCAGATCTCCATGCCGACCCTGGACCCGGTGCGGCTGATGGACATCGGCCGCAAGCTCGCGCCGCTGCGCGACGAGGGCGTGCTGATCGTCGGCTCCGGGTTCTTCACCCACAACCTGGCCGCGCTGCGGCACACCGGCGGGGGAGTGCCCAGCTGGTCCACCGAGTTCGACGACTGGGGCCGGTGCGCGCTGGACTCCGGTGATGTCGACTCCCTGCTCGACTTCCTCCACAAGTCCCCGGCCGGCCACCTGGCACACCCGCGCACCGAGCACTTCGCACCCCTGTTCGTGGCGATGGGGGCCGCCGAGGCGGCCGGTGAGCTCGGGGAGCAGCGGTCGGTGATCGACGGGTTCTGGTTGGGGATGGCGAAGCGGTCGGTGCAGTTCGGCTGAGACCCGCTCACAGCTCCTTCTCGAACCAGGCCACGTCCCAGTAGCGACCGAACTTCCTGCCGACCTCCCGGTAGGTGCCGACGTGCCGGAAGCCGAACCGCTCATGCAGGCGCCGCGAGGCCTCGTTGGGCTGGGCGATACCGGCGTAGGCGCGATGGACGTCCTCGTCGGCCAGCGCCTCGAACAGGGCCTTGTACAGGAGCGTGCCGATGCCGCGGCCGCCCGCGTGCGGGGCGAGGTAGATCGTCACCTCGACGGAGGTGGCGTAGGCGGCCTTCGGACGGAACGGGCTGGATGTGGCGTAACCGAGAATTTCGTGTGAGTCCGCGTCAGCGGCAACTTTCAGGAGGTGCGGACCGTCTTCAGGGTGGGAGAGCAGCCAAGGGCGTCGCTCTTCCGGAGTGAAGACAGACGTGTCGAATGTGATCGGCGTCTCACGTACATAGTGGTTGTAGATGTCCGTGAGGGCCGTGAGGTCGGCCTCGACTCCTGGCCTGACCTGCACCTCTGTACGCTCCGTCATCGCCCGCCCTCCCCGTGTGGCCGCACAGGGTACTGCATGATCAGAAAAATAGTGGCGCGGGTTGGGAATTCTGTCCTGATTCCAGTCGTTGTTTCCATCGGATGCAGGGCACCCGAGGACAGTGCCGAAGACGCGCCAGGCGTCCACAGGACCACCCGCCAGCCCAAAACCGCAAGGGAGCACGCATGGCAACCCGTGCCGTCGCCCGTCGTCAGTCCGCCACTGGCGGGACTCACGCGGCAAACAGTGTTCGCGCCCGTGGCGGCGAGATCGCCGATCGCGACCTGGTCGGCATGTACCTCGACGAGATCGCGCGTACGCCGCTGCTCGACGCCGCCAAGGAGGTCGAGCTGTCACAGATCATCGAGGCGGGTGTGTTCGCACGACAGGTCCTCGACGGACTCGAGGAGGCCCGGGCGGACGCCACCCGCGAGGAGCTGGAGGCGCTGGTCGCCGAGGCCGAGCGGGCCAAGGACGTCTTCATCCGCTCCAACCTCCGCCTGGTCGTCGCCGTCGCCCGCCGCTACCCGCGGGCCGGCCTGCCCCTGCTCGACCTGATCCAGGAGGGCAACGCGGGCCTGGTGCGCGCGGTGGAGAAGTTCGACTACCGCAAGGGCTTCAAGTTCTCCACGTACGCGACCTGGTGGATCCGCCAGGCCATCACCCGCTCGATAGCCGACCAGTCCCGCACCATCCGCCTCCCCGTCCACCTGGTCGAGGAACTGGGCCGGATCCGCCGTGTGCAGCGCGAGTTCAACCGCGAGCACGGCCGGGACCCGGAGCACGCGGAGATCGCCGCCGAGCTCGGCTCGAACCCGGAGCGGGTCACGGACGTCCTGGACTGGGCCCGCGACCCGGTCTCGCTGAACATGCCGGTGGACGACGACGGCGACACCCAGTTCGGCGACCTGCTGGAGGATGCCTCCGCGGTCTCGCCCGAGCAGTCGGTGCTGACGCTGCTGCGCAGCGAGGAACTGGACGACCTGATCGGCCGCCTCGACCAGCGCACGGCCTCCATCATCAAGATGCGCTACGGCATCGAGGACGGCCGGGAGCGCACGCTGACCGAGGTAGGCAAGGAACACGGCCTCACGCGCGAGCGGATCCGGCAGATCGAGAAGCACGCGCTGCTCGAACTGAAGAAGCTGGCCCGGGACACCGGGTTCGACGCGGCGGCGTAAGGGTTGGGACACGGCTCGCCTCACGGGCCGTGTGCCCGCGTGCGCCGGTTCGCGAAAGCGGCGCAAACACAGCGGTCCCCGACTGCTTCAACAGGTGGAACCCTGGGAACAAGACTTCAGGGCCCACCAGTTCGACTCCCGGACGACGGTCCGGGCCCCGATGACCAAGTCCCGCCGCAACCCCCCCGGCGCCGGGACTCTCCCTGAGCCGGACTTCGGCGCCCTCCCCCCGGGCGCCGGGGTCCGGCTCTGCCCCTGTTCCAGGGCTACGGATTCAGGGGTGCGGGGCCCAGTTCGCGGGGCGTCCGTGCGGCCGGGCATGCTGGGCGGCGGGCTTCCCCGTACCTGAACCCCGGGGACGCCCGCCGGATGGCAGATTGTGTCACATGGGCATAGCTTGCCGGTGTGAGCGGGCCCACGTGCAGCGGAGCGGGGCGCCTCAGTCGCCCGCCGCCCGGGTCAGCCGTGCACCCAGGTCCCGTACACAGCGCACCAGTTCCTCCGGCTCCCGGACCGTGAAGTCGCAGCCCACCGTGGCCAGCCGCACCGCCATCCACTCCACGGCGTCCCCCACGGTGGCCCGCAGCCGGCACCGGTCGTCCCCCAAGGGCTCCGGTGTCCCCAGCCACCCGGGCAGCCGGGCCGCCACGAAGTCGGCCGAGGCCTCGAAGGTCGCCTCGAACCCGTACGTCTCCTGCCGCCGGTACATCGACTGCCGCAGAAACTCCGCCGCGCTCCCCGTCGGCAACTCCCGCGGCGTGAACCGCGCCCCGGTCGCGAACGGCTCGCTCACCCGGTCGACCCGGAACGTCCGCCAGTCGGCGCGATCGAGGTCGTACGCGACGAGGTACCAACGCCGTCCCGTCGACACCAGCCGGTACGGCTCCACCACGCGCCGCGAGTCGACCCCGTCCTTCGCCCGGTAGGCGAACCGCAGCCGCTCGTGCCCGGCCACCGTGGACGCCATCACCGTCAGGGTCTCCGGCGCGATGCTCGCCCCGTCCCCGCTGGTCAGCGGGGTGGTCGCCGCTTGCAGGGTGGACACCCGGTGGCGCAGCCGGGACGGCAGCACCTGCTCCAGCTTCGCCAGCGCCCGCACCGAGGCCTCGTCGACGCCCTCCAGCGCGTGCCCGGCACCCGCCCGCAGTCCGACCGCGATCGCCACCGCCTCCTCGTCGTCCAGGACCAGCGGCGGCATCGCCTTGCCCGCGACCAGCCGGTACCCGCCGTCGGCGCCCTTCGTCGCCTGCACGGGATAGCCCAGCTCGCGCAGCCGGTCGATGTCCCGGCGCACGGTACGGCGGGAGACGCTCAGGCGGTCGGCGAGCTCGCCGCCCGGCCATTCCCGCGGGGTCTGGAGGAGGGAGAGGAGCTGGAGGAGCCGAGCCGGGGTGTCCGTCGTCATGAGTTCGAGGATGCCGTAGAACTAGGACACGATCTGACCTATTGCGGCCGTAGCTTCGCGGCATGACCTCCACCGAAATCCCGGGAGCCATGGCTTCCACGTCTGACCGGCGTCGCTGGTTCGCCCTCGCGATCGTGATGACCGCGGCCTTCATGGACCTCGTCGACGTCACGATCGTCAACATCGCGATCCCGTCCATCCAGGCCGACGCGGGCGCGTCCGTCAGCCAGATCCAGTGGATCACCGCGGGGTACGCGCTCGCCTTCGCCGCCGGACTGATCACCGGCGGACGGCTCGGCGACATCCACGGTCGCAAGCGGCTGTTCCTCCTCGGCATCGGCGGCTTCACCGTCGCCTCCGCGCTCTGCGGCTTCGCCGCGAACCCGGAGATGCTGGTCGCCGCGCGCATCCTCCAGGGCGGCATGGCGGCGCTGATGGTGCCGCAGGTCCTGTCGATCGTGCACGCCACCTTCCCGGCGGAGGAGCGCGGCAAGGTGTTCGGGCTGTTCGGCGCGATCGTGGGCCTGGGCGCGGTCTCCGGACCGCTGCTCGGCGCGCTGCTGACGGAGTGGAACCTGTTCGGTCTGGAGTGGCGCCCGATCTTCCTGATCAACCTGCCCGTCGGCATCGCCGGCCTGATCCTCGGCAGCCGCTACATCACCGAGTCCAGGGCACCGCGCGCGCTGAAGCTGGACCTGGTGGGCGTCGCCCTGGTGACGCTCGGACTGCTGATGCTGCTCTACCCGCTGACGCAGGGCCGTGAGCTGGGCTGGCCGCTGTGGGGATACGTGTCGATGGCGGGTGCGCTCGTCGTCTTCGGGGTGCTGGTGGCGTACGAGCGGCGCAAGAGCGCGCGGGACGGCTCCCCGCTGGTCGAACTGTCGCTGTTCAAGGTGAAGAGCTTCGCGGCGGGCATCGCGGTGCAGACCGTCTTCGGGATCGGGCTCGGCATCTTCTTCCTGGTGTGGACGCTCTACATGCAGACCGGTCTGGGCTGGCGTCCCCTGAAGGCGGGCCTGACCGGCGTCCCGTTCTCGATCGCGGTCTCCGTGGCGGCCGGGCTGTCCGTGCAGAAGCTGGTGCCGCGCTTCGGCCGCAAGGTGCTCCAGGCGGGCGCGCTCACCATGGCGGCGGGCGTCCTGCTCTACCTCTGGGAGGCCGACCGCTACGGCATGTCCATCGCCCCCTGGCAGATGGCCCTGCCCCTGGTCGTGATGGGCGTCGGCATGGGCCTGATCTTCGCGCCGCTGACCGACATGGTGCTGTCGGGGGTGCCCCGCGAGCACGCCGGCTCGGCGTCCGGCCTGATCAACACCGTGCAGCAGATGGGCAACGCGCTGGGGCTGGGCCTGGTCTCGGTGGTCTTTTTCGGCACGATCGCCGACGATCTGCGGCCCGTCGACGTGGGCCCGGCGTTCGTGGACGCCTTCCAGGGCGCGCTGTGGTGGGTGGCCGCGATCATGGGCGTGATCTTCCTGCTGATGTTCGCGCTGCCGAAGCGGGCGGTGCAGCACGTGGAGGGGGCCGAGGCAGCGCAGGCACCCACGGGTCCCGTGGGGCAGAAGGAGCCGGAGCTCGTCTGACCACAGAGGAAAAGGCCCGGCACCTGGGTTCCACCCGGGGCGCCGGGCCTTCCGTCTGCCGTGAGCAGGCCCGACGCATGATCCGGGGGCGGGCCCGGAAGTCCGTTCCTGCCCGACCCTCAAGCCCGTTCATGTCCGGGTGATGCCCGGACCTGTTTACTTTCCGGAAATCCGGGCGTAGCCTCCGAGCGAAACCACAAGTTCGGGCACCGACCGGGAGCGGTCGGACATTGAGTCGGAGGCGACGGAGATGTACGCACCGGAGCGGCAGCAGGAGATCCTCCGGCTCGCGCGTGACGGCGGGCGGGTGGACGTGGTGTCGCTGGCCGAGGAGTTCCAGGTCACCGCGGAGACGATCCGCCGCGACCTCAAGGCCCTCGACCGCGCGGGCCTTCTCCGGCGGGTGCACGGCGGCGCCATCCCCGCCGGGCGCCTCGACTTCGAGCCGGACCTCGCCGAACGCGAGACGACGGCGGCCGACGAGAAGGACCACATCGCCAAGGCCGCCCTCGCGGAACTGCCGACCGAGGGCACCCTGATCCTCGACGCCGGTACGACGGTGGCGCGCCTCGCCGCCGCCGTCCCGCTGGAGGCGTCCCTCACCGTCGTCACCCACAGCCTGCCGATCGCGGCCCGCCTCGCCGACCACCCCGGCATCCAGCTCCACCTCGTCGGGGGGCGCGTACGGCACCGCACACGCGCGGCCGTCGACGCCTGGGCGCTCCGCGCCTACGGCGAGATCCGGGCCGATGTCCTGTTCGTGGCGGCCAACGGCTTCTCCGCCGACCACGGCCTGACCACCCCCGACCTCGCCGAGGCCGCGGTGAAGCGGGCGGCCGTGGCCGCCGCCCGGCGCGTGGTGCTGCTCGCCGACTCCTCCAAGCACGGCCAGGAGCACTTCGCCCGCTTCGGTGACCTGAGCGACGTGGACCTGCTGATCACCGACAGCGGGCTGAGCCCCGAAGACGCCACCGCGATCGAGCGCGGCGGCACGGAAGTAGTGCGCGCATGATCCTCACCGTCACCCCGAACCCGTCCCTGGACCGCACCTACGAGGTCCCCTCACTCGACCGCGGCGAGGTCATCCGCGCCACCGGCGAGCGCATGGACCCGGGCGGCAAGGGCGTCAACGTCTCGCGCGCCGTGGCGGCCGCCGGGCAGCGCACGGTCGCGGTGCTGCCCCTGGGTGGTGCGCCGGGCGCACTGGTGGCGGACCTGCTCGACGCGCAGGGCATCGAGGTCGCGCCGGTCCCGGTCGCGGGCGCCACCCGCTCGAACATCGCGCTCGCGGAGGCGGACGGGGTGCTCACCAAGATCAACGCGCCGGGTCCGGAGCTGTCGGTCCAGGAACAGGAACTGCTCCTGGAGACAGTGCGGACGCAGTCACGCGACGCGGACTGGATCGCCTGCTGCGGGAGCCTGCCCCGGGGGCTCGCACCCTCCTGGTACGCCGAGGTCGTCGCGCGGGCCCACGCCGGAGGCGCGCGGATCGCGCTGGACACCTCGGGGCGTGCGCTGCTGGAGGCGCTGCGCGAGCGGCCCGACGTGGTGAAGCCGAACGCGGAGGAGCTCGCGGAGGCCGTCGGGCGCCCCCTGTCCACGGTGGGCGACGCGGTGAAGGCGGCCGAGGAGTTGCGCGAGATGGGCGCACGCGCCGTGCTCGCCAGCCTGGGCGCGGACGGGCAGTTGCTCGTCGACGGCGCGGGCGCCTGGTTCGCGAGCGCCCGCGTGGACGCCGTCCGCTCCAACGTGGGCGCCGGCGACTCCTCCCTGGCCGGCTTCCTCATCGCCGGCGGCAGCGGCCCGGAGGCACTCGCCTCGGCGGTCGCCCACGGCGCGGCGGCGGTACAGCTGCCGGGCAGCGTGATGCCGACACCGGACGACCTGGACCCGGCGGCGGTCTCGGTGACGGCCGAGGTACCGGTCGACCGCGCGCTGAAGGAGCCGGTGTCATGAGAAACCTGACAGCTCCTACGACGGTGTCGGCGCTGGTGGTGCGTGGCGCGGGTACGACGGTGTCGGCACCGGTGGTGTGCGGCGCGGGTACGACGGTGTCGGCGCCGAGGGTGTGCGACGCGGGTGCGTCCGTGTCGGCGCTGGTGGTGCGTGGCGCGGGCACCTCCCTTTCGGCACCGGCGGCGAGCGACGCACTCTCCGATGAACCGGCCATGATGCGGCGAGGCTCCCCCTTACTCGTCGCGGCCTGCGGGAGGCAGGGCCACCTGAGCCGCCCTGCCACCCGGTGGGGGCGGGGCTTCCCCGGCTCCGCCCTCACCACCACCCACCGCACCCCGGTCACCCCCGTCCCCACCCCCGCCCCCGCCCACCTCTCTCCCCGGGCGATACGCGTGCGAAGGAGCCCGCGATGAGCGACATGATCACCGCGGACCTGGTCGATCTCGACCTGTCCGCCCCCACCAAGGAAGCGGCGGCACGCGCCCTCGCGGAACGCATGGTCGCCCTGGGCCGGGTGACCGACCTGGAGGGCTTCCTCGCCGACGTCGCCGCCCGCGAGGCACAGATGCCGACCGGCCTCGACGGCGGCATCGGCATCCCGCACTGCCGCAGCGAGCACGTCACCGAGCCCACGCTCGCCTTCGGGCGCAGCACCGCCGGGATCGACTTCGGCGCGGCGGACGGCCCCGCCGACCTGATCTTCCTGATCGCGGCGCCCGCCGGGGCCGACGACGCCCATCTGACGATCCTGTCCTCGCTGGCGCGGCAGCTGATGAACGCCGAGTTCACCGACGCACTGCGGGCGGCCACGGACGCGGCGAGCGCGGCGGCACTGATCCGTGGGGATGCGCCGACGGGGAGCGCGAGCGCCGCATCTGCCGGTGCCGCTTCTGCCGGTGTCCCTTCCGCGGGCGCGGCTCCCGGGGGCGCGCAGGGCGCGGTGAGCGCTCCTGCGGGCGCCCCTTCAGACTCCGTGGCGGCATCGGGGGCGGCCTCCGCCGATGCCGCCACGGGTGACCCGGCCCCGGCGCCGGGCGCCGGCCTGGACTTCGGGAAGGCGGACGCCAAGGACGCTGACGCCGCGGACGCGCGCCCCTTCCGTATCGTCGCCGTCACCTCCTGCCCGACCGGCATCGCCCACACGTACATGGCGGCCGAGTCCCTGGAGAACGCGGGCCGCGAGGCCGGCGTCGAACTCGTCGTCGAGACGCAGGGCTCGGCCGGTTTCACCCGGCTCGACCCGGCCGTCATCCAGGCGGCGGACGGCGTGAT
The DNA here is from genome assembly GCF_055575395.1 of Streptomyces sp. NPDC034103. Lineage (NCBI taxonomy): Bacteria > Bacillati > Actinomycetota > Actinomycetes > Kitasatosporales > Streptomycetaceae > Streptomyces > Streptomyces sp. NPDC034103. The sequence continues at coordinate 216,571 of NZ_JBVISS010000007.1, read as the reverse complement.
CTTCGCCCACGACGTCCCCGTACGCGACAAGGACCGCTTCGCCGGCAAGCCGACCGTCGACGTCGGCGTGAAGGCGGGCATCAACCGCCCCGCGGAGCTGATCAGCGAGGTGCGGGGCAAGGCGGCGCGGGGTGAGGTGACGGGCGCTGCCGCGCCGGGCGCGGGTACGCCGGTCGAGCGGGCCGGTGAGTCCGGCGACGGCTACGGCACCAAGCTGCGCAAGTGGCTCATGACCGGCGTGAGCTACATGGTCCCGTTCGTCGCGGCGGGCGGTCTGCTGATCGCCCTCGGCTTCGCCATCGGCGGCTGGGAGATCACCAAGGCGCCCTCGGTCATGGAGCACTTCTCCTGGACCCAGGTCGACAGCTGGGGCGCCCTGCTGCTCCAGATCGGTCAGGTCGCGTTCGGCTTCCTCATCCCCGTCCTTGCCGGGTACATCGCTTACGGCATGGCGGACCGCCCGGGTCTGGTTCCCGGCTTCGTCGGCGGAATGATCGCTTCCAACATCGCCGCGGGCTTCCTCGGCGGTCTGGCCGCCGGTCTGCTGGCCGGTGCCGTGGTCCTCGCGATCCAGCGCATCAAGATCCCGCCGGTGCTGCGCGGCATCATGCCGGTCGTGGTGATCCCGCTGATCTCCTCGATCGTCGTCGGCTTCCTGATGTTCGTCGTGATCGGCAAGCCCATCGCCGAGGCCCAGAAGGGCATGACGGACTGGCTCTCCGGCCTCTCCGGCACCAACGCCGTCCTGCTCGGCATCCTGCTCGGCCTGATGATGTGCTTCGACCTCGGCGGCCCGGTCAACAAGGTCGCGTACGCCTTCGCCACCGCCGGTATCGCCGTCCAGGATCCCAGCGACTCCGCGATGAAGATCATGGCCGCCGTGATGGCCGCGGGCATGGTCCCGCCGCTGGGCATGGCGCTGGCGACCACCGTCCGCAAGAAGCTCTTCACCCACACCGAGCGCGAGAACGGCAAGGCCGCCTGGGTCCTCGGCGCCTCCTTCATCTCCGAGGGCGCGATCCCGTTCGCCGCGGCGGACCCGCTGCGTGTCATCCCGGCCTCGATGGCGGGCGGCGCTGTCACCGGCGCCCTGTCGATGGCCTTCGGTGCCACCCTGCGCGCCCCGCACGGCGGCATCTTCGTGGTCCCGCTGATCGGCAGCCCGCTTCTCTACCTCGTCGCCATCGCCGTCGGCACCGCGATCACGGCCGGCCTGGTCATCGTCCTCAAGGGCCTGCGCAAGACGTCCCCGGACGGCACGGCCACCGGCACCGACGAGTCCGCGGCGGCTGCGGCGGCCGAGGTGAAGCAGCCCGTGGCGGCGTAAGCGACGGAAGGCGGGGGCGGCCGCACAGGGCCCGCCCCGGCGAGATCGGCCGGTCACACCCCTGGCGGGACGGGGTGGCGACCGGCCGCAGCCGTTTCAGCGGTCCTATGTCCCTTTGGGCAGCCGTGAGTTGTTCACGGCTCCTGCGAGATACGTCACGGTCCGGGGCCAAAGTCCCGGACCGTGGTGTCTACTGGGGCGCATGCCTGAGCACGTCTCGATCTACCAGCTGACGGGCATGGCCGTCCTCGCCCTGGCGACCGTCGTCTGGGCCGTCGGCCTGACCCGCGTCCTGCGCCGCAGCCGTGAGGCCGTCCTGTGGCGGACCTCCACCGGACTTCCGGCCCTTCCCTACCAGCGGCAGGCCGGCCCCGACCTGGAGGCCGTCCAGCTGACCCCGGCGGAGCGGGACGCGTTCGCGGGCCTGGTACGACAACTCAGCGACGGCCGCTGACCACGGGCGTCCGGCGGGCGCGGCGGACAAGCGTCCGGCGGGGCGCGACCGGCGCGCGGCTGAGAGCGCACCCGGCGGGGCTTGCAGGGCTTGCAGGGCCTACGGGGATCAGGGGATCACGCGGGGCTCACGAAACCCGCGCCGCGCGCCGCTCCATGGCATCGCGCGCCGCGTCCTCGGAGACGTACACCTCGCACATGTGCCGTCCGTCGGGCGTGGCCGTGTGCTCGACCTCCCACAGGGAGATCTCCCTACCGTCACGCAACAGGAACGCGTGCTCGTAGAGCGAGAAGCACAGTCCGATCCGCCCCGCGCGGCACGGCCGCCCGAACGCCTGGGTGATCTGGTGCGCGCACGCCGTCCGCAGCAGCTCGGCCGTCTCCCCGTCCGGCCGGTCCGCGTTCTCCGCCCGGCGCAGGAGCCGACGCGCGTGGTCCGCCGAGTCGTCGGGCACGTACGCGTGCCGGGGCGCGGGGATCGGCGAGAGCTGCACCGTCATCGGGAGCTCGAAGTCCGGCGCGTCCGGCGGCAGCGGCAGCCGTGCGGTGGCGGCGCGCACCTCCTCCTCGTCGACGTACACCTCGTGCTGCGGGACGCTGTCCCGCCCGGTGTTGTGGACCAGCTCCCAGAGGGTGAGCGCCGTGCCGTCGGCGAGGAGCCAGGTGTGGCGGTACGTCTCGCGGTGCAGCCCCGCGCTGTGGTGCGCGGAGTGCAGCGAGCTGTCGTGCGCGAGCGCGCAGTCGAGTCGCCGAATCGTCTCGTCGGGCAGCTCGAAGGAGTTCAGCGCGCGACCGAGGAGTCGCGCGAGATGCTCCTCCGGAGACTCGGGCGACTCGCGTGGCTCGTACGCTGCTGTCTCGTACGGAACGCTCAAGGCTTCTCCCGGCGTTGCTGCATGTCACCTTGTGGGTGCATACCGTAGCCCCTCGGTCGGACATCATGTCCGGGAACCGAGAAAACGTGCGCACAGAAAACGCCCAGGCCGCGCGAGAGGTTCCCGCGCGACCCGGGCGACCGTCAAAAACCGCCGGTCAGACGGCACTTGCCGCGTCAAGGCGCCCCGGACGGCGCGCCCCTGTCCCCGTGCGCCCCCGCGCTCGGCGGGCGCTCACACGGCGCTTCCCGCGACCCACTCGGTCCACGACATGTTCCATCCGTTGAGCCCGTTGTCCGGCGACACCGTCTTGTCGGGGGAGTTCTTGACGATCACGACGTCCCCGAGCATGGAATTGTCGTAGAACCACGCGGCGTTCGTGTCTCCCTGCCCGCCCCGCACGTCCTGGAGCCCGACACAGCCGTGGCTGGTGCCCTGCCGGCCGAAGGGCGGATTGCTCTTGTTGTACCAGTAGTTGCCGTGGATGAACGTCCCCGACTGCGTCAGACGCATCGCGTGCGGCACGTCCGGAATGTCGTAGGCGTTCTCGAGGCCGACCGTCCTGCTGTCCATGCGCAGCTTGGGGAACTTCTCGGAGATCACCATCTGGCCGTTGTACGTGGTGTACTGCGCGTCACCGGTCGAGATCGGCACCTTCTTGAGCGTCTTCCCGTCGCGCACCACCGTCATGGTCTGCGTGTCGGCGTCGACCGTCGAGACCTGCGAGCGCCCGACCGTGAACGTGACGGTCTTCCGCTGCACCCCGATGACGTCGTTCGCGCCCTCGACCCCGTCCAGGTCGATCTTCATCGTGACCTTGGACCCGGCCTTCCAGTACTCCTCGGGCCGGAAGTCCAGCCGCTGCGAGCCGAACCAGTGCCCGACCACCTTCTGCCCGCTGGTGGTGGTGACCTTGATGTGCGACTGCACGGCCTTCTTGTCGCCGATCGCCTTGTCGAAGGTGAACGACACGGGCATCCCCACGCCCACGGTCGTCCCGGCGTCCGGCGTGTACGTCCCGATGAAACTGTTCGCCTTGCTGACGGTCGTGAACGTCGAACCGGCCGTGGTGGTCCGCCCGTCGGAGTCCTTCGCGGTCGCCGATATCTCGTACTTCGTGCCGCGCTCCAACTGCTCCTTCGGCTTCCAGCTCCCGCCGTTCGCCGAGATGAACCCCGGCACGGACTCACCCGTCCCCGCCACCGTCATCTTCACGTCGGCCAGCTTGCCGCCGCTGACCTTGACCGCCGTCGCGTTGATCGACGCGCGGGTGGAACCGTCCTTGGCCGAAATGACGATCTTTGCGTCCGACGACTTGGGCGAGTCCCCGCCGTTCTTGCCGTCGTCCTTCCCGGCATCGGCGCCACCGCCGCAGGCGGTGAGGGTGAGGGCGCCGACCGCCAGGGCGGCACAGGCCCCGAGTGCGCGCCGCGCTGATATGTCCGGCGTAGTCACGAGCTGCTCCAGGTTCGTGTGATGTGCGTGATCCGTTCCTCTGTGTGGAGAAAGAGCGCATCCATGAGCGCACGGGTTCCCTCCGACAGCCGTGAACGCCATCACGTGACACAACCGGGACATCAATCGCGCACTTTGCGCCACATCGCGCCACATTCGTGCCGCCCACGGCGACCGGGGCCGTGCGCCGTCGACAGGGCACCCCCTGGCCTCCCGCACCGGGGACGCAATCCCCGGCGTGGGCGCGACTACCCGCCGACGCCGGCGCGTACCCCGGTCGCACGACATCCGTCATCGCCGTCCGCCGGGCCCGCCCTCAGTCACCGCCCCCGTACAACTCCCCGTAGGAGGGCCACACCCCACCAGCCCCCTCCACCGACTCGGCCGCGCGCACAGCCCGCACGATCGCGCGCGTCACCACGTCGGCGCCGGCCGCGAGGAGGTCGTTCAGCGCGAGGGGGTGCCCCGCGTCGAGCGGGCGCTGCCCGGTCGCCAGCGCGAACACGGTGTCGCCGTCGTGCAGGAGGTGCACCGGCCGTACGGCGCGCGCGATGCCGTCGTGCGCCGTACCGGCGAGCTTCTGTGCCTGCGCCTTCGACAGGTCCGCGTCGGTGGCGACCACCGCGAGCGTGGTGTTCAGCGGGGGCGGCGCGTTCCTCGCCGCGCCCTCCGCGAGGCGTCGGCGCGCGGCCTCATGAACGCTCGCCGCCGGATAGTTCACGCGCCCCTGGAACAACTCCCCGTACAGAACCCCCGTCTCGGGGTCCATCACCGAGCCCGCGGCGTTGGCCACCACCAGCGCGGCCACCGTGATCCCCGAGTCCAGAACGGTGCTCGCGGTACCGACTCCGCCCTTCATCGCCCCGACCACGGCACCTGTACCGGCGCCCACACCCCCCTCCGCCACCGCCGCGCCGACCTCGCTCGCCGCGGCTGCCTCGACCGCGGCCCGGCCGGTGGCCGCGTCGGGCCTGGCCCGGAAGTCGCCGCCCCGGCCCAGGTCGAAGACGCAGGCCGCCGGTACGACGGGGACGACATGCGCCGGGTCCACCCCGACCGACACCCCACGCCCTCGCTCCTCCAACCACGCCATCACACCGGATGCGGCGTCGAGCCCGTACGCGCTGCCGCCGGTCAGCACGATCGCCTCGACCTTCTGCACCACGTTGCGCGGATCAAGGGCGTCGGTCTCCTTGGTGCCGGGCCCGCCGCCCCGCACGTCCACGGCGGCGACGGCCCCGCCCTCCGGGGCGAGCACGACGGTGGTACCGGTGAGCCATCCGTCGCCGACGCGCGTCGCGTGTCCCACGCGCACGCCGGTGACATCCGTCAGAGCGTCAACTGTCATGGGGCCAGTCTCGTCCAGCCGGCGGCGCCGCCCCAGGAGGTCAGCCGACCGGTACGGCCGCTCTGCTCTCCCGGGCCACCATGCGGGCCGTCAGCGTCACCCCGGTCGCCACCGCGACCGCCGAGACGATGCCCGCGGCAAGGACGGCCCAGTCGCCCAGGAACGTGCAGAGGATCACCAGCAGAGCCGTGGTCGGCAGCACCAGTTGCTGGGCGATGCCCACCTTGAAGTGGCGCGAGTGCAGTGCCCAGACGGTGAGCAGGAAGAGCGCGGTCGGCAGGGTCACCGCGGCCGACGCCGCCAGCGTGGAGATGTGCGCATGGCCGACCGCCTGCTCGACCGCGACCTCCAGCCCGGCGCCGATCGCGGCCGCCGAGGCGAAGATCAGGTAGTGGCCGTACCCCCACAGGAAGGACTGCCTGTTGGAACGCAGATGACCGTGGATCGGCACCACGAAGTAGATCCACCAGGCGGAGAAGATGACCAGGAGCCCGCCCGCGGCGATCGGCAGCAGGTCTCCGAGCGCCTCGTACTCGTCCACGGCGGACTTCACGGCGACCGTGGCCGCGGCGATGGTCTCGCCGAGCACGATGATCGTGAACAGGCCGTACCGCTCGGAGATGTGGTGCGGATGCCAGGATGTGGCGAAGTCCTTCTCGGCGTACAGCGGCACGCACATCTCGATGACCGCCATCACCAGGAAGACCCAGGGTCGCCCGCCCTCGGGCAGCAGGAGCAGACCGAGCCAGCCGACCTGGCAGAGCAGCACGCCGAAGGCATAGCGCAGGGCCGTCGTCCGCTCGGGCCCCTCGCTCGATCTCGCCGCGCGCAGCCACTGCGCGGACATGGCGAGCCGCATGATCAGGTAGCCCAGCCAGACGGCCAGGAACTCATGGTCCTCGAACGCCCGCGAGATCCCGGCCGCCAGCACCAGGACACCGGCGATCTGGACGAGAGTGACGACCCGGTAGAGGACGTCGTCGTTGTCGTACGCCGAGGCGAACCAGGAGAAGTTCATCCAGGCCCACCAGATGGCGAAGAAGACCATCGCGTAGTTGAGGATTCCCTCGCCCATGTGCGACTCGGCCACCGCGTGCACGAGTTGGACGCCCGCCTGCGCGATCGCCACGACGAAACACAGGTCGAAGAAGAGCTCCAGGGGTGAGGCGACCCGATGACTCTCGTCGCGTGCGCGGGCGGTGAGCCTGCGCAGCGGGCTGGAGTGATCCGTGGACGGAGCCGGCGAGGGAGTCGAACTGGACGTCATGCGTCCAAGCAGAGCAGATATCGGCCGGAAAGTTTTGTGAACGTATTCACAAACATTTTCCTCCTCTTCCTTCGTCTCCCCCTTCGTCTCCTCCCACCCCGGACGCCGCTCACCCCCAGGGCCGTACCCTGGACGCATGAGCACCGTCCCCGACCCCGAGCCGCGCGCCCCGAAGCCGTCGCTGATCTTCGACGACCCGCTGGACCAGCAGTCCTCGGACGACACGGACCGCGGGTGGGGCGAACGCCCCGGCGCCGACAGCGCGGCGGACCTGAAGCGCTTCCTCGACGAGAAGCCGCCCCACCACCTCTGACCGACCCGGACCGCCGCCCGGACCCGCCGGGCCGTGGCCGCTAGCGCTCGTCGTGGCCGGAGCCCCGCTGCGCGAGCAGCGCGTCGCGGATCTCCTTGAGGACCTCCAGCTCGGTCACGTCCATGACCTCCTGCGTGCCCTCCTTCGCCTTCCTGCGGGCCTCCTGCCGGGCCAGGTACTTCGACATCGGCAGGACCATCAGGAAGTACACGACCGTCGCGGTGATCAAGAAGCTGAGTGTCGCGCCGAGCACGGTGCCCCAGCGGATCGGGATGCCGCTCAGCACGGTCCCGTCCGGCGCGACCTTGCACGGGGCCTGGAGGCACGAGCTGTAGCTGTCGAGGTTCTTCGTGCCGATCGCTCCGACCAGCGGGGTGATGATGCCCTTCACCACCGAGTTGACGATGTTGGTGAAGGCGGCGCCGATGACCACCGCAACTGCCAGGTCGACGACGTTCCCGCGCATCAGGAAGGCCTTGAAGCCCTCCCAGAGGCTCGGCTTCTTCTCGCTCACCTAGGGGACTCTCCTCGCACGCGCAGGGTGTGGGACAAACAGCTCCGCAACCTACGTCAACGCGAGGCGACCCTGTCCAATTGGGTAGCTCGTAAGAGGGGCTTGACAGGAAGCCGCGCAGCAGGCGGACCACATGGCTCAGCACAGGGTCACCGCCAGCCGGGCGGTGGCGCTCGCCCCCGCGAGACGTGCCGCGATCGAGCGCGGCACCGAGAGCACCACCAACGCGCCGCTCTCCGGGGCGTCTTCGAGCGGCTCCGGCACCTTCTTCACCCGTGCCCCGCGCGCGACCACCTGGACGTCGCCGCCCGTCGCCGTCGTCTCGGCGGCGATCACGTCGACCCGGTCGCCCGGCCGCAGCAACAGGACCGTGGCCCCGTCGGCGATCCGCACCGGCGCCGTCACCATCTCGACGGCGCGGCGCTCCCGTACCGGCTCGGCCACCGGATGCCCGCGCACCCCGTCGGCCTCACCGGGGCCGACGGCGACCAGCGCGGCGGCGGTGACGGCGAGGCCCGCCGCCACGGCCCGCCTGCGGTGCCTGACGAGCCGGGCCAGTTGATACCGCCCGCCGCCCACCCGCACAGGGGCGAAGTGCGGGACCTCGCAGGTGGCGGGGGCGTCGGCGCCCGGTGGGCGCGGGGCGAGCGGGGAAAGCGGGGCGAGGGGCGGGGGAGGGGAGGACGGACCGTAGGACACGGGGCACCACCTGTCACGAGGGATCGGCTTGCAAGGCCACGATGAGGCCTCGCGCCGTCGCCCGTCGGGACAGGTGGATCAGCGCCCGACTGTGGACAACTCCCTCACCCGAACGAGGAGTTCCCCTCGCTCGGGGCCACCGTCCTCCAGCACGTCACGGCAGGTCGAACCCGGGATCCATGCCGCCGAGTGCCGTTGTGCACAGGCAGTCCCGGTCCTCGTTCGCCGGCAGCGCGGCCACGGCGTCGAACAGCACACCCCGTAGCCGGTCCACGTTCGCGGCGAACACCCGCAACACCTCGTCGTGCGAGACGCCCTCACCGGTCTCCGCGCCCGCGTCGAGATCCGTCACCAGCGTCAACGACGTGTAGCAGAGCTCGAGTTCGCGGGCGAGGGCCGCCTCGGGGTGACCGGTCATGCCCACCACGGACCAGCCCTGCGCCTGGTGCCACAACGATTCGGCGCGCGTCGAGAAGCGCGGCCCCTCGATCACGACCAGGGTCCCGCCGTCCACCGCCTCCCAGTCCCGCCCGCGCGCCGCCTTCAACGCCGCCGTCCGCCCGACGGGGCAGTACGGGTCGGCCAGCGACACGTGCACCACGTTGGGCACGGCACCCCCCGGCAGCGGCAGCCCGTCGAAATACGTCCCCACGCGGGACTTCGTACGGTCCACCAGCTGATCCGGCACGAGCAGCGTGCCCGGCCCGTACTCCGGGCGCAGACCGCCCACCGCGCACGGCCCGAGGACCTGGCGCGCGCCCACCGACCGCAGCGCCCACAGGTTGGCCCGGTAGTTGATCCGGTGCGGCGGCAGATGGTGGCCGCGTCCGTGCCGGGGCAGGAAGGCGACCCGGCGGCCCGCTATCTCACCGAGGAACAGGGAGTCACTGGGCGGTCCGTACGGGGTGTCCACCTGGATCTCGGTCACGTCCTCGAGGAACGAGTAGAAGCCCGAGCCGCCGATTACGCCGATCTCTGCGTTCGCCATGCCCCGCACACTAGCTGGCCCCCGCGGCGGGCAGAGAGCGGCTCCGCAAACGCCGAGGACCCCGTCGTCGTACGACGACAGGGTCCCGCGAGCGAGTCCTTACGCGGCGGAGGTGCTGCTGGAGGTGCCGCTGCTCGACGACTTCGAGTCCGAGGACGACGAGGTCGACGTGGACGTGGAGGGCGTCGACGGCTTCGACGACGCCGGCGAGGTGCTCGACGAGGAGCCGCGGCTGTCGTTGCGGTAGAAGCCGGAGCCCTTGAAGACGATGCCGACCGCGGAGAACACCTTCTTGAGGCGGCCCTGGCAGTTCGGGCAATCGGTCAGAGCGTCGTCGGTGAACTTCTGCACCGCCTCGAGGCCCTCGCCGCACTCGGTGCACTGGTACTGGTAGGTCGGCACTTGTCTTCCTCCTGGCACTCTCACTCAATGAGTGCTAACGATGGTCCATAGTGACGCATTCCCGAGGATCAGTCCACCGTCACCGGCACGCGGTGACCGACGCCACGTGCCACGGTGCGCGTCCGGGGCCGGGCCATCAGGCGAGACCGCAGCGCCAGCAGGGTCCCCAGGGCCAGCAGCGTGCCCACCATCGGCACCAGGAATCCGGCACCGTTCCAGAAGCGATCCTCGAGCTGTCCGGCAGCCGTGACGGCGGCCGCCTGACCGAGCGCGACCGCGCCGGTCAGCCAGGTGAAGGCCTCGGTACGGGCGCCGGCCGGCACCAGCGTCTCGACCAGCGTGTAGCCGGTGATCAGCGCGGGCGCGATGCACATGCCGACCAGCAGGCCGAGTCCGGCGAGCGCGAGCACCGAGTGCGCGGCCCACAGTCCGGAGGCGGCCAGCGCGAGCGCGCCGTACCCGACGAGGAGGCGCCGCTGCGGAGCCACCTTCCAGGCGATCGCGCCGCAGACGATCCCGGAGAGCATGTTGCCCGCCGCGAAGACGCCGTACAGGACGCCGTTCATGCCCGGCTCGCCGATGGACTCGGTGAACGCGGCCAGTGAGACCTGCATGCCACCGAAGACCGAGCCGATGCCCAGGAAGGCCACGATCAGCACGCGCACGCCGGGCACGCCCAGCGCGGAACCGTGCTCCACGCGTGCGTGCTTGTCGAGGGCGACGTGCGGCTGCGTGCTCTTCTGCGCGGCGAACAGCAGACCGCCGACCAGGGTCAGCGCCGCCTCCGTGAGCAGGCCCGCGGCCGGGTCGACGGCGGTGCACAGCGCGGTGGCCAGGAGCGGGCCGAAGACGAAGGTCAGCTCGTCCGTAACGGACTCGAAGGCCGCCGCGGTGGTCATGAGGGGCGACCCCTGGAGCTTCACGCCCCAGCGGGCGCGCACCATCGGGCCGACCTGCGGCACCGAGGCGCCCGTGGGGACGGCCGCCACGAACAGGGCCCACAGGGGCGCGTGCGACAGCGCGAGCGCCGTCAGCGTCAGACCGGAGGCCGTGTGCACGAGCACGCCGGGAACCAGTACGGTGCGCTGCCCGTAGCGGTCGGCGAGGCGCCCGCTGTAGGGCGCGAACAGCGCCATGGAGACGCCGGTGACGGCCGCCGCGGCGCCCGCCGCGCCGTACGAGCCGGTGGTGTGCTGCACGAGCAGCACGATGGAGATCGTCAGCATCGCGAACGGCTGACGCGCCGCGAAGCCGGGGAGCAGGAACGTCCAGGCGCCGCGGGTGCGCAGCAACTGCCCGTATCCCGGGCGTGAGGTGACCGTGGATGCCACGGCCCGTGCCTTTCTGCCGCCTGGTAGCGCGCCCGTGCGGGGGCGCCGAGAGCTGTCCTCTTGCGCGGACTGCGGTAGATGCCGGTGCCCACTGCGGAAGGGGCTTCTCGGCCGCCATACGGTCGCGCCAGCCCTGCGTCAGGCAGAGTTGGTTCGATCAGAATGTGCCTTCATCGTACAGGGGTCAACGCCTGGTGCACCTGTGAAAACGCCCACCATGACGTCGTCCGCCTGCGATTTCCCGGGGTGTGAACCGTACGAAACGTGCCCTTAACGACATCCCGCCTTGCGCAGGACGTTCCGTGCCGTTCAGCGCCGTTCAGCGCCGCTCGGGCCGCGGTGTCTCGCCGTTCGTGCCCAGCCACCCGGCCAGCTTGCCGCCGTGGCCCACCGCGCGCAGCCGCCGCTCCGCCGCGTCCCGCACGGGATCGGTGGCGACGACGAGCAGCTCGTCGCCCCGCCGCAGCACCGTCGTGGGGAGCGGAACGAACGATTTTCCCTCGCGCACGACGAGGGTGACCGCGGCCCCGGCCGGCAGCCGCAGCTCGTTGACCTCGACGCCGTGCATCTTCGAGCCGTCGGGGATGGCCACGGACAGCAGGTGCCCGCGCAGCCGCTCCAGGGGCGCCGACTCGATGCCGAGGTCGGCGGCCTCCGCGTCCTGGCCCAGCCGCAGCTGACGGGCGAGCCAGGGCAGCGTCGGCCCCTGGACCAGGGTGTAGACGACGACCAGGACGAAGACGATGTTGAAGATGCGGCGGCTGCCGTCGACGCCGTTCACCATGGGGATCGTCGCCAGGATGATGGGCACGGCGCCGCGCAGCCCGGCCCAGGACATGAGGGTCTGCTCCTGCCACGGCACCCGGAACGGCGTCAGGCACAGCACCACGCTCAGCGGGCGCGCGACCATGGTCAGCACCAGCCCGATGACGAGCGCGGGCCAGACGTCGTCGCCCAGCTCGTGCGGCGTGACCAGCAGGCCGAGCAGGACGAACATGCCGATCTGGGCGATCCAGCCGAGCCCTTCGGCGAAACCGCGCGTGGCGGGCCAGTGCGGCAGCTTGGCGTTGCCCATCACCATGGAGGCGAGGTAGACGGCGAGGAAGCCGCTGCCGTGTGCCAGCGCGCCCGCCGCGTACGCCGCCACGGCGATCGCCATGACGGCGATCGGGTAGAGGCCGGACGCGGGCAGCGCCACGTGCCTGAGGCCCCAGGAGCCCAGCCAGCCGACCGCGATGCCCAGGGCGGCGCCGATGGCCAGTTCCAGGGTTATCTCGCCGAGCAGGACGTACCAGTGCTCGACCGGGCCCGCCGTGGAGAAGGCGACGACCAGGATGACCACGGGGGCGTCGTTGAAGCCGGACTCCGCCTCCAGCGTGCCCGTCACGCGCGCGGGGAGGGGGATCCTGCGCAGCACCGAGAAGACCGCCGCCGCGTCCGTCGAGGAGACGACGGCACCGATGATGAGCGCCTGGCGCCACTCCAGCCCGATCAGGTAGTGCGCGGCCGTCGCCGTGACCCCGACGCTCACCGCGACCCCGGCCAGCGCCAGCGCGGTCGCGGACGGCAGCGCCGGCTTGACCTCTTTCCACTTCGTGCCGAGGCCGCCCTCGGCCAGGATCACGACCAGGGCCGCGTATCCGATGACCTGGGTCAGTTCGGCGTTGTTGAAGTGGATGTCGCCGACGCCGTCCTGTCCCATGGCGACGCCGATGCCCAGGTACACGAGCAGGCTGGGGAGCCCGCTGCGCGAGGAGATCCGGACCGCTGCGACGGCGACGAGCAGGACGAGCGAGCAGACGAGCAGGAGCTGGTTGAGGTCGTGGACGGTCAGCGGCTGTTCCCTTCCCTGGCCCACGGGCGGCACGCGCGCGTGGGCTCACGTACATAGGACACGAAGTGCTGGGTCTCCGCACCCAAGTACTTCGTTACCTTACCTAACTCTTGACGATTTCTTGACACTCCCGCAGGCAGGATCGAACGCCCGTGCGCGCTGGTTCCCGACTCCGCGTCAAGTGGCGTCGGGCCCTGCGCCTATGGTTGCTCCAGCGCTCATTCAAAGTCACAGCCCCGCCTGCCGCTCGCGTTAGGACAGCAAGGACAGCGATGCCCCCCAACACCACCGCCTCATCGGGTCAGAAGCCCGGCAAGTCCGGCAGGAAAAAGGGGCGCAAAGCCCGTCTGATCGTCCTCGTCCTGGTGCTGGCCATCATCGGGGGCGTCGCCTACGGGGCCTACTGGTCGATCAGCACCGTCCGTGCCTCCTTCCCGCAGACCAAGGGTTCGATCACGCTCGAGGGCCTGTCCGGGCCGGTCGACGTGAAGCGCGACGGCTACGGCATCCCGCAGATCTACGCGTCCACCGACGAGGACCTGTTCATGGCGCAGGGCTACGTCCAGGCGCAGGACCGGTTCTACGAGATGGACGTGCGCCGCCACATGACCTCCGGGCGCCTGTCGGAGATGTTCGGCAAGGGGCAGGTCAAGACGGACGAGTTCCTGCGCACCCTCGGCTGGGACCGGGTGGCGAAGAAGGAGTACGACACCAAGCTGTCGGCCTCCACCAAGAAGTACCTCCAGGCGTACGCCAAGGGGGTCAACGCCTACCTGCACGGCAAGGACGGCGAGGAGATCTCCCTCGAGTACGCCGCCCTGGGCTTCGCCAACGACTACAAGCCCGAGCAGTGGACGCCGGTCGACTCGGTCTCCTGGCTGAAGGCGATGGCGTGGGACCTGCGCGGCAACATGCAGGACGAGATCGACCGCGCCCTGCTGACCAGCCGCCTCGGCCCCAAGCAGATCAAGGACCTGTACCCGGACTATCCGTACAGCCGTAACAAGGCGATCGTCCAGGAAGGCCAGTACGACGAGCTGACCCAGGCGTTCGGGCAGGGCGACGGCACCTCGGGCACGGGTACGGGCGGCACCTCGGGCACGGGCGGCACCACGGGCGCGGGCACGGGCGGCACCTCGGGCACGGGCACGGGCGGCACCACGGGCACCGCGTCCGGCTCGGGCTCCACGGCCCTCCAGAGCCAGCTCTCGGGCCTCTACGGCGTCCTCGAGGACCTTCCCGCGGCCGTCGGCGTGAACGGCAACGGCATCGGCTCGAACTCCTGGGTCGTGGCGGGCTCGCACACCATCAGCGGCAAGCCGCTGCTGGCCAACGACCCGCACCTGTCGGCCTCGCTGCCGTCCGTCTGGTACCAGATGGGCCTGCACTGCCGCACCCTCTCCAGCAAGTGCCAGTACGACGTCAGCGGCTACACCTTCGCCGGCATGCCCGGTGTGATCATCGGCCACAACCAGGACATCTCCTGGGGGATGACCAACTCCGGCGTCGACGTCACCGACCTCTACCTGGAGAAGCTCAGCAGCGACGGCTACCTGTACGACGGCAAGGTGAAGCCCTTCACCACGCGCGAGGAGACCATCAAGGTCGCCGGCGGCGAGTCCAAGACAATCGTCGTCCGCGAGACCACCAACGGCCCCCTGCTGTCCGACCGCGACGACGAACTGGTCAAGGTCGGCAAGAAGGCCACCGTCGACGCCGCCGCCCCCGACCGCGGCGATGGCTACGGCATCGCCCTGCGCTGGACCGCCCTCGACCCCGGCACCTCCATGGACGCCGTGTTCGCGATGGACAGGGCGACGGACTGGGACGAATTCCGCGAGGCCGCGGCCCTCTTCGACGTGCCCTCGCAGAACCTGATCTACGCCGACACCGACAACCACATCGGCTACACCCTGCCCGGAAAGATCCCCACGCGCGCGGACGGCGTCGACGGATCGATCCCGCAGCCGGGCTGGGACTCCAAGTACCGCTGGACCGGCTACATCCCGAAGGACCAGCTGCCCTACGAGTTCGACCCCGCGCGCGGATACATCGTCACCGCCAACCAGGCCGTGATCGACAAGGACAAGTACCCCTACACGCTCACCACCGACTGGGGCTACGGCACCCGCAGCCAGCGCATCACCGACCTGATCAAGTCGAAGATCGACGACGGCGGCAAGATCTCCACGGACGACATGCGCCAGATGCAGCTGGACAACAGCAGCGAGATCGCCAAGCTGCTCGTGCCCAAGCTGCTGAAGATCGACATCGACGACAAGGACGTCCGCGAGGCGCAGAAGCTGCTGGAGGGCTGGGACTACACCCAGGACGCCGACTCGGCGGCCGCCGCCTACTTCAACTCGGTGTGGCGCAACATCCTCAAGCTCTCCTTCGGCAACAAGCTGCCCAAGGAGCTGCGGGTCAAGGGCCAGTGCCTGTGGGTGGACCCCATCAACACGACCGGGCCCGCCGACGAGTCGAAGAAGGTCCGCGAGTGCGGCCAGCGCGACGCCGACCAGGCCCAGCCGGACGGCGGCGACCGCTGGTTCGAGGTCGTGCGCAAGCTCATGGACGACGAGAAGAGCGCCTGGTGGAAGACCCCGAACGGGGTCGGCGACCGGCCCGAGGCCGACAACCGTGACGAGCTGTTCAAGCGCGCCATGATCGACGCCCGCTGGGAACTGACCGCCAAGCTCGGCAAGGACATCGACTCCTGGAGCTGGGGCAGGCTGCACCGCCTGTTCCTGAAGAACCAGACGCTCGGCATCGAGGGACCCGGCTTCGTGCGGTACATGCTCAACCGCGGCCCCTGGAAGCTCGGCGGCGGCGAGGCCACGGTCAACGCGACCGGCTGGAACGCCGCCGGCGGCTACGGCGTCGTCTGGGTGCCGTCGATGCGGATGGTGGTCAACCTCGGCGACCTCGACAAGTCGAAGTGGATCAACCTCACCGGCGCCTCGGGGCACGCCTACAGCGCCCACTACACGGATCAGACGGGCAAGTGGGTCAAGGGCGAACTGCTGGACTGGTCCTTCTCGAAGAACGCGGTCGACAAGAGCACGAGCGACACCCTGGTGCTGAAGCCGTGAGCCACTGACGGCGAACCGTCCAGGGGCCCTCCACGCGCGCGTGGAGGGCCCCTCGCATGATGAGCGCGCCGCGCCTCACCCGTCCCCGCGGAAGCGGCGCACGCCCGACGGCGTCACCACCGCGTGCACCGGTCGGTCATGCGCCTCCTCCGGCACGGACTCGACGACCTCGACGTCGTAGAGCAGCACCACCAGCGCGGGGTGCGCGCCCGCGTGCTCCAGGCGCGCCAGCACCCGGTCGTACGACCCGCCGCCGCGCCCCAGGCGCATACCGCGCGCGTCCACCGCCAGGCCCGGCAGCAGGACGACATCGGCGGCGGTCACGGCGTCCGGGCCCAGGCGGGCGCCGGCGGGCTCGTAGAGAGCCATCCTCCCGCCGTGCCGGACGCGCGTCAGGGAGTCCTCGCCGGTGTACGCGCCCCAGTCCAGGTCGTTGTCGGGCAGGAGCGCCGGGAGCAGGACCCGTACGCCCCGCGCGCGCAGCGCGTCCAGGAGCGCGAGGGTGCCGGGTTCGCTCCCCACGGAGACGTACGCCGCCACCGTGCGCGCCCGCGCCAGTTCGGGCAGCTCCAGCGCCCTCCGGGCCAGCGCGGTCGCGGATTCCCGCACGTCATCGGCCGTCAACCTGTTCCTCACCGCGAGGAACTCCCGCCGCAACGTTCGCTTGTCAGGCTCGGCCGGACGTCCGGTGTCGCTCACAGGTCGCTCCCGTACCCTTCCCAATACGCTCATATCAGAGCTAATTAATCGGAGCCTCAGATTCCCTGCAAAGGCACCGGATAAGGTTGCGGGCATGACTCAGTCACACCCTCGGATCAGCAAGGCTGTCATTCCCGCAGCAGGTCTTGGCACCCGGTTCCTGCCGGCCACCAAGGCCACTCCCAAGGAGATGCTGCCGGTCGTCGACAAGCCGGCGATCCAGTACGTGGTCGAGGAGGCCGCCTCCGCGGGTCTCGACGACGTCCTCATGATCACGGGCCGCAACAAGCGGCCGCTTGAGGACCACTTCGACCGCAACTACGAGCTGGAATCGGCGCTTCAGAAGAAGGGCGACGCCGGCCGGCTCGCGAAGGTGCAGGAGTCCAGCGACCTCGCCACCATGCACTACGTCCGCCAGGGCGACCCCAAGGGCCTCGGTCACGCCGTCCTGTGCGCGGCGCCCCACGTGGGCCACGAGCCCTTCGCCGTCCTCCTCGGCGACGACCTGATCGACCCGCGCGACCCGCTGCTCAAGCGGATGGTCGAGGTCCAGGAACAGCGCGGCGGCAGTGTCATCGCGCTCATGGAGGTCGCACCCGAGCAGATCCACCTCTACGGCTGTGCGGCCGTGGAGACCACCGACGACGGCGACGTCGTCAAGGTGACCGGCCTCGTCGAGAAGCCCGACGCCGCGGACGCCCCGTCGAACTACGCGGTCATCGGCCGCTACGTCCTCGACCCGCACATCTTCGACATACTGCGCACGACCGAGCCCGGCCGCGGCGGCGAGATCCAGCTCACCGACGCCCTCCAGCAGCTCGCGGCGGACGAGAAGGTCGGCGGCCCGGTGCACGGCGTCGTCTTCAAGGGCCGCCGCTATGACACCGGTGACCGCGGCGACTATCTGCGTGCCATTGTCAGACTCGCGTGCGAACGTGAAGACCTGGGCCCGGACTTCCGGACCTGGCTTCGCAGTTACGTAGCCGAGGAGATGTAGCAACGTTGAGCAGCGCCGCGCCCCACGCCACCGGCCAGGACCACCTCTGGTCGGTGGACGAACACCTGGAGGACATCCTCGCGACCGTCCGCCCCCTCGAACCCATCGAGCTGCAACTCCTCGACGCCCAGGGCTGTGTCCTGGTCGAGGACGTCACGGTGCCGGTCTCGCTGCCGCCGTTCGACAACAGCTCCATGGACGGGTACGCGGTACGGGTCGCGGATGTCGCGGGCGCGAGCGAGGAGTTCCCCGCCGTCCTGGACGTCGTCGGGGACGTCGCCGCGGGCCAGGCCGACCTGCTCCACGTGGGCCCCGGCCAGGCCGCCCGCATCATGACCGGCGCCCCGCTGCCGCCGGGCGCCGAGACCGTCGTCCCCGTCGAGTGGACCGACGGCGGCCTCGGCGAGGGGCCCGTGACCGGCATGCGCGCCCGCGCCCTGGCTCCCGAGGGCGCCGAGGGGCACGTGCACGTGTACCGGCCCGCCGAGGCACGCGCGCACGTACGCGCGAAAGGCAGCGACGTGAAGGCCGGCGACCGCGCCCTCCAGGCCGGCACCATCCTCGGCCCGCCGCAGATCGCGCTGCTCGCCGCCATCGGCCGCGGCACGGTACGCGTACACCCGCGCCCGCGCGTGGTCGTCATGTCCACCGGCAGCGAACTCGTCCCGCCCGGCGAGCAGCTCGGCCACGGCCAGATCTACGACTCCAACAGTTTCGCCCTCACCGCGGCCGCCCGGGACGCCGGTGCCATCGCCTACCGTGTCGGCGCCGTCGCCGACGACGCCGAGACCCTCCGCGACACCATCGAGGACCAGCTCGTCCGAGCCGACCTCATGGTCACCACGGGCGGGGTGAGCGTCGGGGCGTACGACGTCGTCAAGGAGGCGCTGTCGCACGTCGGCGACGAGGACGAGGCCGGCAGCGGCATCGACTTCCGCAAGCTCGCCATGCAGCCCGGCAAGCCCCAGGGCTTCGGCTCCATCGGCCCCGACCACACCCCGCTGCTCGCCCTGCCGGGCAACCCCGTCTCGTCGTACGTCTCCTTCGAGCTGTTCGTCCGGCCCGCGATCCGCGCCCTCATGGGCCTTGAGGACGTGCACCGGCCGCGCGTGACCGCGACGCTGACCGCGGGCAAGGCGCTGACCTCGCCGAAGGGGCGCAGGCAGTTCCTGCGCGGCAGCTACGCCGACGGCGCGGTGACGCCGGTCGGCGGCGCCGGGTCGCACCTGGTCGCCGCCCTCGCGCACGCGGACGCGCTGATCGTCGTCCCCGAGGACGTCGAGTCCGTCGAACCCGGCACCGAGGTCGAGGTGGTCCTGCTCGGCTGAGCGCTCCTGGTTGGCGGTACCGTGTCGCGCACAACAGGCCCGCGCGCCGTACCGCGAAGGGCCGGGACCGGGAGCGCCGCACAGCATGAGTACGCAGGACCGACTGACCCACATCGACGAGGCGGGCGCTGCCCGCATGGTCGACGTATCCGACAAGGACGTGACCGCGCGCACCGCCCGCGCCAGCGGCCGGGTCCTCGTCTCGCCCCGGGTGATCGAGCTGCTCCGCGGCGAGGGTGTCCCCAAGGGCGACGCCCTCGCCACCGCGCGCATCGCGGGCATCATGGGAGCCAAGCGCACCCCGGACCTGATCCCGCTGTGCCACCCCTTGTCGGTGTCAGGTGTGAAACTGGACCTGTCGGTCGCGGACGACGCCGTGGAGATCCTCGCCACGGTGCGGACGACGGACCGCACGGGCGTCGAGATGGAGGCCCTCACCGCGGTCTCCGTCGCCGCGCTCACCGTGATCGACATGGTCAAGGCGGTCGACAAGGGAGCGGTCATCACGGACGTACGGGTGGAGGAGAAGACGGGCGGCAAGTCGGGCGACTGGAGCCGGGCATGACGTATCGCGCACTGGTGGTCACCGCCTCCAACCGGGCGGCGGCCGGGGTCTACGAGGACAAGGGCGGTCCGTTGATCGCCGCGGGCCTGAAGGGCTTCGGGTTCGAGGTCGAGGGACCGCAGGTCGTGCCCGACGGGGAGCCCGTCGAGGCGGCCCTGCGCGCGGCCGTCGACGCCGGGTACGACGCCGTCGTCACCACCGGCGGCACCGGTATCTCGCCCACCGACCGCACCCCCGAGGCGACCCGCGCGGTGATCGACTACGAGGTGCCGGGCATCGCCGAGGCCATCAGGACGTTCGGCCGGCAGAAGGTGCCGACCGCCGCGCTCTCCCGGGGGCTGGCGGGGGTGGCGCGCGGGACGCTGATCGTCAATCTGCCGGGTTCCACCGGTGGAGTGAAGGACGGACTCGCGGTCCTTGAGCCCCTGTTGGTCCACGCCGTCGAGCAGATCCGCGGCGGGGACCACCCCAGACCCGGGGCCGGTAGTGGGGGTGCGAGCTGAACAGCCCCTCCTGGCCCGTCGTGCTGGCGGACGGCGATGTCGTCCTCCGGCCCATAAGGATGCGCGACCAGCGTGCCTGGCGCGACGTCAACCGGCGCAACCGCGACTGGCTGCGGCCCTGGGAGGCGACCATCCCGCCGCCCACGCCCACCGGACCGATCGTGCACCGGCCGACCTACCGGCAGATGGTGCGGCATCTGCGCTCCGAGGCGAACGCGGGCCGGATGCTGCCGTTCGTCATCGAGTACCAGGGGCGGCTCGTCGGGCAGTTGACGGTGGCCGGGATCACCTGGGGGTCGATGTGTTCCGGGCACGTCGGCTACTGGGTGGACGAGTCGGTGGCCGGCCGCGGGGTGATGCCGACAGCGGTGGCGCTCGTCGTGGACCACTGTTTCCGCAGCGTCGGCCTGCACCGCATCGAGGTCTGCATTCGCCCGGAGAACGGGCCCAGCCGCCGGGTCGTGGAGAAACTCGGATTCCGCGCGGAGGGGATCCGGCCCCGTTATCTCCACATCGACGGGGCCTGGCGCGACCACCTCGTCTTCGCGCTCACCGCGGAAGAGGTGCCGGAGGGACTGCTCGGGCGCTGGCAGCGGGCACGCGCACAGAAGGCGCCGGACACCACCCCCCGGAACCCGCAGAACACGCCGGGGAACCCCGCATAGCGTGGGAAGCGCCAGGGAAATTGAATAAATGTTCGAGAATGATCGTGCGGCGACCGTCTCCGGGCATTAATTTCGCGGCCGGGCGGCCTGTTGATCGCATCGGTCACAAAAAAAGCTAGAAATATCAGCCAGATCGTGCGACACACCGGCCCAATTGGCGGATGGCCTCACGCGAATCCCTCTACCGTGTGAGGCGTGAGCAGCA
This sequence comes from Streptomyces sp. NPDC034103, assembly GCF_055575395.1. Lineage (NCBI taxonomy): Bacteria > Bacillati > Actinomycetota > Actinomycetes > Kitasatosporales > Streptomycetaceae > Streptomyces > Streptomyces sp. NPDC034103. The sequence goes on along the minus strand of NZ_JBVISS010000007.1, from coordinate 195,711 downwards.
GCGGCCTCATCTACGCAGTCATTGTCGGGGCCTGGGCCGCCTACTTGGTGCCGATGTGGCTCCGTAGGCAGGACGAGCTGAACGAGGCCCGTCCGACGGAACGCTTCAGCACCGCCATCCGGTTGCTGTCCGGACGGGCGGGTATGGAGCGCCGGTACGCCAAGGACCTGCGGGCGCGCTCCACCGAGGAGGGGGAGTCCAGCGCCGTCGACCCGGATGCCGTCACCGACTCGGTGGACGTCCGGGCCTTTGCCATGCCTCCGACGCGCCCGCAGGCGCGCGCGGAGGTGAAGGCGCCGGAGCGCCGGGAAGCGGCGCGTGAACCGATGCGCCCGCCGGCGCGCGAGCGAGGGGCCGATCCGGCCGCGCACGCCCCGGCCCCGCACGCCTTCGCGCCGGCGCCCGCACCCGGATCCGGATCCGCGCCGACGCGGAAACACGTGCCCGCGCCCCGGCGCTCGCCCGCCGCGGAAGCCGCCGCGGCGCGCGCCCGGCGCACGAAGGCGCTCGCACGTCGGAGGCGCACCACAGTGGTGCTCTTCTTCGCCTTCACGCTGGGCGCGATCGTCGCCGCCGTCGGGGGGCTCACGTTCCTGTGGGCGCCCGGCGTGCCCGCCATACTGCTCAGCGCGTACATCGCCTACCTGCGTTCCCAGGAACGCCGCCGGTTCGCCTACCAGATGGACCGGCAGCGGGCCGAGGAGGCCGCCAAGCGGCTGAAGGAGCGGGCGCGCCAGCCGCGCCGGCGCCCGGCGGCCGAGGCCGTCGACGCGGACGACCCGGACGGGGGACCAGAGACGCAACACGACCCCGGGCTCTCGGCGCTCGCCGCCGACCGGCGCGCCCTCGTCGAGCAGACCGACCACGCCGAGTGGGTCGACCAGCAGCGCGAGCGGCAGCGCAGGCCGGGCCACGGGGACAGCTGGGAGCCGGTGCCGGTGCCGCTGCCGACGTATGTGACGGCGCCGGTCGCCCCGCGGGCCACGGCCGACGTGGACCTGGGCGCGCCGGACGCGTGGAGTTCCGCGCGGTCCAGTTCGGTCGCCGGGGAACGGGAGGCGCACAGTGCCGCCACCGAGTCCCAGGCCGAGCGGGACGACGCGGCCGGGCACCGGGCGGCGGAGGCGTCGGCCGACGCCGAGGACGAGGACAGGGCAGAGGAGGGCGGGCGCAGCGACGCCCGTCGGGCCGCGTCCGCGCGACGGGCGCGGGAACGGGGGCGTACGCCGTTGTTCGACCAGTACGAGGACGGCGAGCGGCCGCGCGCGGCCAACGAGTAGGCACGGCGCCCCGGGCGGTCGCGGCCACCCGTCCCACCTGTGGCTGGGCCCTCGGGCGGGCAGAGAACGGATTTCCAAGCACCCCGATCGGGGTGCTAAGGTTTCACTCGTTGCAAGGGCCTGTGGCGCAGTCCGGTAGCGCACCTCGTTCGCATCGAGGGGGCCAGGGGTTCAAATCCCCTCAGGTCCACGCAGCATAGAGCCTCTGTCGGTGAGAACCGACAGAGGCTCTTGCACGTTCCGGAGCCTCTTTCGTCACCCCCGGGCGGGGGCGTTCCGGCGTAGCGCGAGAGCCGCCGGGAGTACCGCCGAGGTGACTGCCAGCAGGGCGCAGGTTCCGCTGACCGCGGCGAGTTCGGGCCAGGGGAGGCGGAGCGCCGCGAGCGCCCCGGATCGACCGCGCGCGCCTCGGACTTGATGAGGGCGACGCCGTCCTCCTCGCGGCACCGCCTCCGCCGGCCCCGTCACAGCGCCTTCGCGAAGCACCGGCTCGCCTCGTGATGCCGGTAATAGCCGAACTTCTCGCACGGTTCGTAGCCGCTGGACACGTACAGCGCGATGGCCTCCGGCTGCTTGTCGCCGGTCTCCAGGACCATGCGGACCCGGCCCGCGGCACGGGCGTCCTCCTCCAGCGCGGCCAGGATGCGCCGGGCGAGGCCCTGGCCGCGCGCCTGCTCTATGACGTACATGCGCTTGAGCTCGGCGTCGCCGTCGCGATTGCCCTCCCCGTTGGCGTCCTGGACCCGCCAGCCGCCCGTGGCGACGGGGACGTCCAGCGCGTCGTAGGCGATCAGGTAGACCCCGTTCGGGGGGTCGAAGTCCGCCGGGTCCATGGGGGTGGCGTCGCCGCCGTCGCCGTAGCGGACGCCGTACTCGGCCTGGACCTGGTCGTTGAGCTTCACGGCGTCGGGGTGGTCGAAGGAGAGGCGACGGATATTCATGCTTCCTACCGTATGTCAATGCATTCCAGAACGGGATCCAGTCCAGTGTGCCGGTATCGTTCCGGGGTGCTCACTGTGACCTCTGTGAATGTGAACGGGCTCCGCGCCGCCGCCAAGAAGGGTTTCGTGGAGTGGCTCGCGGGGACCTCCGCCGACGTGCTGTGCCTCCAGGAGGTGCGCGCCGAGCCGCAGCAGCTGCCCGAGGAGGTCCGCACCCCCGAGGGCTGGCACGTGGTGCACGCCCCCGCCGCCGCCAAGGGCCGGGCCGGTGTCTCCCTCTACACGCGCCGGGAGCCCGACCGCGTCCAGGTCGGCTTCGGGTCGTCGGAGTTCGACACCAGCGGGCGTTACGTCGAGGCCGACCTGCCGGGTGTGACGGTCGCCTCCCTCTACCTCCCCTCCGGCGAGGTCGGCACCGAGCGGCAGGACGAGAAGGTCCGCTTCATGGACGAGTTCCTCGCCTACCTCAAGGAACTGCGCGAACGCTCCGCCGCCGACGGCCGCGAGGTCGTCGTCTGCGGCGACTGGAACATCGCCCACCAGCCCGCCGACCTGAAGAACTGGCGCGCCAACCAGAAGAGCTCCGGCTTCCTGCCCGAGGAGCGGGAGTGGCTGACGCGTGTCCTGACCCTGTCCGACGGCGGCTACGTCGACGTGGTGCGCGCCCTGCACCCGGAGGTCGAGGGGCCGTACACCTGGTGGTCGTACCGGGGCCGGGCCTTCGACAATGACTCGGGATGGCGCATCGACTACCAGCTCGCCACCCCCGGCCTGGCCGCGAAGGCGGTCAAGGGCTTCGTGGAGCGGGCCGCCACCCACGCCGAGCGCTGGTCGGACCACGCGCCGGTGACCGTGGTCTACGACCTCCAGGCCGCCTTCCGGCCCCTCCCGCTCTAGTCCCGCTTCCGCAGCCGTCGGTCCAGTGCCAGTGACAGTTCCGCCTCCACCACGCTGCGCGCGAGCGGGCGCAGGCGGGGGATGTCGTCCTCCGTGGCGTGCTGGAGGACCAGTTCGGCGAACATCTCCGCCAGGGCGTCGACGTGTTCGCGCACGCGTCGGCCGGCGGCGAGGACCTCGGCGAGGGGGATGCCCTCGGCGACCAGGGCGGAGGACACGTCGAGGAGGCGGCGGCTGATGTGGACGATCTCGCCGCCGTCGGTGCCGAGGTAGCCGAGGTCCAGGGCGGCGGCGAGGTTCTCCGCGGTGACCTGGCCCTCGAAGCGGGCGGCGAGTTCCTCGGGGGTGAGGTGGACCGGTTCCTCCTCGGTGGGCGCGGCGACGCCCAGGAGGTCGGCCACGTCGCGGCCGTGGTCCAGGGCTTCGGCGAGTTCCGCGATGCCGGTCAGGGTGTGGCCGCGTTCCAGGAGTGCCGCGATGGTGCGCAGGCGGGCCAGGTGGTGGTCGTCGTACCAGGCGATGCGGCCCTCGCGGCGGGGCGGCGGGATCAGTTTGCGTTCGCGGTAGAAGCGCAGGGTGCGCGGTGTGATGCCGGCCAGGCGGGCCAACTCCTCCATGCGGTACTCGCGCTTGTGCGTCACTCCCGCAGCCTATGTTGTACCGCCGGTAACTTTCCTTCCCCGCCCCCTACCCATCGGTACGCGGCTGTCCTACGCTCCCATTGCGCCAGTGTTCACTGGCAGAGTCCGATGAGTGATGCGTGGAGGCTTCGGGATGACCGAGCACGAGCATGTGCGGGTGGCGGTGATCGGGTCCGGGTTCGGCGGGCTCGGGGCCGCCGTGCGGCTGCGGCGCGAAGGCGTCACCGACTTCGTCGTCCTGGAGCGGGCCGGCAGCGTGGGTGGCACCTGGCGGGACAACAGCTACCCCGGGTGCGCCTGTGACGTGCCCTCCCATCTGTACTCCTTCTCCTTCGCGCCCAACCCCGACTGGCCGCGCACCTTCTCCGGGCAGCAGCACATCCGCGCCTATCTGGAGCACGTCACCGACGTCTTCGGGCTGCGCCCGCACCTCCGCCTCGACTCCGAGGTGAAGATGATGACCTGGAACGCCGAGAGGCTGTGCTGGGACATCGAGACCAGCGGCGGGCGGCTCTCCGCCGACCTCGTCGTCTCCGCCACCGGGCCGCTCTCCGACCCGAAGGTCCCCGACATCCCCGGCCTCGACTCCTTCCCGGGCAAGGTCTTCCACTCCGCCCGCTGGGACCACGACTACGACCTGCGCGGCAAGCGGGTCGCCATGGTCGGCACCGGCGCCTCCGCGATCCAGATCGTGCCCGCCATCCAGCCCCTCACCGAGCGGCTCACCCTCTTCCAGCGCACCCCGCCCTGGGTCATGCCCCGCGTCGACCGGGCCATCGGCGGTGCCGAGCGGGCCCTGCACCGGGCGCTGCCCTTCACCACCCAGGCCCGGCGCGGACTGCTGTGGGGCATCCGGGAGTTGCAGGTCCAGGCCTTCACCAAGCGCCCCAACGAGCTCGGGCTGGTCGAGAAGCTGGCCAAGGCCAACATGGCGCGGGCCATCAAGGACCCCGCCCTGCGGGCCAAGTTGACCCCCGACTACCGCATCGGCTGCAAGCGGATCCTGCTGAGCAGCACGTACTACCCGGCGCTCGCCCAGCCCAACGTCGACCTCGTGGCGAGCGGGCTCAGCGAGGTCCGCGGCTCCACCCTCGTCGCGGCCGACGGCACCGAGACCGAGGTCGACGCGATCATCTTCGGCACCGGTTTCCACGTCACCGACATGCCGATCGCCGACCGGGTCGTGGGCGCCGAGGGCAGGACCCTCGCCGAGGCCTGGAAGGGCGGGATGGAGGCGCTGCGCGGGGCCTCCGCCGCGGGCTTCCCGAACTGGATGACGATCATCGGGCCCAACACCGGGCTCGGGAACTCCTCGATGATCCTGATGATCGAGTCCCAGCTGAACTACCTGGCCGACTTCGTGCGGCAGCTCGACGTGCTGGGCGGCCGGGCGGCCCTGGACGCCCGGCCGGGCGCCGTCGCCGCCTGGAACCGGCGGGTGCAGGAGCGCATGCGGCGCACGGTGTGGAACACCGGCGGCTGCACCAGCTGGTACCTCGACGAGAACGGCCGCAACACCACCATCTGGCCCGGGACCACGACCGAGTTCCGGCGCGCGACCCGGCGCGTGGACCTCACCGAGTACCAGGTGATCCGCGCCAGGACGGTCGGGAACGGGCCCGTCGAGAAGAACCCGCACAGCCTGAAGGACGACACGGACGAGAAGAAGGTGAACGCGTGAGCCGGCTCATGCACGTGGCCTCCGGGCCGTACGCCCCACCCGCTCCCACGCGTGAGCTGACCGTCGTCTCCGCCGACGGCGCGCGCCTGCACGTAGAGGTGCACGGGGCGCAGAACGCGCCGCCCGTGGTCCTCGTGCACGGCTGGACCTGCTCGACGGCCTTCTGGGCGGCGCAGATACGCGACCTCGCCGTCGACCACCGGGTCATCGCCTACGACCAGCGCGGCCACGGACGCAGCCCGGCGAGCCCGGTGTGCAGCACCGACGCCCTCGCCGACGACCTGGAGGCCGTCCTGAGGGAGACGCTCGCGCCCGGGGAGAAGGCCGTGCTCGCCGGGCACTCCATGGGCGGGATGACGGTGATGGCGACGGCCGACCGCGCGGTCTTCCGGGAGCACGCCGCCGCCGTCCTGCTGTGCAGCACCGGTGCCTCGCGGCTGGTCGCCGAGTCGACGGTCGTCCCCCTGCGGGCGGGACGGCTGCGGACCTGGCTGACCAAGCACGTCCTCGGCTCGCGGGCCCCGCTCGGGCCGGTCACGCCGCTCGCCCGCCGGATCCTCAAGTACGCGACGATGGGCCCCGGTTCGGCCCCGCACATGGTGGAGGCCTGCGCACGGATCGTGCACTCCTGTCCCCGCCAGGTGCGCCACGCCTGGTCCCAGGTCCTCGACCTGCTCGATCTCGACCACGCGGTGCGGTCGTTGCACGTGCCCACGGCGGTCGTGGTCGGTGGCGCCGACCGGATGACGCCGGCCGTGCACGCGCGGTCGCTGGTCGCGGCGCTGCCGAACTGTGTCGGGCTCACCGAACTGCCCGGGCTCGGGCACATGACTCCGGTGGAGGCACCGGAGCTGATCACCGGCAGGATCCGGGAGCTCGTGGTGACATACGCAACGATCAAGGAGGGCGCATGAGCAGGGTCAGCCTCGAAGGACAGGTCGCGGTCGTCACCGGAGCGGCGCGCGGTGTCGGTGAGTTGCTCGCCCGCAAGCTGTCCGCGCGCGGGGCGCGGGTGGCGCTGGTCGGGCTGGAGCCGGACGCGCTCAAGCAGGTCGCCGAGCGGCTGCACACCGACAGCGACCACTGGTACGCCGACGTCACCGACCATGAGGCGATGGCCCAGGTGGCGCGGGAGGTGAAGGAGCGGTTCGGGAAGGTCGACATCGTGGTGGCCAACGCCGGTGTGGCCAGCGGCGGTCCGTTCGTCGGCTCCGACCCGGAGGCGTGGCGGCGGGTGATCGAGGTCAACCTGATCGGCTCGGCGGTGACCGCGCGGGCCTTCCTGCCGGTGCTGATGGAGAGCCGGGGGTATCTGCTCCAGATCGCCTCGCTGGCCGCGATCACCCCGGCGCCGATGATGACCGCGTACTGCGCGTCCAAGTCCGGTGTGGAGGCCTTCGCGCACAGTCTGCGGGCCGAGGTGGCGCACCAGGGCGTACGGGTCGGGGTCGGTTATCTCTCCTGGACCGACACGGACATGGTCCGCGGGGCCGACCAGGACGACGTCATGCGGGAGCTGCGGCAGCGGTTGCCGTGGCCGGCCAACAAGACCTATCCGCTCGGACCGGCGGTGGACCGGATCGTGGCGGGCATCGAGCGGCGGGCCGTCCATGTGTACGGCCAGGGGTGGTTGCGCGGCATGCAGGGCGTGCGCGGGTATCTGCCGGGGATCATCGGGACGGTCGGGCAGCGGGAGATGCGGCGGTTCGGGGACCGGCTGGCGGGAGTCCGTTCGGGGCTCGTCGGCGCGGGTGGGGCGGCGGACGAGGAGGCGCGTGCCGCGCGTCGCGGCTGACCTCGGCTACGCACCGTAGTTGATCGACATGCGCACGGTGACCGGTCATGTGAATCTGGTCGAGGCCCCGGTACGGGGCTCATCCCCTCACCCGATTCGGGAGTGAACCCACATGGGTATGAAGGACCAGTTCCAGGACAAGTCGGAGCAGTGGCAGGAGCAGGCCAAGCAGAAGGCCCAGCAGGGCCGGGAGCAGGGCCGCGAGCCGAGTCGCGAGCAGGGCCGCGAGCCGGGTCGTGAGCCGGGTCGTGAGCGCGGCCAGCGGCGTGACGAGGAGTCGGAGCGACTCCAGCGCGAGGAGCAGGAGCGGCTCGAGCAGGACTACGACATGTAGCTGCGGCTCGCTTCAGCCGTGAACGTGGGGTGCCCTGTGTGTCGGGGCGCCCCACGTTCGCGTTGCCCGCCGTCGGCCCGGGTGGTCCCCAGCCCCCTGAGACGCCCCCCAAGGCGCCCCCAAGGTGCCCCCCCCGAGACGCCCCCTAAGACGTCGACCTGGGCGGCAGTTTCGGTCGGGAACGGTCCGGCACGTTCGCGTAGTCCGGGGGCGTCGCCGGCGGGTTCTTCCGCAGCAGCTCGACCGCCAGTCGCACGGCGTCGTCGAGCTGTACGTGTCTGCCCTCCGCCCAGTCCAGGGGGGTGCGCAGCACCTCCAGGTCCGGTGTGACGCCGCGGTTCTCGATGGACCAGCCGTAGGCGTCGAACCAGGCCGCGTTCATGGGGACCGTGATGACGGTGCCGTCGCCGACGGTGTGGCGGCCGGTCATGCCGACGACCCCGCCCCAGGTGCGCTGGCCGACGACGGGGCCGAGCCCGAGGAGTTTGAAGGCGGCCGTGATCATGTCGCCGTCGGACGCGGTGGCCTCGTCGGCGAGGGCGACCACCGGACCCCGGGGGGCGTTGGAGGCGTACGACACCGGCTGGGCGTTCCGCGTGAGGTCCCAGCCGAGGATGGTGCGGGTCAGTTTCTCCACGACCAGTTCGCTGATGTGGCCGCCCGCGTTGCCGCGTACGTCGACGATGAGCGCGGGGCGGGAGACCTCCAGGCGCAGGTCCCGGTTGAACTGGGCCCAGCCGGAGCCGCCCATGTCGGGGATGTGCAGGTAGCCGCAGCGGCCGCCGCTCAACTCCCGTACCACCTGGCGGCGTTTGGCCACCCAGTCCTGGTAGCGCAGCGGGCGTTCGTCGGTGAGCGGGACCACCGCCACCCGCCTCGCGCGGCCCTCGCCCTCCGCCGGGGTGAACGTCAGCTCCACCGTCGTACCGCCCGCGCCCGCCAGGAGGGGGTAGGGGCCGGTCACCGGGTCCACCGGGCGGCCGTCCACATGGGTCAGGACCGCGCCCTCGCGGATGCCGGTGCCGGCCAGCGGGGAGCGCGCCTTGGAGTCGGAGGAGTCGCCGGGCAGGATCCGGCGGACCGTCCACCCGGCGTCCCTGCGCACGAAGTTGGCGCCCAGCAGGCCCTGTAGCCGCTGGTAGTGGGGCGGGCCCTCGTTGCGGCGGGCCGGGGTGACGTAGGCGTGCGAGGTGCCCAGTTCGCCGAGGACCTCGCGCAGGAGGTCCGCGAACTCGTCGGGGGTGGCGACCCGTTCGACCAGCGGGCGGTACTGCGCCAGCACGCCGTCCCAGTCGATGCCGCACATCCCCGGCTCCCAGAAGTACGCGCGGATGATCCGGCCCGCCTCCTCGTAGGCCTGACGCCACTCGGCGCCCGGGTCCACCTCGTGCAGGATGCGGCGGGCGTCGATCCAGACGGTCGAGTCGCTGTCGCCGGTCTCGGTGGCGGGCACCGCGCGCAGGTCGCCCTCGTCGACGACGACCAGGCGGGAGCCGTCGCCGCTCACCGCGAACCAGTCGAGGTGCTCGATCAGTTCGGACTTCTTCGCCTTGGTGATGTGGAAGTACTCCAGGGTCGGACGGCCGCTGGTGTCGTCCGGGTTGGCGAAGGTCTCGCCCAGCGCGCCCGAGATCGGCCAGCGCAGCCAGACCAGTCCGCCGCCCGCCACCGGGTGCAGCGCCGAGTACTTGGAGGCGGCGACCGGGAAGGGGGTGACGCGGCTCTCCAGGCCCTCGACCTCCACGGTGACCGTGCTGCCGTCGCCCGGCTCGTCCTCCTCCGGGTCCAGTCCGCCCGCCGCCGGGCGGCCCTCGGGGTTCAGCGCGAAGGGGGAGGGGGTCGCCGAGGACAGCGGGACCAGGTACGGGCGGCAGCCCAGCGGGAAGGACAGGTCGCCGGTGTGGACGTCGTAGACCGGGTCGAAGCCCCGCCAGGAGAGGAAGGCCAGATAGCGGCCGTCCCGCGTGAAGACCGGGTTCTCGTCCTCGAAGCGGCCGTTCGTCACGTCGACGATCAGCCGGTCCTTGATCCGGGCCATCTTGATCTGGCGCAGCGAGCGCCCGATGCCCGGGTGCGACCACGTCAGCCAGCAGCCGTCGGGGGAGAAGGCCAGGTCGCGGACCGGGCCGTTGACCGAGCGGACCAGCTCGGTGACCTCGCCGGCGGAGTCCTCGGTGGCGTCGATGAGGAGGAGGCGGCCGTCGTGGGAGGCGAGGGCGAGGCGTTCGCCCCGGGGGTCGGCCACCAGCTCCAGGACCCGGCCCAGCGCGCCGGAGGCCAGGCGGCGGGGCGCGCGGTCGCCGGTCGCGCGCGGGAGGTAGGCGATCTCGACCGCGTCCTCGCCCTCCGCGTCGGTCACGTACGCGACCTGGCCGACCGGGCCGAGCATCTCCGGGAGCCGGACCCGTACGCCGGGGGTGTCGGTGATCGTACGGGCGGGGCCGTCGCGGTGGGTCAGCCAGTACAGGCTGCCGCGCACGACCACGGCGCTCGCGCGGCCCGTCTCGTCCACGGAGACGCCGTCCACGTGGTGGGCGGCCGGCACCTGGTAGGCGCGGCGGCCGGTGCGCGGTCCGCCCAGCCGTACGTCGAGCCGGCGCGGCTCGCTCGCGAGGTCGTCGACGATCCACAGGTCGCCCGCGCACTGGTACACCACCCGGGTGCCGTCGCTCGCCGCGTGCCGGGCGTAGAAGGCGTCGTGGTCGGTGTGGCGGCGCAGGTCGGAGCCGTCGTGGGCGCAGGAGTAGAGGTTGCCGACGCCCTCGTGGTCGGAGAGGAACGCGATCCGGCCGCCGACGAACATGGGGGAGTGCAGGTGGCCCTCGAGGTCCTCCAGCAGGCGGTGTCCGTGCAGCCAGAGGCGGCCGGTGGCGCCGCCCCGGTAGCGCTTCCAGGCGGCCGGTTCGTGCGGCGGGGTGCCGGTCAGGAGCAGGGTGCGCCGCTCACCGTCGAGGTCGGCGACCTGGAGGTCGGAGACCGGGCCCCAGGGGAGCTTGCGGCCGGGGTCGCCGTCGGTGGGGACCTTGTAGGCCCAGGTGAAGTACGAGAAGGGCTCGCCGTGGGAGGCGACCGCGAGGATCTGGGCACCTCTGTCCCCGTCAGGGGGTGTCCAGCCGCAGACCTGGGTGTCCGCCGAGCCCCAGTAGGTGAGCCGTCTGCCCGGGCCGCCCGCCACGTCGACCAGATGGATCTCCGGCACCAGACTGCGCCAGCTCGTGTACGCGAGGTGGCGGCCGTCGGGGGAGAAGCGGGGGTGGCCGACCTTGGTGCGGTCGGCGGTCAGACGCCAGGCGCGGGCCGTCCCGTCCAGGGGGGCCAGCCACAGGTCGTCCTCGGCCACGAAACACAGCAGGTCACCGCTCAGGTGCGGCAGGCGCAGATAGCTCACCTCCCCATGCTTTTCCGGGGGATGGACCGGAGCAACTTATGAAAAATCGCCGGACGCCCGCACGGGGGCGCGCACGGCGTGAGCCACGACACGTACGAAACCGTTTCGTTTCGAACGTGGGTGCGCTACATTCGGCTTGTACGAAACCGTGTCGTTCGGACTGGGAGGCGGGACTCATGACCGAGGTCGCGACCACGCGTCGCAGCCGGATCACGCCGGAGCGCGAGGCCGAGCTGTACGACGCCGTGCTCGAACTGCTCCGCGAAGTCGGCTACGACGCCCTCACCATGGACGCCGTCGCCGCCCGGACCCGGTCCAGCAAGGCCACCCTCTACCGTCAGTGGGGCGGCAAGGCCGAGCTGGTCGCGAAGGCCGTACGGCACAGCAAGCCCGGCGGCATGGCACTCCAGGAGATCGACACCGGCTCGCTCCGGGGCGACCTCCACGCCCTCACCAAGAAGTCGGACGACTGCGACCTGGAACAGAACTCCGCGCTGATGCGGGGCCTGGCCATGGCGGTCCACGGCAACCCCGATCTGCTGGCGGCCTTCCGCGCCCACCTCATCGAACCCGAGGTGGCGGAGTTCCGCCGGGTGGTGCAGCGGGCGATCGACCGGGGCGAGGTGCGTGCCGACAACCCGGCGATCGATTTCATGCTCCACATGATGCTCGGCGGGTTCGCCGCCCGCACGATGATCGACGAGCTGCCGCCGACGCAGGCCTTCCTCCTTTCGTACATCGACGCCGTGGTCCTCCCTGCCCTCGGCGTGCCCACCACCTGAAGTCCCCTCCCCGTAGCCGGCACCTGACGTCACCGCTCAAGTCGTCGGGACGATCACCCATGTCCCCAACGGGTCGATCACCCCTTCCCTGCACGAACACACACGACCTGACCGGGAGTACGCCCACGTGGCCACATTCCTCTACCGGCTCGGCCGGCTCTCCTTCCGACGACGGCACGTCGTCGCCCTGATATGGGTGGCCCTGCTGGTGCTCGCGGGCGCCGGCGCGGCCGGCGCGCCCGCCGCGGGCGCCTCGTCCTTCTCGATGCCCGGCACCGAGGCCCAGAAGGCCTTCGACCTGCTGGACCAGCGCTTCCCCGGCATCAGCGCCGACGGCGCGACCGGCCGCCTGGTCTTCAAGGCGCCCGAGGGCGAGAAGATGACCGACGCCGCCAACAGGGCGACCGTCGAGAAGACCGTCGAGGAACTCGGCGACGGCTCCGAGGTCGTCTCCGTCTCCGACCCCTTCACCACGAACGCCGTGAGCAAGGACGGCACGGTCGCCTACACCTCGGTGCGCTACGAGGTCTCCGGCATGGAGCTCAAGGACACCACCCGCGACGCCCTGGAGAAGGCCGGCGACGACGCCCGCGACGCCGGGCTCACCGTCGAGGTCGGCGGTGACGCGCTCCAGGCCGGGGCCGAACCGGGAGCCGTCGGCGAGATCATCGGCCTCGCCATCGCCGCGGTCGTCCTGGTCATCACCCTGGGCTCGCTCGTCGCGGCCGGACTGCCGCTGCTGACCGCGATCATCGGTGTCGGCATCGGCGTCTCCACCATCACCGTCCTCGCCAAGACGCTCGACCTCGGCGACACCACCTCCACCCTCGCCCTGATGATCGGCCTCGCGGTCGGCATCGACTACGCCCTGTTCATCGTCTCCCGCTTCCGCGGCGAACTGGCCGAGGGACGCGATCGCGAGGACGCGGCCGGACGCGCCACCGGCACCGCGGGCTCGGCGGTGGTCTTCGCCGGTCTCACCGTCGTGATCGCCCTGGCCGGACTCGCCGTCGTCAACGTGCCGATGCTCACCAAGATGGGCCTCGCCGCGGCGGGCACGGTCGTCGTCGCCGTCCTCATCGCGCTCACCATGATCCCGGCCATGCTCGGATACGCGGGCCGGAAGATCCGCCCGGCGGGCCACAAGCGCACGAAGGGCGCCGCGAAGAGCGAGGGCGCGGCCAGGCCCAACATGGGCACCCGCTGGGCCTCCTTCGTCATCCGCCGCCCGGCCGTCGTGCTGCTGCTCGGCGTGGTCGGCCTCGGCAGCATCGCCCTGCCCGCCACCCAGCTGGAGCTGGGCCTGCCCGACGACGGCTCGCAGCCCACCTCCACCACCCAGCGGCGCGCCTACGACCTGCTCTCGGAGGGGTTCGGTCCCGGCTTCAACGGTTCCCTGATGAGCGTCGGCGACGCTCGGGACAGCGACGACCCGAAGGCCGCCGCCGCCGAGGTGATCGACCGGATCAAGGGCCTGGACGACGTCGTGACGGTGACGCCCGCGACCTTCAACAAGGCCGGGGACACCTTCACCATCACCGTGATCCCGGACTCCAAGCCCTCCTCCACCAGGACCGAGGACCTGGTGCACGCCATCCGGGACATCGGCGCGGACGTCAAGGCCGACACCGGCACCGACGTCCTGGTCACCGGCACCACCGCGATGAACATCGACTTCTCGCAGAAGCTCACCGACGCGCTCGTCCCGTACCTGGCGCTGGTGGTCGGGCTGGCCTTCCTGCTGCTGATCGTGGTCTTCCGCTCGATCCTGGTCCCGCTGAAGGCGGCCCTCGGCTTCCTGCTGTCGGTGCTCGCCGCCCTGGGCGCGGTCGTCGCGGTCTTCCAGTGGGGCTGGCTCAGCGGTCTGCTGGGCGTCGAGGAGACCGGCCCGATCATGTCGATGATGCCGATCTTCATGGTGGGTGTGGTCTTCGGTCTCGCGATGGACTACGAGGTGTTCCTCGTGACCCGGATGCGGGAGGCCTACGTGCACGGCGAGTCACCGAGCCAGGCCGTGGTGACCGGGTTCCGGCACAGCGCCCGGGTCGTGGTCGCCGCCGCGGTCATCATGATGGCCGTCTTCGGGGGCTTCATCAGTTCCAGCGAGTCGATGATCAAGATGATCGGCTTCGGCCTCGCGATCGCCGTCTTCTTCGACGCGTTCGTCGTCCGTATGGCGATCGTCCCGGCCGTCCTCGCCCTGCTCGGCAAGAAGGCCTGGTGGCTGCCGAAGTGGCTGGACCGCGCGCTGCCCAACGTGGACGTCGAGGGCGAGGGCCTGCGCGACCTGGGCGACGACGACAAGAAGGACGAGGACCGGCAGCTGGTACGGGTCTGACCCGACCCTGATCCGCCGAGGTCGGGCCCGGGCCGCCGCCCGGGTCCGACCTGTCCTGTCCGGGTCCGACCCGGCCGTTGTCAGTGCCCGCGGCTAGCGTGTACCTCATGACCACACTGCCCGCACGACCCCGCACGGCACTGCTCGTCATCGACGTCCAGAGGGGTGTCGTCGCCGAGGCCCACCGGCGCGACGAGGTCGTCGCCAACATCGCGGCGCTCGTGGAGCGGGCCCGCGCCGAGGAGACACCGGTCGTCTGGGTCCAGCACTCCGACGAGGGCCTGCCCCGGGGCAGCGAGCCCTGGCAGTACGTCGAGGAGCTGTCCCGCCTCGGCTCCGAGCCCCTGGTCCACAAGAGCCACGGTGACTCCTTCGAGGGCACCGACCTGGAGCAGGTTCTCGCCGACGCCGGCATCGGACACCTGGTCGTCACCGGCGCGGAGAGCGACGCCTGCGTCCGCTCCACGATCCACGGCGCCTTCACCCGGGGGTACGACGTGACGCTCGTCGCCGACGCCCACACCACCGGCGACAAGAGCGCGTGGGGCGCCCCGCCGCCGGACCAGGTCATCACCCACACCAACCTCTACTGGCGCTTCCAGACGGCACCGGGCCGCACGGCCGACGTGGCGGAGACGACGACGGTGACGTTCGAGGCGCCCGGCGAGGAGGACGGGGCCTGACCCGCGGCGGCGTCGGGAACTCGGTCGCCCGCCGTCCGCACCGACCGCTAGCGTGCGGTGCATGACGACAGACTCCGGAGCGCACCCCCTGTTCGCCGAAGCTCTCGACGCCCTCGGTCTCGGGGAACTGCGCGCCGAGATCCGACGCTTCCCGGACGCGACCCGCACCGCCGCCGAGGCGGCCGCGGCGATCGGCTGTGAGCTGAGCCAGATCTGCAAGTCGCTGATCTTCGCCGCGGACGGGGTGCCGGTGCTGGTCCTCATGGACGGGGCGTCCCGGGTGGACGTGGAGCGGGTGCGGCGGGAACTCGGCGCCCAGAAGGTGACCCGGGCCAAGGCGGAGATGGTGCGCGAGACGACGGGGTTCGCCATCGGCGGCGTACCGCCCTTCGGGCACCGGACCAGGACCCGGGTGCTGGCGGACCGCTCGCTGCTCGACCACGACCTGGTGTGGGCGGCCGCCGGCACCCCGCACACCGTCTTCCCCATGGAGCCCAAGACGCTGATCGCCCACGCGGGCGGCACCCTGGTGGACGTCCGCGAGCAGCCCGCGTGACCCCGCTGGTCACCGCCGCCGTCCTGCTCGCCGCGGTCACCCACGCCAGCTGGAACGCCCTCGCGCACAAGATCCCCGACAAGCTGGTCGGGTTCACGCTGATCGCGGGCGGCGGGATGCTGATCGGGCTGGCCCTGGCGCCGTTCGCGGCCTTCCCGGCGGCGGGCGCCTGGCCGTATCTGCTCGCCTCGGCGGGCATCCACATCGCGTACTACGCGCTGCTGATGACGTCCTTCCGGCTCGGCGACTTCGGGCAGGCGTACCCCATCGCGCGCGGACGGCGCCCCTCGTGGTCACCGTGCTCGCCGCGCTGTTCGCGCACGAGGTCCCCGACGGCTGGGCCGCGGCGGGCATCGCGGTGTCCTGCGCCGGACTGACCGGCGTGGCCCTGTGGGGACTGCGCGGGCGCCGGCCCGACTGGGCGGCGATCGGGGCGGCGCTGGCGACCGGGCTGACCATCGCGGCGTACACCGTCGTCGACGGGCTCGGCGTCCGCGCCTCCGGCTCCTCCCTCGGCTACATCGCCTGGCTGATGGCCGTGCAGGGCGTGGTGCTCCCGGCGTACGCGGCCTGTCGTCGGCGGGGGCGACTGGTGCCCGCCCTGCGGCCGTTCGCGGTCCTCGGACTGGTCGGGGCCGCCCTCTCCGTCACCGCGTACGGGCTGGTGCTGTGGGCCCAGACCAGGGCGGAACTGGCACCCATCGCCGCGCTGCGCGAGTCGTCCATCATCGTCGGCGCGGCGATCGGCGCGGTGTTCTTCAAGGAGCGCTTCGGGATGCCGAGGATCGCCGCGGCGGGGCTGCTGGTCGTCGGCATAGGGCTGATGCTGCACTCCGGGTAGCGCTCGTACGGGTGAACCGCGCGTCCGGCCCGTGGTTTCTCTGGTAGCAACGGCCCATGGGCGGCGTCTTCATCACCTACCGCGGGGGCGACCACGACGAGACCGTGGAGCACCTCCACGCGGAACTCGACCGGCACTTCGGCGGCGGCCAGGTGTTCCTGGACCGGCGCTCCCTCCTGCCGGGGCAGCGCTTCTGCGACACCCTGCGGGCGCGGGTGGCCGACTGCGACGTGCTGCTCGCCGTGCTCCACCCGGGCCGGGCCGACGTACGGGACGGGTCCGGGGCGCGCCGGCTCGACGACGAGGAGGACCGGGTCCGCGGCGAGATCGAGCAGGCCCTGGCGAGCGGCAAGGTGGTCGTCCCCCTCCTCCTGGACGGCGTCACGGCCCCCCGGCCCGCCGACCTGCCGCCCTCGATCCGCGACCTCGTCGCCCAAAGCGGCCGACCGCTGCGCCGAGCCCACTGGAGCGCGGACCTCGCGGACCTGATCGCCGTCCTCGAAGGCGAGGTGCGCCCGCGGTGGCGGCCCGTCCCGGCGCCGCGGGAGCGCGGGCCGCGGCCCGGACGGTGGCTCGGCGTCCTCACCGCCGCGCTCGCCTGCGCGGCCCTGGTCGGCGTGCCCGCCCTCCCGCAGGACGACGACTGGGCCGGGACCGACGTCCTGCCGTACACCCTGACCGCCGCCCTGCTGTCCACCACGCTGCTGTGCGTGCCGTTCCTCGCGGTCGCCGCCGTCCGGCTCGTACGGCGGTCCGCCGACGACCTGGAGCGCGAGCTGCACGCCGTCCGGCACCCCAGGTCCATCCGGCACACCTGGCCGATCGGTCTCGGGGTCGTCCTGCTCGGCGCGTACGGCGCGCTGCGCGGCGACCAGGGCATGGCTGTCGCCCTCCCGCTCCTGGGGGCCCTCGGGATCGCCGTCACCCGCCTGCGCCTCAGGCGCCGCGACGACGACCTGTGGGCCCGCTGGCCCCACCGCCTGCCCGAGCGCGTCTCCCGGCCCGAACTGCGCCGCGCCGCCGCCCGCCTCCACGTCCGCCTGGACCGGATGACACCCCCGCTCTCGCGCGAACAGCGGGAGAAGGCGGCCTGGGAGCTCGACGACATCGCCGACGCCGTACGGCGGGTGGAGGGCGAGGCCGCCCGGTCGCGCCGCGGGTGGCTGAGCGGCGACCACCCCTGGCTGTTCGCCGGGTACGTCCTGTGGCTGGCCCTGACGGCCGCGCTGCTCGTGGCCTCGGCCCTCGCCTACATGGCCACCGGCGAGGGGACGCTCCGCCGGTACGTGGTGCTCGGGGTCGTGGCGCTCATCGGCGGGGCCCTGGCGACGGGCACCCTGGAGACCGCGTACCGCTGCCGGCGGCGGCAGCGCCATGAGCTGGCACGCCAGGTCACCGGGTTCCGGGAGGGGCTCCTGCGGCGGGTGGCCGAGCTGTGCCCGCCCCCGCGCCCCGAGCCGACCGCCCCGGCCCTCGGGCCCGAGGAGTACGCCGAGCCCGACTAGGGCCTGGTCGCGGCCACCGTGCCAGGCGCACTCTGGAAGCAGGTCTTGTGGAGGTGATCGTGATGATGCACACCGCTGTGGGATGGCACGTCGAGCTGGAGTTCCAGGAGGACACCGACCACACCCGGGCGGTCGCCATGGTGCGTCTGCCCGACGGCTCGGAGGTACGGGCCCATGGACGGGCCAGCCGCCACCGCACCGACCCCCACCAGCCGAGGGTCGGCGAGGAGATCGCCGGTGCCCGCGCCCTCAACGACCTCGCGATGCGGTTGCTGACCAAGGCGCACGACGAGATCGACGCGGCCTCGGGGCGGACCTCGCACCCGATCCACGTGTAGGGCCGCGCGGGGTCCGGCGCCTCAGGGCCTTGCGGGCAGGGACGGCGACGCCCGGACCGCCCGCACCAGCGCCTGTGCCCGCGGGTCCGCCGTCACCGTCTTGCGCAGGCCGTTGGTCACATAGCCGAACGCGATGCCCGACTCCGGGTCGGCGAAGCCGAGGGCGCCGCCGCGGCCCGGGTGACCGAAGGAGCCGGGGCCGAGGAACGGCGAGGCGCTGCCGTGCAGCATGTAGCCGAGGCCGAACCGGGTGTTGACCACCAGCACCCGGTCGGGCCCGGCGGACTCCTCCGCGCGGGCGGCCGCGACGGTGGCCGGCGTGAACAGCCGCACGCCGTCGACCTCGCCGATGAGCGCCGCGTAGACCCGGGCCAGCCCGTCCGCCGTCGCGATGCCGTTGGTCGCGGGCAGCGCGCTCGCGCGGTACGCCGGGTCGTTCTGGTCGGGGAAGGGCGTGATCGCCGCGAAGGCACGGTTGGTGAGGGAGCCGGGGTCGGTGTAGGCCTCGGTGACCGCGCGCTTGGGGCGGGCCCGCAGGGCGTTCGCGGGCTCGGGCCCCTCCACGCGGCCGACCCGCCCGGCCCGGTCCGCCTCAGCCTCCGGCAGCCCCAGCCACAGCTGCGCGCCCAGCGGTCCGGCGATCTCCGCCGCGATCCACTCGCCGGTGCCGCGCCCGGTCACGCGCCGCACGACCTCGTCAAGGAGCCAGCCGTACGTCAGCGCGTGATACCCGTGGTCGGTTCCGGGTGCCCAGACGGGCGCCTGTGCGGCGACGGCCTCGGGGCCCCGCAGCGGATCCAGAGCCTGCTCGGGCGTGAGCGGACGGTCGAGCACCGGCAGCCCGGCCCGGTGGTTCAGCACGTGCCGGACCAGCACCCGCTCCTTGCCGTGCGCCTTGAACTCCGGCCAGTACGCGGCCACCGGCGCGTCCAGGTCCAGCAGCCCGCGCTGCGCGAGCATCAGGGGGACGGCGGCGGCGACGCCCTTGGTCGCCGAGCGCACGATCTGCGCGGTGTCGCGCCGCCAGGGTTCGGTGCCGTCGACGTCCTTGGTCCCGGCCCACAGGTCGACGACCCGGCGCCCGTCCCGGTACACGGCGACGGCCGCGCCCCGGTCCCCGAGCGCCTCGAAGTTCCGCACGAAGGCGTCCCTGACCGGCTCGAAGCCCTCGGCGACTGTGCCGTTCACGTCCACGCCGTCCACGCCCGTACTCCACTTCGTGCCGCTCGGTGCCTGTCACACCCAAGCAGAATCGTCACGTCGATGTTCCCGCGGGTCGCGTGTAGGGGCGGGCCGGGGCGGGCGGCGTCACGCGCCCGTGGTCAGGGACGCCCGGAGGCGTCGGGCACCGAGCGCGGGTCGAAGCCGTAGGGCAGCTCCAGGCGGTGGGCGCGCATCAGCTCGTCGTCGGAGAGCAGCTCGGAGGTCTTGCCGTCGGCGGCGATGACGCCCTCGCTGAGGATCAGGGAGCGCGAGCACAGCTCCAGCGCGTACGGCAGGTCGTGGGTGACCATCAGGACCGTGACGTCCAGGGAGCGCAGGATGTCGGCGAGTTCGCGGCGGGAGGCGGGGTCGAGGTTGGAGGACGGCTCGTCCAGCACCAGGATCTCCGGCTCCATCGCGAGCACGGTCGCGACCGCCACCCGGCGCCGCTGCCCGAAGGAGAGGTGGTGCGGCGGCCGGTCCTTGAACTCGCCCATGCCGACGAGCGCCAGCGCGTGGTCCACGCGCGCCTCCAGCTCCGCGCCCCGCACGCCCGCCGCGGCCGGCCCGAACGCCACGTCCTCCCGGACCGTCGGCATGAACAGCTGGTCGTCCGGGTCCTGGAAGACGATCCCGACCCGGCGCCGGATCTGCGCCATGTGCTGCTTGCCGACGGGCAGCCCGGCGACCGTCACCGTGCCGGTGCCGCCGCCCAGGATGCCGTTGAGGTGGAGCACGAGGGTGGTCTTGCCGGCGCCGTTCGGGCCGAGCAGCGCGACGCGTTCGCCGCGCGCGATCGAGAAGTCCACGCCGAACAGGGCCTGGTGGCCGTCGGGGTAGGCGTAGGCGAGGCCGGAGACCTCCAGAGATGCGGTCACAGCGTCCATCCCAGCAGACATACGACAAGGGCGGCGAGGGGGAGTGCGCAGGCGTACGTCCACTGCGCGCGGGACGCGGTCACCTCGTCGATGACCGGCATCGACCCGGTGTACCCCCGGCTCACCATGGCCAGGTGCACCCGCTCGCCCCGTTCGTAGGAGCGGATGAAGAGGGCGCCCGCCGACTTCGCGAGCACCCCCCAGTGCTTCACGCCCCGCGCCTCGAACCCGCGCGACTCCCGGGCGATCCGCATGCGCCGCATCTCGTCGGTGATGACGTCGCCGTAGCGGATCATGAAGGACGCGATCTGCACGAGCAGCGGCGGGAGCTTCAACCGTTGCAGTCCCAGCAGGAGTTCGCGCAGCTCGGTGGTGGAGGCGAGCAGGACGGAGGCGGCGACGCCCAGGGTGCCCTTGGCGAGCACGTTCCAGGCGCCCCACAGGCCGCCGACGCTCAGCGAGACGCCGAGCACCTCCACCCGCTCGCCCTCCGCGACGAAGGGCAGCAGCACCGCGAACGCCACGAACGGCACCTCGATCAGCAGCCGCTTCAGCACGAAGCCGGCGGGCACGCGCGCGACGTGTGCGACGACGCCCAGGAGCACGGCGTACAGCCCGAAGGCCCACATCGCCTCGCGCGGCGTGGACACCACGACCACCACGAAGGCGAGGACGGCGGCGAGTTTGGTGTGCGGCGGCAGGCCGTGCACGGGCGAGTGCCCGTGCCGGTAGAGCTTGTGCGCGTGCCCGGCCCCCACGTCAGACGCTCGTGCTGACCGGGGTGACCGGCTCGGCGCCGCGGCGCCTGCGCACCGCCCAGAAGACGCCGGTGCCCGCGACGACCGTCACGCCGACGCCGATCACGCCCGCCAGCCCCCCGGACAGGCGGGCGTTGTCGACGTCCTTCACGCCGTAGTCGGCGAGCGGTGAGTCGGCCGCCGCGTGGTCCTCGACCTTGGCGTCGATGCCCTTGTCGGCGGCGACCTTCTCCAGGCCGTCGGGGCTCGCGGAGGCGTAGAAGCTGACGACGCCGGCGAGGACGAGGGAGGTGGCGAGGCCGGACAGCCACAGCGTGCGCCGGGAGGTGCGCGCCGCGACGGGCGCCGTGCGCGCCCCCTCGGCGGCCGGTACGTCCACCAGTTCGCCGTTGACCCGCAGCTTGAGCTTCTGCTGGAGCCCGCGCGCCCCGTACACCAGGTCCGGGCGCACCGCGATGACGGCGCCGACGGTCAGCGCGGTGATCGCGGCCTCGCCGATGCCGATCAGGACGTGCACGCCGACCATGGCGGTGGCGACCTTGCCGATGGCGACGTCGGTGGTGCCGCCGATCCAGTAGATGAGGGTGAAGGCGAGGGCCGCGGCCGGCACGGAGAGCACGGCGGCGGCGAAGGAGGCGACGGTGACGGAGCGGCGGGTGCGCGGCAGCACCGTGACCAGGAAGCGGAAGACGGCGTAGGCCACGACCGTCGTGACACAGCCCATGACGGTGATGTTCACGCCGAGCGCGGTCAGCCCGCCGTCCGCGAACAGGATGCCCTGCATGAGCAGGACGACGGAGACGCAGAGGACCCCGGTGTAGGGGCCGACGAGTATCGCCGCCAGCGCACCGCCCAGGAGGTGGCCGCTGGTCCCCGCGGCGACGGGGAAGTTGAGCATCTGGACGGCGAAGATGAACGCCGCCACCAGGCCGGCCAGGGGCGCGGTGCGCTCGTCGAGTTCGCGGCGGGCGCCGCGCAGGGACACCGCGACGGCGGCGGCGGCGACCGCTCCGGCGGCGGCGGACGTGGGGGCGTCGATGAATCCGTCAGGCACATGCACCCATAGATGATGTGGCTTAATGCGAACGTTTTGCAAGAGAGCCGGTCAGTGAACTGCAAGGTGCAGGCTGTGCGGCCCCGGCGGCGGAATCCCGGAAATGTGCGACGCTGGAGAGGCAGTGGACGCACAGATTCCACACAGGTTACGCAGCGTGAGAGGGTCGTCACGATGTCTGTAGTCGAACAGTACGCGCGCGCCCACGTCGTCTCGGACGCCGACATCGCGCACGACGAGGCGATCCCCGTGCTCCTGCGCTACGACCCGGAGGCCGACCCCCGTTCGGTACGGGTCGACCTGCCCGGCACCCACGCGTGGACGTTCTCCCGCGCCCTGCTCGAACAGGGCCTGCGGGCACCCGCCGGCAGCGGCGAGGTCCGCGTCTGGCCCTGCGGCCGGGTTCAGGCCGTCGTCGAGTTCCACTCCGCACAGGGTGTCTCGGTGGTCCAGTTCGAGACGAAGGCACTACTGAGGTTTCTGCGGCGGACCTACATGGCGACGCCGGTGGGCGGCTAACCGCCCGCCTTCAGCAGCGCCGCCACGATCGGGCCCGCCGTGTCACCGCCGTGTCCGCCCGACTGGACGACACCGGCCGCGGCCAGGTCGCCGCGGTAGGCCGTGAACCAGCCGTTGGGCTTCTTCTGGCCGTCGACCTCCGCCGAACCGGTCTTCGCGCCGACCTTTCCGTAGACCCCCTGCATCGCCTCGGCCGCCGTGCCGTAGGCCGCGGTGTACGACATCAGCTCGCGCAGCTGGCCGAGCGTGCCCGCGGACATGGTGCGGGTGGCCTTCGCCAGCGTCCGCCCGTCGACCTCCGGCGAGACCAGGTACGGCTGCCTGAACACGCCCGAGGCGACGGTCGCCGACACCGACGCCATGTTCAGCGGGTTCATCCGCACCCCGCCCTGGCCGATCAGCGAGGCCGCCATCTGGGCCTTCGCCTGCACCGGGACCGAGCCGTCGAAGGTGGGCACGCCGACCGCCCAGTTGTTCATGGACAGCCCGAAGACCTGCTGGGCCTGCTCGGTCAGCGAGGCGTTCTCCAGCTCGGGCGCCTGGCTGATGAAGGCGGTGTTGCAGGAGCGGGCGAAACTGGCCTTGAAGGTGCCGCCCTTGATCTGGAACTTGTCGTCGTTCTGGAACTTCCAGCCGCCGTAGCTGAAGTACTTCGGGCACGGATGCGGCTTGTCCGCCGACGCGAGGCCCTTCTCGATCAGCAGCGAGGAGGTGACGACCTTCATCGTCGAACCGGGCGCCAGCGAGCCCTGGAAGGCGACGTTGAAGCCGTGGGAGGCGTTCGCGGCGGCCAGGATCTCCCCGGTCGAGGGCCGCAGCACCACCACCGACGAGCGCGCCCTCTTCGCGACCTGCGTCTCGGCCGCCGCCTGAAGGGCCGGGCTGAGGGTGGTTCTCACGGTGCCCGGCGTGCCCTTGCTGAGCGTCAGCAGCGTCTTGTCGGACAGCTTGTCCGCCCTGGCCTGCTTGCCGCGCACCACCCGCAGCTCGACGCCCGCCCTGCCGCCGGCCTTCTTGCCGTACTTCTCCCGCAGCCCGTCCAGGACCGAGCCCAGCGAGGGGTACTTCTTCGTGGTGATCTCGCCGCCGTCCCGGTCGAGCGCCTTGATCGGCGGGGTCCCGGACTCCCCGGTGACGAGCGTGTCGCCGTCCTCCAGGTCGGGATGGACGACGGCGGAGTGCCACGCGACCTGCGGCTTCCCGGTCGTCTTGTCGCGTACGACGGTCAGGGAGCTGTCGTACGCCAGCGGCTTGCCGGCGCCCTTGTACGCCACCGTCGCCTTGACGGAGAAGGGGACCTTGTCGCCGGTGCGGGCACCGGGGGTGAGGGTGACGTCCCTCAGGCGGGCGTCCTTGGTGTAGCCGGTGAGCAGGCCGGCGGCCGCCTCGGGGTCGTTCGTGACGGCGGCGGCCTGGGCGACCTTGCCCGACTGCCAGGCGGTGAGGAAGGTCCGCGAGGCGGTGTTCACCTCGGTCGCGGACAGCGGGCCCGTCCTGACCTCAGGCTTCTGGTCGGCGACGGAGGACGCCCGGTCCTCGCCCGCCCCGCCGCCGTACAGCGCGTACCCGGCGACGCCCGCACCGCCGACGACCACGGCGATCATCCCGCCGATCACGGCGGGACGACTCGTCCTCCGTCGCTCGGCGACGCGCCTTCTCTTGCCCACTGTCCTCGGTCCTCCGCGATCCCAGGGCGCCGTCGCCCTCGTCCCTCAGCTCAACGACGGCGACCATTCTGGAGTCCCGTCCTGTGCGGGTGAGTTCAGCCACCCGCCGCCAGTACGGCCCTCACGATCGGTCCGGCCGCGTCGACGCCGTGGCCGCCGTCCTCGCTCATGGCCGCCACCGCCACATCATCGCGGAAAGCGGTGAACCAGCTGTTGGAGGTCTTCACCCCGTCCACCTCGGCGGACCCGGTCTTCGCCCCGATGTCCCCGCCGAGGCCCCGCATGACCGGCGCCGCGGTGCCCTGCGTGGCCGTCAGCCGCATCATCTGCCGCAGCTGGTCGGCCGTGCCCGGCCGCAGGCCCTCGGCGGTGGCCAGCTCGCGGTCGTCGAGCCCGGGCGGGACCAGGTACGGCTGGCGGAAGGTGCCGGTGATCGCGGTCGCCGTCACCGACGCCATGTTCAGCGGGTTCATGGTGACCTTGCCCTGGCCGATGGCGTTGGCGGCGCGATCCGGACCGCTCTCGGCGGGGACGCTGCCGTCGACCGAGGCGATCCCGGTCTTCCAGTCGTCCCGGCCCAGCCCGAACTTGTCCCGCGCCTCCGCGGTCAGCGACTCGTCGGTGAGCGGCTTCTCGTCGATCAGCTTGATGAAGGCCGTGTTGCAGGACCGCATGAAGCTGCCCGCGAGCGTGGCGTCCGGGTCGGGCCGCATCTTCTTCAGGTTGCGGAAGGTCTGCCCCTGCCACATCGCGTCGTCGGGGCAGGGCGCCGGGCCGTTCATCGAGGTCACGCCGTTGTCGATGAGCATCGCCGCGGTGACGATCTTCATCGTGGAGCCGGGGGGTGCCGCGCCCTCGAAGGCCGCGTTCCAGCCGTCCTTGCGGTGGTTGGCGACCGCCAGCACCTCGCCGGTGGTCGGCTTGACCGCCACCACCGAGGACTCGGCGTACTGCGTCACCGCCTTCTCCGCCGCCGCCTGCGCGCTCGCGCTGAGCGTGGTCCGGAGCCTGCCCGCCTTGCCCTTGGAGAGCGTCAGCAGCGGGGTGTCGGGGCTGCCGTCACCGTTGTGCCGGACGAACAGCTCGGCCCCGGGAGTGCCGCCCGCCCGCTTGCCGTACTTCTCACGCAGGGCGTCCAGGATCGGGCCCAGCGAGGGGTACCTGTCCTTGGTCAGCACCGTGCCGGAGCGGTCCACGGCCTCGATGGGCGGGGCCGACGACGGTCCGGTGACGAGGTGGTCCTGGTCCGTCCGCAGCGCGGGATGGACCACGGCGGGCTTCCAGTCGACCAGCGCTCTGCCGGTGGTCAGCCCGCGCACGACGGTCAGGGCGCTCTTGTACTCCAGGGGCTTGGACGTCCCCCCGTGGACCACCTTCGCCCGCACGGTGAACGGCACGGTGGTCTTCCGCGCGGCCCCCGGGGTGATCCGCACACCCGTGATGTGCGCCTCGTCGGCGTACTCCGTCAGCAGCGCCCGGGCCGCGGCGTTGTTGTTCGTGTGCCGGCCGGCGGCGGCCGCCGACCCCTTCTCCCACGCCGCGAAGAACTCCCCCGACGCCTCTTCCACCTCGTCCGCGCTCAGTGGCCCCGACTTCGCCTCGGACGTGCCGGACCCGTCGTCACCGTTCAGCGCGGACACGAGGTTGAACGCGCCGTACCCGGCCCCACCCACCATCACGGCGAACACACCGCCGATGACGGCGGCCTTGACCCCCTTGCGCATGGAACCGCGCCCCTCCCCGTTGTCAGTCCTCCGCACTGTAGGTGGCGTGCGGGAGTCCTGTGGGAGCTGTGTCCTTTTGTTGGCCGAAGAGAGATCAGTCCAGGGGCCGGGTCTGTTGCGAAAGGGGCCCTAGACCCAGGTATCGAGCCACATCCGTGAACGCCAGTCCTCGATCGGGATGGCGGTCCCGGTGTACAGCGGCCAGAAGTAGATGAAGTTCCAGGCGATCAGCAGCACCAGCACGCCCGCCCCGGTCGCCCCCGCCACCCGGCGGGTGTCGCTCGACCCGGGAGGGCCGATGAGCGCGCCGAGCATCATCGCGACGGCCAGGCACAGGAAGGGCAGGAAGACGACGGCGTAGAAGAAGAAGATCGTGCGCTCCTGGTACATGAACCAGGGGAGGTAGCCGGCCGCGATGCCGCAGGCGATGGCGCCCGCGCGCCAGTCGCGGCGGAAGAACCAGCGCCACAGGACGTAGAGGATCGCGAAAGCGGCCGCCCACCACAGCAGCGGGGTGCCGATGGCGAGGACCTCGCGGGCGCACTTCTCGGCGGCGTCGGTGGGGCAGCCGTCGTTGCCGGGGGCGGGCGACTCGTAGAAGAACGAGACCGGGCGGCCGTCGACGATCCAGCTCCACGGGTTGGACTGGTAGGTGTGCGGAGAGTGCAGGCCGACATGGAAGTCGTAGACCTGGTGCTCGTAGTGCCACAGGCTGCGCCACCAGTCGGGGAACAGCCACGACCAGTCGCTGTTCCTGCCGTCGGTCGCGGCCCAGTTGCGGTAGTAGCCGCCGGAGCCGTCGCTGGGGGAGAGGATCCAGCCCAGCCAGGAGAGCAGGTACGTGGCGATCGCCACCGGGACCGTCGCCACGAAGGCCAGGCCCAGGTCGCGCTTGAGGACCGCCTCGTAGGGGTGACGGGCGCCGGTGACCTTGCGGGAGCCGACGTCCCACAGGACCGCCATCACACAGAACGCGGCCAGGATGTACAGGCCGTTCCACTTGGTGCCGATGGCCAGGCCCAGCATCAGGCCGGCCGTCCAGCGCCAGGGGCGCCATCCGAGGCGGGTCGTCTCCGCGGTGTGCGCGTCCGGGCGGACCCGGCCGTCGGCGTCGGCCGGCAGCGCGGCCGCGAGTTTCTCCCGGGCCCGGTCGCGGTCGACGACCAGGGCGCCGAACGCGGCCAGCACGAAGAACATCAGCACCCCGTCGAGCAGCGAGGTGCGGGCCATCACGAAGGCCAGCCCGTCCACCGCCATCAGCGCGCCGGCCAGACAGCCGAGGAACGTCGAGCGGAAGATCCGGCGGCCGATCCGGCACAGCATCAGGACCGACAGCGTGCCGAGCAGCGCCGTCATGAACCGCCAGCCGAACGGGTCGAACCCGAACATCAGCTCGCCCAGCCCGATGACGTACTTGCCGACCGGCGGATGCACCACGTACGAGGCGTCCGTCGGCACCGACACCTTGCCGCCGATGTCCAGGATCAGGTCGTTGGCGTTCTTGTCCCAGTTGACCTCGAAGCCGCGGTGGACGAGCGCCCACGCGTCCTTGGCGTAGTACGTCTCGTCGAATATCACCGCCTTCGGGCTGCCCAGGTTCCAGAACCGGATCACGCCCGCGAACAGCGTGACGAGCAGCGGGCCGCCCCACCCCGACCAGCGCGTGACGCGGTCGACCAGCGCCTTCGGCAGTCCGAGCGCCGCCCACATCCGCGGGTTGGGGCGCGCGTAGGGGGGCACGAGCCGGTCGCGCACGTCGCTTCTGGGCCCGGCCGCGTAGCCGAAACGGCGCAGCCGCTGCTGCCACGACGGCCGCTGGTCGTGCGGGGCCTGGGCCCGCCGGGTGTCCGTGGAGTCCATGGACGACGCTGTACTGGTCACCGCGCCATCGTAGGGAAGACGTCTGTGGGAGTCCCGCGGATGGGTCCTGCGAGGATGGAAAAGTGACAGGAACCCTTGTATTGGCAGGCACCCCCATCGGCGACATCGCGGACGCCCCGCCGCGGCTCGCCGAGGAACTGGCCGGTGCGGACGTGGTCGCCGCCGAGGACACCCGGCGGCTGCGGCGGCTGACCCAGGCGCTCGGCGTGACGCCCAAGGGGCGCGTCGTGTCGTACTTCGA
The DNA here is from genome assembly GCF_055575395.1 of Streptomyces sp. NPDC034103. Lineage (NCBI taxonomy): Bacteria > Bacillati > Actinomycetota > Actinomycetes > Kitasatosporales > Streptomycetaceae > Streptomyces > Streptomyces sp. NPDC034103. Next base: position 167,786 of record NZ_JBVISS010000007.1, on the reverse strand, counting down.
GGGCAACGAGGCCGCCCGCACGCCCGAGCTGGTGGAGGAACTCGTCGGGGGCGCGCGCGTGCTGCTCGTCACCGACGCCGGCATGCCGTCGGTGTCGGACCCCGGCTACCGGCTGGTGGCGGCGGCCGTGGAGAAGGACATCCGGGTCACCGCCGTCCCCGGTCCCTCCGCCGTGCTCACCGCGCTCGCGCTGTCCGGGCTGCCCGTCGACCGGTTCTGCTTCGAGGGCTTCCTGCCGCGCAAGGCCGGGGAACGGCTGACCCGACTGCGGGAGGTCGCCGGGGAACGGCGCACCCTCGTCTACTTCGAGGCCCCGCACCGGCTCGACGACACCCTCGCCGCGATGGCCGAGGTGTTCGGCGCGGAGCGGCGGGCCGCCGTCTGCCGCGAGCTGACCAAGACGTACGAGGAGGTCAAGCGCGGCCCGCTCGGGGAGCTGGCGGCGTGGGCCGCCGAGGGCGTGCGCGGGGAGATCACCGTCGTCGTGGAGGGCGCTCCGGAGAAGGCCCCCGGAGAGCTCGACCCGGCGGAGCTGGTGCGCAGGGTGCGGGTGCGCGAGGAGGCGGGCGAGCGGCGCAAGGAGGCCATCGCGGCGGTCGCGGCGGAGGCCGGGCTGCCGAAACGGGAGGTCTTCGACGCGGTCGTGGCGGCGAAGAACGCCGGTGTGTGAAGGGTCTGTGTGAGAGGGGGCACACCCGCTCTGAGCAGGGCGCATGTCGTTTGAGCGGGCGCCCCACGGACAGGCAAAGGGCAGGCGTCGAAGGCAAAGCGCAGACCCCGCCGCGCAGGCCGTTGCGGCAAGGAAAGTCCAAGACGGGGCCAACACTCGACAGGCCTGATGCGTTCGCGTCGGCGGAGGCGTCCACTGGGGGACAGGGACGCATCCGTCCCGGTGTCCAGCGGACCAGAGGAGCTGGCATGAGCGAGATCGCAGGGCAGACCGCCGCACTGCGCAGCGGCGCCACCGCCGTCGTCCACGAGTCGTATTCCTTCGCCTGCATGCGGTGCGGGCACGGCTGGGAACAGTCGTACGAGATAGAGCACCACACCGATGCCGACGGCCACGACTTCGTCATCTACGTCGCGGACGGTCAGGTCGTGCCCTCACCGCTGAGCCGGCCCGGTTGCCACAACTGCGACGGGCACGTCGTACGGATCATGCGGGCCGGGCAGGTCTCGTCGGTGCTCGACGCGGCGCACCGGCAGCGTCGCCGCGCCCCGCAGGCCGGGCCCGTCGAGGCGCCGGCGGTGCCCGCACCGGCCGGGGAGCGCCACCACTGGCACCTGTCCGACCTGCTGCACCCGTTCCACCACCGCAAGGCCGGCTGAGCCCCCGCCGCACGGCGGACCGGCCCCTGGACCCCGCCTCCCCCCGGGGAGAGGGCATGCCCCTTTCGTAGGATCGGGGCATGCCCTCCTCAAGCTCCAGCGCCCGGGACAAGAACGCGGCACCGCCGCTTCCGGAGCCCCTCCGGGTGCCCGTCGCCGACTCCCACACCCACCTCGACATGCAGTCCGGCACGGTGGAGGAGGCCCTCGCCAAGGCCGCGTCGGTGGGCGTGACCACGGTGGTGCAGGTCGGCTGCGACATCCGTGGCTCGCAGTGGGCCGCCGAGACGGCGGGACGCCACGACGCCGTCCACGCGACCGTCGCCCTGCACCCCAACGAGGCGCCGCGCATCGTCCACGGCGACCCCGACGGCTGGTCCCGGCAGGGCGCGCGGCAGCCGGGGGGCGCGCAGGCGCTCGACGAGGCGCTCGCCGAGATCGACCGTCTGGCCGCGCTCCCGCAGGTCAAGGGGGTCGGCGAGACCGGCCTCGACTACTTCCGCACCGGCCCCGAGGGCAAGGAGGCGCAGGAGCGCTCCTTCCGCGCCCACATCGAGATCGCCAAGCGGCACGGCAAGGCCCTCGTCATCCACGACCGCGACGCCCACGACGACGTCCTGCGGGTGCTGAAGGAGGAGGGCGCGCCCGAGCGGACGGTGTTCCACTGCTACTCCGGGGACGCGGAGATGGCCGAGGTGTGCGCCCGCGAGGGCTACTTCATGTCCTTCGCCGGCAACGTCACCTTCAAGAACGCCCAGAACCTGCGGGACGCGCTCGTCGTGGCCCCCCTGGAGCTGGTCCTGGTGGAGACCGACGCGCCCTTCCTGACACCGGCGCCGTACCGCGGACGGCCCAACGCGCCCTACCTCGTCCCGGTCACGGTCCGCGCGATGGCCGCCGTGCGGGGCATCGACGAGGACGCTCTGGCCACGGCACTCGGCGCCAACACGGCACGCGCGTTCGGCTACGGAACACCACTCTGAGTAGCCGCGCCACTTTGGAGAGTGACGGCCTCTCCGCTAGGTTCTGGGTCTCTCCGGACCCTGGAGCGTGTCGGCGTGAGCAACTCCCAGTACCAGGCGTACGAGACGTACGGCCCGGTCGATCCGTACGGCGCGGGCTACGACCCGCACACCGCGCAGACGGTGGCGTACGGCGTCCAGGTCGCGCCGACGCCGCCGATGCCGGTGTCCTACGAGGACACCTACCGGCCCGCCTACGAGGCACCGGCGACCGTGCCTCTGCCCGTACCCGTGGAGGTGCGCGCGCCTGTTCCGCACGCCGGGGCGGACCGGCGGGCCGCACGCCGGCGGAAGGCGCGGGGCGCCGAGCGCGCGGACGGCACCATGCGCCGGCTGCTGCCGCAGGCGCTGGTCGTCGCCTTCCTCGCCGGCGGCACCACCGCCTTCGTCGCCAAGGACAAGGCGATCGAGCTGACCGTCGACGGCAAGCCGCGCACCCTGCACACCTTCGCCGACGACGTCAGCGAACTGCTCGCCGACGAGGGCGTGGACGTGGGGGCGCACGACGTGGTCGCGCCGGCCCCCGGCACCGCGCTCGCCAGCGGCGACGAGATCGCGGTGCACTACGGGCGCCCCGTACGGCTCACGCTCGACGGGCAGCGGCGCGAGGTCTGGACGACGGCGCGCACGGTGGAGGGGGCGCTCAAGCAGCTGGGGGTGCGCGTGGAGGGCGCGTATCTGTCGGCGTTGCGCTCCCGGCCCATCGGGCGCGAGGGGCTCACGCTGGACGTGCGCACCGAACGCGCGGTCACCGTCATGGCGGACGGCCGGTCCCGCACCGTGCGCACGAACGCCGCGACCGTGCGGGAGGTCGTCGAGGAGGCCGGCATCACACTGCGCGGCCAGGACACCACCTCCGTGGCGCCGGACAGCTTCCCCCGCGACGGCCAGACGGTCACCGTGCTGCGGATCACCGGGTCGAAGGAGGTCCGCGAGGAGGCCATTCCGTTCCGGGTGGAGCGGACCGAGGACCCCTCGCTGTTCCAGGGCACCGAGGTCGTCGAACAGGCCGGCCGGGCGGGCCTGCGCCGGGTCACGTACGCCCTGCGCACCGTCAACGGCGTCCGGCAGAAGCCGCGCCGGGTCAGGACCGAGATGGTCCGGGAGCCGCGCGCCCAGGTGGTGAAGGTGGGGACCAGACCGATGCCGACCTCCGTGCGGGGCGCGGACGGCCTGGACTGGCAGGGACTCGCGGCGTGCGAGTCGGGGGGCCGGCCGAACGCGGTGGACCCCTCGGGGACGTACGGCGGGCTGTACCAGTTCGACACCCGGACCTGGCAGGGGCTCGGCGGGAGCGGGCGGCCGCAGGACGCGCCCGCGGCGGAGCAGACGTTCCGGGCGAAGAAGCTGTACGTGCAGCGCGGGGCGAGCCCCTGGCCGCACTGCGGGCGGCGACTGCACGGGTGAGCGGGCGCGGGGCCGCGCGGTCCGCCGCCGGCTCCGCTCCCCGTACCCTTGTGGCCGTGAGCAGCAGCCCCACCCCCGACGCCCTCCTCGGCCCCGCCGACGTCCGTGAACTCGCGGAAGTCCTCGGTGTGCGGCCGACCAAGCAGCGCGGTCAGAACTTCGTGATCGACGCCAACACGGTCCGGCGGATCGTCCGGACCGCGGATGTGCGCCCCGACGATGTCGTCGTCGAGGTCGGTCCGGGGCTCGGCTCCCTCACCCTCGCGCTGCTCGAGGCCGCCGACCGGGTCATCGCCGTCGAGATCGACGACGTGCTCGCCGCCGCGCTGCCCGCGACGATCGCGGCGCGGATGCCCGGCCGGGCGGACCGGTTCGCGCTGGTGCACTCCGACGCGATGCAGGTCGGCGAGCTGCCGGGTCCGCCGCCCACCGCGCTGGTGGCGAACCTGCCGTACAACGTCGCCGTGCCCGTCCTGCTGCACATGCTCGAGACCTTCCCGACCATCGAGCGCACCCTGGTCATGGTCCAGGCGGAGGTCGCCGACCGGCTCGCCGCCGGGCCCGGCTCCCGGGTGTACGGCGTGCCGTCGGTGAAGGCCAACTGGTACGCCGAGGTCAAGCGGGCCGGCGCCATCGGCCGCACCGTCTTCTGGCCCGCGCCGAACGTCGACAGCGGGCTGGTGTCGCTCGTCAGGCGCGCCGAGCCGATCAGGACCACCGCGTCCAGGCGTCAGGTCTTCGCCGTCGTCGACGCCGCGTTCGCACAGCGGCGCAAGACGCTGCGCGCCGCCCTCGCCGGGTGGGCCGGGTCCGCGGCCGCCGCCGAGGCCGCGCTCGTCGCCGCGGGCGTCTCACCGCAGGCGCGCGGCGAGTCCCTCACCGTCGAGGAGTTCGCCCGCATCGCCGAGCACCGCGTCACCGAGAACCCCGTCCCGGACACCGAGGAGCAGAGCCGCCCGTGAGCGTCACCGTCCGCGTCCCCGCCAAGGTCAACGTCCAGCTCGCGGTCGGTGCCGTCCGCCCCGACGGCTTCCACGACCTGGCCAACGTCTTCCTGGCGGTCGGCCTCCACGACGAGGTGACCGCCACCCCCGCCGACGAACTGCGCGTCACGTGCGAGGGCCCGGACGCGGCGCAGGTGCCGCTCGACCGTACGAACCTCGCGGCGCGGGCCGCCGAGGCGCTGGCCGCGCGGTACGGCCGCAGCCCCGCCGTGCACCTCCACATCGCCAAGGACATCCCCGTCGCCGGCGGCATGGCGGGCGGCAGCGCGGACGGGGCCGGGGCACTGCTCGCCTGCGACACCCTGTGGGGCACGAACGCCTCCCGCGCGGAACTGCTCGACATCTGCGCCGAGTTGGGCAGCGACGTGCCGTTCAGCCTGGTGGGCGGGGCCGCGCTCGGGACCGGGCGGGGAGAGCGGCTGCGGCCGCTGGAGGTCGGCGGCACCTTCCACTGGGTCTTCGCGATGGCCGCGCGCGGGCTGTCCACCCCGGCCGTCTTCCGGGAGTTCGACCGGCTGACCGAGGGGCTCGTCGTCCCCGAACCGGTCGCCTCGCGGACGCTGCTCGACGCGCTGGCCAAGGGCGACCCCGACGCGCTCGCCGCCGCCGTCTCCAACGACCTTCAGCCCGCCGCCCTCTCGCTCTTCCCCGAGCTCACCGACACCCTCGCCGCGGGCAGCGCCGGCGGCGCGCTCGCCGGGCTGGTCTCGGGGTCGGGTCCGACGACGGCGTTCCTGGTGCGTGATCCGCAGTCCGCGGCGAAGGTGGCCGAGGCGCTGCGGACCTCCGGCACCTGCCGCACGGTACGCATCGCGTCGGCGCCCGCGGCGGGGGCCACCGTGGTGGCCGGGACCTGACGACCCCGCCCTCCCCGGTCGTCCCCCGAGCGGCGGACGACCGGCGTCGGTCCGGCCCGGCCGACGGGTGGGAAGGGCTGTCGGTGCGCCCGACTACCCTGGAGGGTCGAGCATCCCCCTTGTCAGGAGAGAAATGGCCGTCAACCTGGTCAATGTCGAGAACGTCAGCAAGGTGTACGGCACCCGTGCCCTGCTCGACGGCGTCTCGCTCGGCGTCTCCGAGGGCGATCGCATCGGTGTCGTCGGCCGCAACGGCGACGGCAAGACCACCCTGATCCGGATGCTCGCCAAGCTGGAGGACGCCGACACCGGCCGCGTCACGCACTCCGGCGGGATCCGGATCGGCGTCCTGACCCAGCACGACTCCCTGGACTCGGCCGCGACCGTCCGCCACGAGGTCATCCGGGACATGGCCGACCACGAGTGGGCCGGCAACTCCAAGATCCGCGACGTGCTGACCGGTCTCTTCGGCGGCCTCGACATGCCTGGCTTCCCGCAGGGCCTGGACACCGTCATCGGCCCGCTCTCCGGCGGTGAGCGCCGCCGGATCGCGCTCGCCAAGCTCCTCATCGAGGAACAGGACCTGCTCGTCCTCGACGAGCCCACCAACCACCTCGACGTCGAGGGCATCTCCTGGCTCGCCCAGCACCTGCGCGAGCGCCGCTCCGCACTCGTCTGCGTCACCCACGACCGCTGGTTCCTGGACCAGGTGTGCACGCGCATGTGGGACGTGCAGAAGGGCGACGTCTACGAGTACGAGGGCGGCTACTCCGACTACGTCTTCGCCCGCGCCGAGCGCGAGCGGATCGCCGCCACCGAGGAGACCAAGCGGCAGAACCTGGTCCGCAAAGAGCTGGCCTGGCTGCGGCGCGGCGCCCCCGCCCGGACGTCCAAGCCGCGCTTCCGGGTCGAGGCCGCCAACGAGCTGATCAAGGACGTCCCGCCGCCGCGCGACAGCAGCGAGCTGATGAAGTTCGCCTCCTCGCGGCTCGGCAGGACGGTGTTCGACCTGAAGGACGTCACCGTCCAGGCCGGCCCCAAGGTGCTGCTCAAGCACATCACCTGGCAGCTCGGACCCGGCGACCGCGTCGGCCTCGTCGGGGTCAACGGCGCCGGCAAGACCTCGCTGCTGCGGGCCATGGCCGAGGCCTGGCGGACCGAGGGCGAGACGCAGCCCGTGGGCGGGAAGGTCGCCGTCGGCAAGACGGTCAAGCTCGCCTACCTCTCCCAGGAGGTCGCCGAACTCGACCCGAACCTGCGGGTGCTGGAGGCCGTGCAGCGGGTGCGCGAGCGCGTCGACCTCGGCAAGGGCCGCGAGATGACCGCCGGGCAGCTGTGCGAGACGTTCGGCTTCAACAAGGAGAAGCAGTGGACGCCGGTCGGGGACCTCTCCGGCGGTGAGCGGCGCCGGCTCCAGCTGCTGCGCCTGCTGATGGACGAACCCAACGTCCTCTTCCTCGACGAGCCCACCAACGACCTCGACATCGAGACCCTCACCCAGCTGGAGGACCTCCTCGACGGCTGGCCCGGCTCGATGATCGTCATCTCCCACGACCGCTTCTTCGTCGAGCGCACCACCGACCGGGTCTTCGCCCTCCTCGGCGACGCCGCCCTGCGGATGCTGCCGCGCGGTATCGACGAGTACATCGAGCGCCGCCACGCGATGGAGGAAGCCGCGGCCGCCTCGGCGCCCGTCGTGCAGAAGGCCGTGCCGGCGGTGAGCTCCGCCGACCAGCGCGCCGCCAAGAAGGAGCTGCAGAAGATCGAGCGGCAGCTCGACAAGGTCTCCGAGAAGGAGACCAGGCTGCACGCCCAGATCGCCGAGAACGCCACGGACTTCGCGAAGGTGGCCGAACTGGACGCCACGCTCCGGGACTTGGCTGGTGAGCGCGAGGAGCTGGAGCTGCGCTGGCTGGAACTCGCCGAGGACGCGTGAAGGGTGCGTGAAGGCGCATAACGGAGGCGTCACGGGCCGGTCCGCCCTTGGGTACAGGGGCTGATCGGCCCGCTGCTCCGTCAGCCCCGGGTGATACAAAGGGCCGTCTGAGAACTTTCGAACGACTCTGAGCCCGTACGTACCTCAGGGCGTGGCTAAAAATCAGTGACGAGGGGGAGCACGCTGATGACTCAGCCGCCCAACCAGCCGCCCGGTTTCGGAGCGCCGCAGGACCAGCCGCCGCAGGGCGGGTTCGGCGCGCCCGTGCCGCCCGCGCAGGGGCAGCCGCCGACGCCGCCGCAGGGCCCGCCGCAGCCCGGTTACGGCTATCCGCAGCAGCCGCCCGCCGGCCCGTACGCCCAGCCGCAGCAGCCACCGGCGGGTCCGTACGGCCAGCCGCAGCAGCCGCCGGCGGGCCCGTACGCCCAGCCCGGTCCGTACGGCCAGCCGCAGCAGCCCGGCCCCTACAGCCAGCCCGGCTACGGCTACCCGCCCCCGCCGCAGTACCCCGGTGGCCCCGGCACCCCGCCGTCCGGTCCGCGCAACCCCTTCAAGGGCAAGCCCGCCCTCGTCATCGCCGCTGCCGTGGCCGGCCTGCTGGTCGTCGGCGGCACCGTGTGGGCGGTCGCGAGCGGGGACGACGACCCGAAGAAGCCGGTCGCCAAGGAGAGCGGCAGCGCCAAGCCGTCCGCCTCCGACGACCCGGCCAACCCCGGGTACGGCGACGGTGGCGGCGGCAAGGAGCAGCAGGACCTCAACGAGGGCCGCCAGGCGGGCGAGTCGAAGGTGCTCTGGTACAAGGACGCGCCCGACGCGCCCGGTTCCGGCGCCGACGCCCCCGGCATGTGGATCACCGACAAGACCGCGGTGAAGGCGGCGTACAAGCAGCTCTTCGGCTACGCCGTGGCCGACGGCAAGCCCGCGTGGGACCCGATCACCTTCGACCAGAAGATCTGCGCGGCCACCGACCAGAAGACGGCCGCGGGCAAGATCGTCGTGGCCTACCTGAACGGCAGCAGCGACCGCGCGAAGTGCAACCAGCTCCAGGAGATCGACCTCGACACCGGTGCCAAGGGCTGGACCGCCGAGGTCGCCGACGGCGACCTGTTCGACAGCGCCCTCCAGATCGACCTGTCCATCACCGGCAAGACGCTGATGGTGGGCCGCTCGATGTCCGGCACCGCCTACGACGTGGAGAGCGGCAAGAAGCTGTGGAACAAGGAGAAGTACGGCAACGCCTGCTTCCCCAGCGCCTTCGCGGGCGGCAGCAAGCTGATCGCGGTCTCCTCCTGCGACGCCTCCGGTGACAAGGAGCACGACGAGGTGCAGGAGCTGGACCCGGCGACCGGCAAGGCCAGGTGGACCCAGAAGTTCGACAAGGGCTGGCGCGTCGCGCGGGCCTACTCCCTCGACCCGCTGGTGATCTACAGCACCAACGAGGACAAGAACGCCTGGAACATCGCCACCTTCACCTCCGGCGGCAAGTTCCGCTCCCAGGTCGACTTCGACGAGGACTTCGCGCCCGTCTGCGGGTGGGCGATCCTCTCGCGGGACCTCACCGGCTGCACGGGCGCGGTCGCCGACGCGAACACGCTCTACCTGCCCACCGAGGCCACCTCCGGCGCCAACGAGGTCGTCGCGGTCAACCTCTCCGACGGCAAGGAGAAGTGGCGCGTGAAGTCCCCGGCGGACGAGTCGATGCTGCCGATGAAGATCGAGAACGGCAAGCTCATCGCGTACGTCCAGCCCTCCTACGACGCGGGCGGCCAGGTCGTCTCCATCGCGACGGCCGGCTCGGACCACAAGCCGGCCAAGCTGTTGCAGAACCCGGCGGGTGTCGCCGACATCGAGGACGGCTTCTTCTCCAAGGACATCGACTGGGTCGGCGGGCGCTTCTACCTCTCGACCACCCGGCTGACCGGCAACGACGACACGCAGGAGAAGTTGATGCTCGCCTACGGCAAGTAGCCCCGCGCCCCCGTCCCGTTCCCGTCGCCGTCCCCACTTACGAGGTACCCGCGTCATGACCCAGCCGCCGCCCCCGCCGCCCAACCAGCCCCCGCCCGGGGGAGGTTTCGGCCCGCCCCAGGACCAGCCGCCGCAGCCCCCGGCCCCGCAGCCGGGGTACGGCTACCCGCAGACCCCGCCGCCCCCGCAGGGCGCGCCGCAGACGCCCCCGCCCCCGCAGACACCGCCGGCGGGCCCGGGCTACGGGTACCCCGGCCAGCAGCAGCCGCCGTACGGCCAGCAGCCGAACCCGTACGCGCAGCAGCAGCCCTACGGTCAGCAGCCCGGCTACGGGTTCCCGCAGCCGACCGTGCCGCTGCACCCCCAGCCCGGGCAGCCGGCCGGCGGGCGGAAGCTCAACCCGCAGCTGGCGATCATCCTCGCGGCGGTCGTGGCGATCGCGCTGATCGTCGGCGGCGGCGTCCTGTACGCCTCCTCGTCCGACGACGACGGCACGAAGGACACCACGAGCTCCAGCGGTGGCACCGGCGGTGGCGGCGACCAGAAGGGCGGCACCGGCGGGACCTCCAGCAAGGGTGAGGAGAAGGTCCCCGCCAACACGGCCGCCTCCGTGCTCTTCCAGGTCCCGCAGCCCGAGCTCGAGGTCGACACCACCTACACGGTGGACGGCTCCTGGCTGACCGACAAGGTCTATGCCAAGAGCGGCATCGCCGAGATCGTCGGCTACGACCGCGACAAGGGCACGAAGCTGTGGACGGTCAAGTTGCCCGGTCCGGTGTGCCGGGCCAGCCGGCACATGACCGACGACCACCTGACGGCCATCGCCTACGAGCCGGCGATGCCGACGAAGAGCCGTACGGCGGGCTGCAGCCAGGTCGCGGCGATCGACCTGGACGCGGGCAAGAAGCTGTGGACCAAGACGGCCAAGACCGGTGACCGGCTGATCACCTGGGACAACGTCAACGTCAGCGCGAACACGGTCGCCTCGGGCAGCACCAACGGCGGTGCCGCCTGGGACATCTCCACCGGCAAGTCCCTGTGGACCCCCAAGCCCACCGACACCTGCTACGACGCGGGCTACGCCGGTGGCGCGAAGCTGGTCGCGGTCCGCAAGTGCGGCTCCTACGACGCGCGCCAGCTGCACATCCAGACCATCGACCCGACCTCCGGGAAGGTGATCTCCGAGTACAAGATGACGCAGGGCATCGAGTACGCGAGCGTCATCTCCACCGAGCCGCTCGTGGTGGCCGCCGAGGTCGGCGAGGTCGAAGGCGCCCGAGGCGTCTCGGACGTCTTCGCCATCGACAACAAGACCGGTCAGCTGCGCTCCCGTATCTCCTTGCCGCCGGACCAGTACGAGGCCCGCTGTGACGGCATCTACGAGGTCGAGAACTGCTTCCAGGTCGTGGTCGGCAACGACCGGCTCTACGTGCAGACCGAGGAACACGACGGCACCGGCGGCGAGTACATCAACCGGACCAACGAGATCGTCGCCTTCGACCTGGCCTCCGGCAAGCAGACCGGCCAGCGCGCCGACGCCGGCGACAGCTACACCATCACCCCGCTGCGGATGGACGGTGGCAACCTCCTGGCGTACAAGCAGCCGCCGTACGACAAGGGCGGTCAGATCGTGACCATCGACGGCGGCACCTTCAAGGAGACGAAGCTGCTGGAGATGCCGTCGGAGAAGACGGTGCGCGACGTGGAGACCAGCATGCTCCCCGACTCGTCCGAGATCCTCTACCACGACGGCCGGTTGTTCATGTCGAAGGTCTACGCGAGCGATTTCGGCGGCGGCTCGACCGAGAAGCGATACCTCGCGATCGCCTTCGGCGCCAAGTAGCCGCAGAACCGCCGACGACCACGGCCCCGTCCCTGCTCAGGGACGGGGCCGTGCGCGTACCACCCATCAACCTCGGATGCCGGAAATTCCGTCGATCAGGGGCACTTCTCACCACTAGGGGGAGCGCAACGTCGAACAAGCGTGTAGCTTCCGGGGGCATGAAGAGCGGGGGAGCCGGGAGGGGGCTCCCGACCGTGCGGACCAGTGGGCATCCAGAGGTGGGGCATCCATTGGGGGACTGGGGGGTTGCTCGATGGGAGTGCGGCTCATGGTGGTCGACGACCACCGACTGCTCGCGGAGGCGCTCGCCTCGGCGTTGAAGCTGCGGGGGCACCGGGTGCTCGCCGCGGCGGCACCCGCCGCGGGTGCGGCGGAACTGGTGATCACCCGGGCGCCCGAGGTGTGCCTGCTGGGCACGGCGACACCGGCCGAGCCGGGCATCTTCGACCCGGTGGTGAAGATCAAGCGTGACCGTCCGCAGGTGGCGGTCCTGGTCCTGGGCCCGGTACCGAACCCCCGGGGCATCGCGGCGGCCTTCGCGGCCGGTGCCTCCGGCTATGTCCGCCACGACGAGCGCATCGAGGGCGTCGAGCGGGCGATCATGAAGGCCCGGGCGGGCGAGGCGGCGGTGGCGCCGCAGCTGTTGCAGCAGGCCTTCAGCGAACTGCTGAACCCGGCGGCCCAACCGGACGACGAGGGCCAGCGCCTGCTCCAGCTGCTCACCCCGAGGGAGGTGGAGGTGCTGGTACGGGTCGCCGACGGGGAGGACACCCGGCTCATCGCGGCGGGCATGGGTATCGCACCGTCCACGGCCCGCACCCATGTGCAGCGGGTCCTGATGAAGCTGGGAGTCGGGTCGCGGCTGGAGGCGGCGGCGTTGGCGGCCCGCACGGGACTGCTTGACCGGGCCGGGCCGGTGGCGCACTCGATGGTGGAGCCGGGGAGGGGTCCGGAGGCCTGAGGAGGCCCGCGGACCCCGTCCCGTACCCGCCCGCGCCTACTCGGCGGCGGGCTTGTCCTCGGTGCCCGCGTCCGGCACCGGCGGCGGAGTCGGCCGCAGCTTCAGCCAGACCAGGAAGAAGATGCCGAGGAGCAGCATCCCGAGGCCGGTCCAGAGGTTGATGTTGACGCCCTCGGCCTTGTCGAGGGTGGCGTCGGAGGGGTTGATGCCGGCGATCGTGACGATGACGCCGTAGAGGACGAACAGGCCGCCGATGATGCGGCGCAGGTCGAAGATGCGGGCGGCGGTGGCGGACTTCGACTGGAGTTCGGCGACCTCCCGCTGGACGTCGCGCTCGGAGTGTCCGGAAGTCTCGGGCATGGTCTCTCAATCCTCCCGGGTCAGAACGAGAACGGGATGTAGCAGGCGGCGGCCAGGATCACGGCGCCCCAGCCCAGCAGGGCCGGCCTGCGGTACCAGGCGTCGTCGCCCTCGGCCGGTGCCTCGGACATGCCGGGGGAGCGGGTGCCGTAGACCAGGCCCTGGAGCTCCGCCGCCGGCTTCGGCGCGGTGAACAGCGACACCGCGACCATCACCACCGCGCCCGCGACGAAGCCGACGATCGCCGAGACGAAGTTGGCGCCCTGGTCGGTGGGGATGTCGACGACGCCCTGCTTGTAGATCCAGAAGTAGTTCACCATCGCGGCGACCGTGCCCGCGAGCAGTCCCCAGAACCCGGACTTCGCCGAGGCCCGCTTCCAGAACATGCCGACGACGAAGACCACGAACATCGGCACGTTGAAGAAGGAGAACAGGGTCTGGAGGTAGCTCATGATGTTGGAGAAGGAGGAGGCGAGGAACGCCGTGCCCACGGACGCGCAGACACCGATCACCGTGATGAGCCGGCCGAAGCGGACGTAGTACGCGTCCTCCCGGCCCTGCTTCACGTACCGGCCCCAGATGTCGTTGGTGAACACCGTGTTGAAGGACGAGACGTTGGCCGCCATGCCCGCCATGAAGGCCGCGAGCAGACCGGTCACCGCGATGCCCAGGACACCGTTGGGCAGCAGCTGTTCCATCAGGTAGGGGATGGCGTCGTTGTACTGGTAGCCGGACTCGGGGGTGCCGAAGCCGGGGATCAGGGCCGCGGCGGTCAGGCCCGGGATCATCACCAGGAAGACGATGAAGATCTTCGGGAACGCGGCGATCAGCGGGGTGCGCTGGGCGGCGCTCAGGTTCTTCGCCGACAGGGCGCGCTGGACCTCGGCGAAGTTCGTCGTCCAGTAGCCGAAGGACAGCACGAACCCGAGGCCCAGCACGATGGTCAGCCAGTTCGCGCCGAGCGGGTTGTCGCTGCCGATGCCGGTGCCGCCCCAGGCGGTGGTGAAGTCGGCGCCGTGCTGGGAGGTGAGCTTGTCCGTCAGGCCGTCCCAGCCGCCGGCCTTCTTCAGCCCCAGCACCACGATCGGGATGAGGGCCGCGAGGATCACGAAGAACTGAAGGACCTCGTTGTAGATCGCGGAGGACAGCCCGCCGAGGGTGATGTACGCCAGCACGAACGCGCCGGCGACCACGATCGCCACCCACTGCGGCCAGCCCAGCAGCGCCTCGACGACGATCGCGAGGGCGTACAGGTTGACGCCGGAGATGAGGATCGCGGCGAGGGCGAAGAGCGCCGAGCTCAGCAGGTGCGCCCACTTGTCGAAGCGCAGCAGCAGCATCTCGGGGACCGAGCGGACCTTCGAGGAGTAGTAGAAGGGCATCATCACCAGGCCGAGGAAGACCATGGCGGGGATGGCGCCGACCCAGTACCAGTGCACGGTGTAGACGCCGTACTGCGCGCTGTTGGCGGCCATGCCGAGGATCTCGGTGGCGGCGAGGTTGGCCGAGATGAAGGCCAGGCCGGTGATCCAGGCGGGCAGGGAGCGCCCGGAGAGGAAGAAGTCGAGGCTGGTCTTCACCGATCTACGGGCGGCGAAGCCGATGCCCAGGACCACGAGGAAGTAGATGCCGAGGATCGTGTAGTCGAGCCAGTTCGTGGGGAGTCGCAGCTCGGCGGCCAGCAGGGTGGTGGCCGCTGTGGGGGTTTGCATAAGCACTCGCTTCGTTGCGTGAACCGATACAGAGCGGAACCTACGCCTCCGCGTTCAGATATTGAACACTTTTGTTGATGCTCTTTGTTTGATTGTGATGTTGACTGTCCTGTCGACTTATGGTTACTTGTGTTTAGTTCTGTTTGAGTGAAGGAGTCCGGCGGTGAAGAAGACCTCGACGCGGCTGGCCGACGGTCGCGAGCTGATCTACTACGACCTGCGCGACGACACCGTGCGGGACGCGGTGGACCGCCGCCCGCTGGACCGGACCGTCACCACGTCCGAGGTGCGCCAGGACGCGCTGCTCGGCGACTCGGTGGCGATCGCCTCGCACCGCCAGGGCCGCACCTACCACCCGCCGGCCGACGAGTGCCCGCTGTGCCCCTCGCAGGGCGAACGGCTCAGCGAGATCCCGGACTCGTCGTACGACGCCGTGGTCTTCGAGAACCGTTTCCCCTCGCTGGCCGGCGACTCGGGCCGCTGCGAGGTGGTCTGCTTCACCTCCGACCACAACGCGTCCTTCGCCGACCTCACGCAGGAGCAGGCGCGTCTGGTCCTGGACGCGTGGACGGACCGGACGTCGGAGCTGTCTCATCTGCCCTCCGTGGAACAGGTCTTCTGCTTCGAGAACCGCGGTGCCGAGATCGGTGTGACACTGGGTCACCCGCACGGGCAGATCTACGCGTACCCCTTCACCACCCCCCGCACCGCCCAGATGTTGCGTTCGGTCGCCGCCCACAAGGACGCGACCGGCGGGGAGAACCTCTTCGACGCCGTCCTGGAGCGCGAGCTGGCCGGCGAGCGGGTCGTCCTGGAGACCGACCACTGGGTGGCCTTCGTGCCGTACGCCGCGCACTGGCCCTACGAGGTCCACCTGTACCCCAGGCGCCGGGTGCCGGACCTGCTGGGGCTCGACGAGGACGCGCGCTCAGAGTTTCCCCAGGTTTATCTGGAACTGTTGAGGCGCTTCGACCGGATCTTCGGTGAGGGAGAGCCTCCGACGCCGTACATCGCCGCCTGGCACCAGGCGCCGTTCGGTCAGCTGGAGGAGTTCGACGGCGTCAACCGCGACGACTTCGCGCTGCACCTCGAGCTTTTCACCATCCGCCGCACCTCCGGCAAGCTGAAGTTCCTCGCGGGTTCCGAGTCCGGCATGAACGTGTTCATCAACGACATCCGGCCGGAGGCCGCGGCCCAGCGACTGCGAGAGGTAGCGAGTTCATGAAGTACCTGGTGACGGGTGGCGCGGGTTACGTCGGCAGCGTGGTGGCCCAGCATCTGCTGGAGGCCGGGCACGACGTCACCGTCCTCGACAACCTCTCCACCGGCTTCCGCGAGGGCGTCCCGGCCGGTGCCGTCTTCGTCGAGGGCGACATCCGCGACGCCGGCAAGTGGCTCGACCCCTCCTACGACGGTGTCCTGCACTTCGCCGCCTCCTCCCAGGTCGGCGAGTCGGTCGTGAAGCCCGAGAAGTACTGGGACAACAACGTCGGCGGCACCATGGCGCTGCTCGGCGCCATGCGCGAGGCGGGCGTGCGCAAGCTGGTCTTCTCCTCCACGGCCGCCACCTACGGCGAGCCCGAGGAGGTGCCGATCGTCGAGACGGCACCCACGAAGCCGACCAACCCCTACGGCGCCTCCAAGCTCGCCGTCGACTTCATGATCAGCAGCGAGGCGCACGCGCACGGCCTGGGCGCGGTCTCCCTGCGCTACTTCAACGTGGCGGGCGCGTACGGCGAGTTCGGCGAGCGCCACGACCCCGAGTCGCACCTGATCCCGCTGATCCTCCAGGTCGCGCAGGGGCGGCGGGAGGCGATCTCCGTCTTCGGCGAGGACTACCCGACGCCGGACGGCACCTGCGTCCGCGACTACATCCACGTCGCCGACCTGGCCGAGGCCCACCTGCTGGCCGTCGAGCACGCCACCGCGGGCGAGCACCTGATCTGCAACCTGGGCAACGGCGAGGGCTTCTCCGTCCGCCAGGTCATCGAGACGGTCCGCCAGGTCACCGGCCACCCGATCCCCGAGGTGGTGGCCCCGCGGCGCGCCGGCGACCCGGCGGTGCTGGTGGCGTCGGCCGAGGCGGCCCGCGAGAAGCTGGGCTGGAACCCGTCCCGCGCGGACCTCGCGGGGATCGTCGCGGACGCGTGGGAGTTCGCGCGGCACATCGGCACAGCAAGGGAGCAGTAGTGGGGCAGCAGGTGCAGGACGGTTTCACGGACCTCTACGGAACCGCTCCGGAAGGTGTCTGGTCGGCGCCCGGCCGCGTCAACCTCATCGGTGAGCACACCGACTACAACGACGGCTTCGTGATGCCCTTCGCGCTGCCGCACACAGCCGTCGCCGCCGTTTCCCGGCGGACCGACGGCATCCTGCGCCTGCACTCAGCGGACGTCGGGGGCGACGCGGTCGAACTGCGCCTGGACGACCTCGCGCCGCTGTCCGACAAGAACTGGACGGCGTACCCGGCGGGTGTGGTCTGGGCGCTGCGCGAGGCCGGGCACCCGGTCACCGGCGCCGACGTCCACCTCTCCTCGACGGTCCCCTCGGGCGCGGGCCTGTCCTCCTCGGCGGCCCTGGAGGTCGTGATCGCCCTGGCGCTCAACGACCTGTACGACCTCGGTCTCCAGCGCCGGCAGCTGGCCCGCCTGTGCCAGCGCGCCGAGAACGTCTACGTCGGCGCCCCCACCGGGATCATGGACCAGACGGCGTCCGCGTGCTGCGAGGACGGCCACGCGCTGTTCCTCGACACCCGTGACCTCTCCCAGCGGCAGATCCCCTTCGACCTGGCGGCCGAGGGAATGCGTCTGCTGGTCGTCGACACCCAGGTCAAGCACTCCCACAGCGAGGGGGAGTACGGCAAGCGCCGCGCGGGCTGCGAGAAGGGGGCGGCCCTGCTCGGCGTCGACGCCCTGCGGGACGTGCCGTACGCGGAGCTGGACGCGGCGCTGGCCCGCCTCGGTGACGAGGAGGAGATCGTGCGCCTGGTCCGCCACGTGGTGACGGAGGACGAGCGCGTCGAACGCGTCGTACGGCTGCTGGAGTCGGGCGAGACCCGGGCGATCGGCCCGGTCCTCGTCGAGGGCCACGCCTCCCTGCGCGACGACTTCCGCATCTCCTGCCCGGAGCTGGACCTGGTCGTCGACACGGCCCTCGCGTCCGGCGCGCTGGGCGCCCGGATGACCGGCGGCGGCTTCGGCGGCTCGGCGATCGTGCTGGCGGAGGAGGCCGACGTGGAGAGCGTCACCAAGGCGGTCGAGGCGGCGTTCGCCGCGGCCGGCTTCACCGCGCCCCGCGTCTTCGAGGCGGTGCCGGCACCGGGAGCGCGCCGGGTGGGCTGACGGCTCCGGCGGCGTCCCCACCGCACCGTCCGCGGCCCGAAGCCTCAGGCGATCCGCTTCGTCAGCGTGTACTCGGTGATCCCCGGCGGATAGTCGGGGATCACGCACACCACGTCGTACCCCTGCCTCCGGTAGAACTCCGGTGCCTGGAAGTCCCATGTCTCCAGGCGGGAGTCGAGACAGCCGCGCTCCTCGCGGGCGAGCGACTCCGCGTGTGCAAGCAGTCGCGAACCCAGGCCCGCCCCGCGCCACCGCTCGTCCACCCACAGGTAGGTCACGTGCAGCCAGGTCGTCCAGGTGTGGCCGACCAGTCCGCCGGCGAGTTCGCCCGTGCCGTGCAAGGCCCAGACGTGGAGGGGAAGTTCGCGTTCACCTGGGGTTCCGCGCAGGGCACGCAGGACCGGGGAGGCCGCGGTGTTGTCGGCGCGGAGCCGGGTTCGGAGCAGATCACGTCGGGCTCTGTCGACTTCTGCCTCAATGCGAAACATGCGGCTCACCATAAACGCGCTGGACAGCCAGTTCTGCAAATTGCCTTCCCCTCCCGGCCCCCGGCCGTACCCTGATGAACAGCACCGGTGGGGGCCGGTGCTGTTCAGGGGGCGAGACAGTCGGGTACGGCGCCCGAAGTGGGGGTAGCAGTTCGTGCACGGCGGCGGCCGTGCGGCCATCGCACTTCGGACGTCGTACCTGCGCCTGCTCTTTCCGTCTCCCGCCATGAGGTATCCCCTGCTCTTGGAGAGCATTGGGGAAGGGGGTTTCGTGGTTCGCATCCGAGTCCTGGTCGTCGACGACCATCGCATCTTCGCCGAGTCGCTCGCCGCCGCCCTGGCCGCCGAGCCCGACGTCGACGTCTCCGCCGCCGGCAGCGGTCCCGCCGCGCTGCGCAGTCTGGAGCGCGCGGCCGCCGAGGGGCGCCGCTACGACGTGCTGCTCGTCGACGCCGACCTGGGCGGCAACGTCCAGGGCATCCGGCCCGCCGTGCCCGTGCAGGAGGGCAACGAGGACGGGGTCGTCGACGGCATCTCGCTGGTGGCCGGGGTGCGCTCCGCACAGCCCGGCGTCCGGATCGTCGTCCTCGCCGAGAAGGACGACCAGCGCCGTGCCGCGCTCGCCCTTCAGGCCGGGGCGTCGGGGTGGGTGGCCAAGGACTGCTCGCTGTCCCGGCTGCTGACCGTCATACGGGGGGTGCTGCGGGAGGAGACGCATCTGCCGCCCGCCCTGCTCACCGGCGTCCTGCGGGAGCTGACCGCCGCGCGCAAGCACCGCACCGAGAGCGAGCGGCTGGTGGAGTCCCTCACGCCGAGGGAGCGGGAGGTGCTGCGGTGCATGGTCGCCGGGCTGGGCAGAAAGGCCGTCGCCGAGCGGCTGTTCCTCTCCCCGCACACCGTCCGCACCCATATGCAGAACGTCCTCGGCAAGCTCGGCGTGCACTCCACGCTGGCCGCCGTCGCGCTCGCCCGCCGGGCCGGCGTGGGTCCCGCGGACCTAGCCGGGGATGTTGTCGAACGGGGCGGTCAACTGGCGTAGCAGTGCCGCCAGTTCGCCCCGCTGGGCGCGGGAGAGCTCCGCGAGGATCGCGCGCTCCTGGTCGAGGAGGCCGGCGAGCGCCTGGTCCGCGCGGTCCTGGCCCTCCTCCGTCAGCCGGACCAGCACACCGCGCCGGTCCGAGGGGTCCGGCAGCCGTTCCACCAGGCCCTTCTTGGCCAGGCGGTCGATGCGGTTGGTCATCGTGCCCGAGGTGACCAGGGTCTGCGTCAGTAGTTGTCCGGGGGAGAGCTGATACGGCGTTCCCGCGCGCCTGAGGGCGGTCAGGACGTCGAACTCCCAGGGCTCCAGGCTGTGCTCGGAGAACGCCAGTCGCCGTGCGCGGTCCAGGTGCCGGGCCAGTCTGCTCACCCGGCTGAGCACCTCGAGCGGTTCCACGTCGAGGTCAGGGCGCTCCCGGCGCCACGCTGCGACCAGCCGATCGACCTCGTCCTCCATGGCGATCAGTCTAGTGGTTGTGTCGATGTGGAGTCTCTTGACGTGAAGTGTCTTGACGTCAAGATAAATCTCGGGTCAGAGTGGGAGCCATGACCGACAGTGGATCCACGCCGACCTGGGACCCCGCCCAGTACCTCCGCCACGCCGACCACCGCGCCCGCCCCTTCGCCGACCTCCTCGCCCGCGTCCCCGACCCGCCCCCCGGACCGGCGCCCCGCATCGCCGACCTCGGCTGCGGCCCCGGCAACGTCACCGCGCTCCTCGCCGCCCGCTGGCCCACCGCTCGCGTCACCGGCTACGACAACTCCCCCGAGATGCTCGACCGCGCCCACACCGAGCACGCCGGACCCACCCCCGGCGGCGGCCGCCTCGACTTCACCCACGCCGACGTCCGCACCTGGACACCCGCCGAGCGCTACGACCTCATCGTCAGCAACGCCACCCTGCAATGGGTCCCCGGGCATGTCGAGCGCTTCGCCGACTGGGTCGAGGCTCTCCGGCCGGGCGGCACCCTCGCCTTCCAGGTGCCCGGGAACTTCGGCGCCCCCAGCCACCGGCTGATGCGCGAACTCGCCCACAACGCCGGTCTCGACGACGTCCTGCGCCACGACGACGCCGTCCACACCCCCGAGGCCTACCTGGAGCACCTCACCGCCCTCGGCTGCGCGGCGGACGTGTGGGAGACGACGTACGTCCATCTCCTCCCCGGCGAGGACCCCGTCCTGGACTGGGTGAAGGGCACCGGGCTGCGGCCCCTGCTCACCGCCCTCGCCGACGACCCCGAGGCGCTGGAGGCCTTCGTCGGCCGCTACCGGGACGCCCTGCGCAAGGCCTATCCGGCGGGAGCGCACGGCACCCCCTTCCCGTTCCGCCGGATCTTCGCCGTGGCCCGCAAGGAGGCGTGAGGGATGATCACCGCCGTCGACCACGTCCAGCTCGCCGCGCCACCGGGTGCGGAGGACCTGGTGCGGGCGTACTACGTGGAGGTCCTCGGGATGACCGAGATTCCCAAGCCGCCCGGGCTCGCGGCGCGCGGGGGGTGCTGGTTCCGGGCGGGCGGCGTGCAGCTGCACGTGGGGGTCGACGCCGCCTTCCGGCCCGCGCTGAAGGCGCATCCCGGGCTGCGGGTCGTCGCCATCGCGTCGTACGCCGACCGGCTGCGGAGCCGTGGAGCCACGGTCACCTGGGACGACGACCTGCCCGGTCACCGGCGCTTCTGGTCCCACGACCCCGTCGGCAACCGGCTGGAGTTCCTGGAGCCGGTGGTTTGAGGCCGCCGGTGCGGGCCACTCGCTTCAGTGACATGGGAGACGACTTGTCAGGAGTGAGTGACGTGGCGAAGGACGAGAAGACCCAGGCGAAGGTGGAACAGGCCAAGGGCAAGGCCAAGGAAGCCCTGGGACGCGCGGTCGGCAACGAGCAGAAGACCGCCGAGGGCCGCACCGAGGCCGGCAAGGGCGACCTGCGCCAGGCCAAGGAGAAGGCCAAGGACGCCTTCAAGCGGTGACGCACCGCACCTGTCAGGGCGCCGCAGGAGTCAGCTCTTGCGGCGCCCTATCAGGTGCGGTTTCTGCTCGAGACCGTCCAGCCCGTGCCACGACAGGTTCACGAGGTGCGCGGCGACCTCCGCCTTCTTCGGGCGGCGCACGTCCAGCCACCACTGACCCGTCAGCGCCACCATGCCCACCAGCGCCTGGGCGTACAGCGGGGCCAGCTTCGGGTCGAAACCGCGGCTCTTGAACTCGCGGCCCAGGATGTCCTCCACCTGGGTGGCGATGTCCGAGATCAGCGACGCGAAGGTACCCGTCGACTGCGGGATGGGGGAGTCCCGGACCAGGATGCGGAAGCCGTCGGTGTACTCCTCGATGTAGTCGAGCAGCGCGAACGCCGCCTGCTCGAGGAGTTCCCGCGGATGCCCGGCCGTCAGCGAACTGGTCACCATGTCCAGCAGCCGCCGCATCTCGCGGTCCACGACCACCGCGTACAGGCCCTCCTTGCCGCCGAAGTGCTCGTACACCACCGGCTTGGACACCCCGGCCTTCGCCGCGATCTCCTCCACCGACGTGCCCTCGAAGCCCTTGGCGGCGAAGAGGGTGCGACCGATCTCCAGCAGCTGTTGCCGGCGCTCGGCTCCCGTCATCCGGGTGCGGCGCGTGCGCCTGGGCTTCTCATTGCTCTCGTTGCTGCTTGAGTCGGTCGCCACGGCCTCCATCATGCCGCCTTCGCGGGCTCCTTCCCGCGCCGGGAGCCGCCTTCGTCGGTGTTACGGCGTGAATCGATACGTGAGCGTGACGGCCAGCGGACGTCGTACGCCCAGCCGAACGCCTCGAACCAGCGGATCAGCCGCGCCGAGGAGTCGATCTGGCCGCGCATCACACCGTGTCGCGCGCAGGTCGGGTCGGCGTGGTGCAGGTTGTGCCAGGACTCGCCGCAGGACAGCACCGCCAGCCACCACACATTGCCCGAGCGGTCCCGTGACTTGAACGGCCGCTTGCCGACCGCGTGGCAGATCGAGTTGATCGACCAGGTCACGTGGTGCAGCAGGCACACCCGGACCAGCGAGCCCCAGAAGAACGCCGTGAACGCGCCCCACCACGACATCGTCACCAGCCCGCCGACCAGCGGCGGAATGGCCAGCGACAGCATCGCCCAGAAGATGAAACCGCGGGAGATCCGGCGGAGCGCCGGGTCCTTGATCAGATCCGGCGCGTACTTGTCCTGCGGCGTCTGCTCCTCGTCGAACATCCAGCCGATGTGCGCCCACCACAGGCCCTTCATCAGCGCCGGAACCGTCTCGCCGAACCGCCACGGGGAGTGCGGGTCGCCCTCGGCGTCGGAGAACTTGTGGTGCCTGCGATGGTCCGCGACCCAGCGCACCAGCGGTCCCTCGACCGCCATCGACCCCGCGATCGCCAGCGCGATCCGCAAGGGGCGCTTGGCCTTGAAGGAGCCGTGCGTGAAGTAGCGGTGGAAGCCGATGGTGATGCCGTGGCAGCCGAGGTAGTACATGAAGACGAGCAGGCCGAGGTCCAGCCAGCTCACCCCCCATCCCCACGCCAGCGGCACGGCCGCGAGCACCGCGAGGAACGGGACGATGATGAAGAGCAGGAGGGTGATCTGCTCGAGCGAACGCTTCTGCTCGCCGCCCAGGGTGGCGGACGCAGCGGTGTCGTCGGTCGCCTCCGAGGCGTCTTGGATCACATCGGAGCTTGAGGTCATGGGGCGTCCCCTGTGGGGTTCGAGGGTTGTGACAAGGGCCTGGTCACAGGAGCCCCGCGGGGAGTGAGCGGTACTTCCCTACGGTTCCGTAACCTACGGCATCGTAAGTATGGCAGCGCGTCGCCCGACGGCAAGAGCCCGCGAGTCTGCGCGTCCGTGGCGCCACATATCCTGGAGTCGTTCGGACAGCGCGGTCCGCTCTCATTTCTTCCCGGATGTCCGGTCGGTACGCGGCGGTCGCCGCGCGACTGGTACCGGGTTCCCTCCCGGACGAGCTTCAACACTGCAAGGAGCCGCACCTGTGAGCAGTGCCGACGACCAGACCACGACCGCCTCGAGTGAGCTGCGCGCCGACATCAGGCGACTCGGCGACCTCCTCGGTGAGACCCTCGTCCGCCAGGAGGGCCCGGAGCTCCTGGAACTCGTCGAGAAGGTCCGCAGTCTCACCCGCGAGGACGGTGACGCCGCCGCCGAACTGCTGCGGGGCACCGAGCTGGAGACCGCCGCCAAGCTGGTGCGCGCCTTCTCCACCTACTTCCACCTGGCCAACGTCACCGAGCAGGTCCACCGCGGCCGCGAGCTCAGGGCCCGGCGCGCCGCCGAGGGCGGTCTGCTCGCCCGCACCGCCGACCGCCTCAAGGACGCCGACCCCGAGCACCTGCGCGCCACCGTGCAGAACCTCAACGTGCGCCCCGTCTTCACCGCGCACCCCACCGAGGCCGCCCGCCGCTCGGTCCTCAACAAGCTGCGCCGCATCGCCGAGCTCCTGGAGACCCCCGTCCTGGAGACCGACCGCCGCCGCTACGACACCCGTCTGGCCGAGAACATCGACCTGGTCTGGCAGACCGACGAACTGCGCGTCGTACGCCCCGAGGTCACCGACGAGTCCCGCAACGCCATCTACTACCTCGACGAACTCCACGCCGGCGCCGTCGGCGACGTCCTGGAGGACCTCACCGCCGAGCTGGAGCGCGTCGGCGTCACCCTCCCCGAGGACACCCGCCCGCTCACCTTCGGCACCTGGATCGGTGGTGACCGCGACGGCAACCCCAACGTCACCCCGCAGGTGACCTGGGACGTCCTGATCCTCCAGCACGAGCACGGCATCAACGACGCGCTCGACCTGATCGACGAGCTGCGCGGCTTCCTGTCGAACTCCATCCGCTACACCGGCGCCACCGACGAACTGCTCGCCTCCCTCCAGGACGACCTGGAGCGCCTGCCGGAGATCAGCCCCCGCTACAAGCGCCTCAACGCCGAGGAGCCCTACCGGCTCAAGGCCACCGCGATCCGCCAGAAGCTGGAGAACACCAAGCTCCGGCTCGCCAGGAACACCCCGCACGAGCCCGGCCGCGACTACCTCGGCACCAGCGAGCTGCTCCAGGACCTCACCCTCATCCAGAGCTCCCTGCGCGAACACCGCGGCGGCCTGTTCGCCGAGGGCCGCATGAACCGTACGATCCGCACCCTCGCCGCCTTCGGCCTCCAGCTCGCCACCATGGACGTCCGCGAGCACGCCGACGCCCACCACCACGCCCTCGGCCAGCTCTTCGACCGCCTCGGCGAGGAGTCCTGGCGCTACGCCGACATGCCCCGCGACTACCGCGGCAAGCTGCTCGCCAAGGAGCTCAGGTCCCGCCGACCGCTGGCGCCCACCCCGGCCCCGCTGGACGCCGCCGGCGAGAAGACCCTCGGCGTCTTCCACACCGTCAAGCG
The DNA here is from genome assembly GCF_055575395.1 of Streptomyces sp. NPDC034103. Classification (NCBI taxonomy): domain Bacteria; kingdom Bacillati; phylum Actinomycetota; class Actinomycetes; order Kitasatosporales; family Streptomycetaceae; genus Streptomyces; species Streptomyces sp. NPDC034103. The sequence goes on along the minus strand of NZ_JBVISS010000007.1, from coordinate 143,128 downwards.
CGCCCTGGACGTCTTCGGCCCCGAGGTCATCGAGTCGTACATCATCTCGATGTGCCAGGGCGCCGACGACGTCTTCGCCGCGGCCGTCCTGGCCCGCGAGGCCGGCCTGATCGACCTGCACGCCGGCTGGGCCAAGATCGGCATCGTGCCGCTCCTCGAGACCACCGACGAGCTCAAGGCCGCGGACACCATCCTGGAGGACATGCTCTCCGACCCGTCCTACCGACGCCTGGTCGCGCTCAACGGGGATGTGCAGGAGGTCATGCTCGGCTACTCGGACTCCTCCAAGTTCGGCGGCATCACCACCTCCCAGTGGGAGATCCACCGCGCCCAGCGCCGCCTGCGCGACGTGGCGCACCGGTACGGGGTGCGCCTGAGGCTCTTCCACGGCCGGGGCGGCACCGTCGGCCGCGGTGGCGGCCCCTCCCACGACGCCATCCTCGCCCAGCCCTGGGGCACCCTGGAGGGCGAGATCAAGGTGACCGAGCAGGGCGAGGTCATCTCCGACAAGTACCTGGTGCCGTCGCTGGCCCGCGAGAACCTGGAGCTGACCGTCGCGGCCACCCTCCAGGCCTCCGCCCTGCACACCGCCCCCCGCCAGTCCGACGAGGCCCTGGCCCGCTGGGACGCCGCGATGGACGTGGTGTCGGACGCCGCGCACTCCGCGTACCGCAGGCTCGTCGAGGACCCGGACCTGCCGAACTACTTCCTCGCGTCGACTCCCGTGGACCAGCTCGCCGACCTGCACCTCGGCTCGCGGCCCTCCCGCCGTCCCGGCTCGGGTGTCTCGCTCGACGGCCTGCGCGCCATCCCGTGGGTGTTCGGCTGGACCCAGTCCCGGCAGATCGTCCCCGGCTGGTTCGGCGTCGGCTCCGGCCTGAAGGCGCTGCGCGAGGCGGGCCTGCGGCAGGAAGGGGACACCGTGCTCGACGAGATGTACGGGCAGTGGCACTTCTTCCGGAACTTCATCTCCAACGTCGAGATGACGCTCGCCAAGACCGACCTGCGCATCGCCCGCCACTACGTCGAGACCCTCGTCCCCGCCGAGCTCCAGCATGTCTTCGCCACCATCGAGGCCGAGCACGAGCTCACCGTCACCGAGGTCCTGCGGATCACCGGCGAGAGCGAACTCCTCGCCGCCCAGCCGGTCCTGAAGCAGACCTTCACCATCCGCGACGCCTACCTGGACCCGATCTCCTACCTCCAGGTCGCCCTGCTCAAGCGCCAGCGCGACGCGGTCGCCGCGGGCGAGGAGCCGGACCCGACGCTCGCCCGAGCCCTGCTCCTGACCGTCAACGGTGTCGCGGCGGGCCTGCGCAACACCGGCTGACGCCCGCCGCACACACGAGGGTGCCCCCGAGGTCCGACCTCGGGGGCACCCTCGTCTCGGTGCGTGTGCCCTACGACGCCCTGCGGCGGCGGAACACCAGGTAGCCGCCGGCCGCGACCAGCGCGGCCGCCACGCCGCCCAGCAGGCCGACGGGGGCGCCGTTGCCGGTCTCGGCGAGATCACCGCCGTCGCTGCCGCCCGCGCCCTGGGGGGAGGGGGAGGAGTCCGCCGAGGGAGCCGTCGACCCACCCGCGGAGGCGGAGGCCGAGGCGCTGGGGGAGGCCGAGGGCGACGAGGACGGGGTCGCCCCGGGGTTGCCGTCGTCACCGTCCTCGCAGTCGGTCCAGAAGACCTTGTGCTTGGCGGCGCCGTGCTCGCCCTCGAAGGTCCAGAACAGCTTGTAGTGGCCGTCCGGCAGCGACAGGTCCTGCGTGCGGCCGTGACCCTCGCCGTCCAGGGTGATCTCGCCGGACTTCACGGTCTCGCCCTTGACGTCGGCGCCCGGGGCCCAGGCCTCGATGTGCCAGTCGACCTCCTGGGCGCTGTCGAAGCCGAAGGCGTCCAGGTAGAAGGTGCAGACGTGCGGTTCGTTGCGGCGCAGCTCCTCGCCGGTCGAGGCGTCGTGGATCTTGACGGTGCCGTTGTCACCCGGAGGGGTGGCGTGGGCGGAGGGGGCCGCGAGCAGGGCGGCCGCGGCGACGGCGGACAAAGCGCCGGCGCGGGACAGGGTACGCATGGGCAGTCCATCTTCGAGATGTGGCAGGGAAGATGTGGAGGGGGCGGCTCAGCTTCCAGCTCCCGCTGACCCGAGGTCAATCACGAACAGGCAACACTCAGCTCCTCCACAGATGTGGAGAACGCCGAAGAGGCTCAGATCGTCACGAAGGCGGCGGTCAGCAGCGCGACCCCCGCGCCCGCCATCATCCACGCGCCCCGGGTACGCCCCAACCCGCCCGCCACCACCACCGACGCCAGCAGCAGCGCACCACCCAGCGGCACCCACGCGTACAGCACCCCGGGCGGCCCGGAACGGACGACGTCGTCGCTGCTCGGCTTCAGCACGACCGAGTAGGTCTCGCCCCGCTCCACCGCCACCGTCTTCTCGATGACGACCCGCTCACGCGGCCGCGACCCCTGCGACAGCGGCGTGTACGGCCCGGTGCAGGTGTGGGTACCGCACCGCGTCACCTCGATCGTGCCGCGCTCCCGGCCCTTCGTCAGCATCACGTGCTGCGCCGTGCCCCAGGACGCCCACACCCCCGCGACCAGGATCAGCACCGCGACCGTGCCCATCGCCGCGAGCCGACCGAACCGGAGGGCGACGACCGAGGCCTGACGAGAAGTGAGGGCTGGGGCAGGCATGGCCGGGATCATTGGCCATGCCTGAACGGCCCGTCAACTTCGGTGGGGACAAGTCAGGAGTTGTACGTGCTTTGCGCCCGCTCCAGGCCCTCGATCACCAGGCATTCCACGGCGTCCGCCGCCCGGTCCACCAGGTAGCCCAGCTCCTTGCGCTCGCCCGAGGAGAAGTCCTTCAGCACGAAGTCGGCCACCTGCATCCGCCCCGGCGGCCGCCCGATCCCGAACCGCACCCGGTGGTACTCCGCGGAGAACGCCTTCGTCATCGACTTCAGCCCGTTGTGCCCGTTGTCCCCGCCCCCGAGCTTCAGCCGCAGCGTCCCGTAGTCGATGTCCAGCTCGTCATGGACCGCCACGATGTGCGCGACGGGCACCTTGTAGAAGTCCTTGAGCGCGTTGACGGGCCCACCGGACAGGTTCATGTACGACATCGGCTTCGCCAGGACGACCCGGCGGTTCAACGGCCCCGGCGGCCCGATCCGCCCCTCCACGACCTGCGCCTGCGCCTTCCCGGCCCGCTTGAACCTCCCCCCGATCCGCTCGGCCAGCAGATCGGCCACCATGAAACCGACGTTGTGCCGGTTGGCCGCGTACTCGGGCCCGGGGTTGCCGAGACCGACGATCAGCCAGGGGTCGGTGGCAGAGGCGGCGCCTGCGGGGGTGGTCACGTCCATGTCTCCTCGATACGCGCCAGCCGCCGCTCCCTTACGGAAGCAGCGGCTGACGAACTCCTACGGGGCTGAGGCTCAGGCCTCGGCGGCCTCGTCACCCTCGGCCGACTCCTCGCCGGCCTCCTCGGCCTGCGCGGCCAGGACCTGGAGGACGACGGTGTCCTCGTCGACGGCCAGCTTGGTGCCCTTGGGCAGCGGGATGTCCTTGGCGAGCACGGAGTCGCCGGCCGCCAGACCCTCGATGGAGACGGTGACGGACTCGGGGATGTGCGTGGCCTCGGCCTCGACCGGAAGCGCGTTCAGGACGTGCTCCAGCAGGTAGCCGCCCGGGGCCAGCTCGCCCTCGGTGTGGACGTAGATCTCGACGTTGACCTGCTCACCGCGCTGGACGAGCTGAAGGTCGACGTGCTCCAGGTAGCCCTTGATCGGGTCACGCTGCACGGACTTCGGGATCGCCAGCTCGTTGGACTTGCCGTCGATGTCCAGGGAGATCAGGACGTTGGACGTGCGCAGCGCGAGCAGCAGCTCGTGGCCCGGCAGCGTCAGGTGGATCGGGTCCGAACCGTGGCCGTAGAGCACGCCGGGAACCTTGGAGTCGCGGCGGATACGACGGGCGGCACCCTTGCCGAACTCGGTGCGGGTCTCGGCGGTGAGCTTCACCTCGGACATACAGATCACTCCTCGTATGGGTGAGAGACGGACAGGTCACCCGGCCACGAACGGCCTGCTACGAAGAGCGCGTCGATAACGGACAGCCGTACCTCGTCATGAGGACGGCCTCCCTCGCCGAGCAACCTGGGCAGTCTACTCGGCGGGGGAGGCCGCAGGAAAATCGATCATGCAGAACCGTTTGCACGGCTCCTCGGCGAGCTCACTGCTCGTCGAACAGGCTCGTCACCGAACCGTCCTCGAACACCTCGCGCACCGCGCTCGCGATCGTCGGCGCGATGGAGAGGACCGTGAGCTTGTCCAGGTCCGCGGCGAGCTCACCCGGCGTCGGCAGCGTGTTCGTGAACACGAACTCGCTCACCCGGGAGTTCTTCAGCCGGTCGGCGGCCGGACCCGACAGCACACCGTGCGTGGCGGTGACGATGACGTCCTCGGCGCCGTGCGCGAACAGCGCGTCCGCGGCGGCGCAGATCGTCCCACCGGTGTCGATCATGTCGTCGACCAGGACACACACCCGGCCCTTGACCTCGCCCACGACCTCGTGGACGGTGACCTGGTTCGCCACGTCCTTGTCGCGCCGCTTGTGCACGATGGCCAGCGGAGCGCCGAGCCGGTCGCACCAGCGGTCGGCGACCCGCACCCGGCCGGCGTCCGGGGAGACCACGGTCAGCTTGTCCTTGTCGACCTTGGTCCCGACGTAGTCCGCGAGCAGCGGCAGCGCGAAGAGGTGGTCCACCGGGCCGTCGAAGAAGCCCTGGATCTGGTCGGTGTGCAGATCCACGGTCAGGAGCCGGTGCGCACCGGCCGTCTTCATCAGGTCCGCGATCAGGCGCGCCGAGATCGGTTCACGCCCACGGTGCTTCTTGTCCTGGCGCGCGTAACCGTAGAAGGGCACGATCACCGTGATCGACCGCGCGGAAGCCCGCTTCAACGCGTCGATCATGATGAGCTGCTCCATGATCCATTTGTTGATCGGAGCCGTGTGGCTCTGGATCAGGAAGCAGTCCGCACCGCGCGCCGAGTCCTGGTAGCGAACGTAGATCTCGCCGTTGGCGAAGTCGAAGGCCTTCGTCGGGACGACCCCGACACCCAACTGCTGGGCGACCTCCTCGGCAAGCTCGGGGTGGGCGCGGCCGGAGAAGAACATCATCTTCTTCTCGCCGGTCGTCTTGATCCCGGTCACAGCACTGTCTCCTCAGAGGTGTCTCAGCCGGCTGTCGAGAGACCTCGCCGCTGGGCGCGACGGGGCCGTCTCAGCTGGTGGGTGCGGGTGTGCACCTATCACGGTACGCCGTGTCCGACGCGCCTGTTTCCGGTCAGCCTTCGCCTTCCGACTCCCGGGAGGACGCCTCGGCCGCCTTCGCCGCCGCGCTCCCCGGCCGCTTACGGGCCACCCAACCCTCGATATTCCGCTGCTGACCACGGGCCACGGCCAGCGAACCGGGCGGCACATCCTTGGTGATCACCGAGCCGGCGGCGGTGTACGCACCGTCCCCGATGGTGACAGGAGCCACAAACATATTGTCCGAACCCGTACGGCAGTGCGAGCCGACGGTCGTGTGGTGCTTGTCCTGCCCGTCGTAGTTCACGAACACGCTCGCGGCACCGATGTTGGTGTACTCGCCGATCGTGGCGTCACCGACGTAGGACAGGTGCGGGACCTTCGTGCCCTCGCCGATCGAGGCGTTTTTCGTCTCGACGTACGTCCCGATCTTGCCCTTCGCGCCCAGACGGGTGCCGGGACGCAGATAGGCGTACGGCCCCACCGTCGCGCCGGGGCCCACGTGAGCGCCGTCGGAGACGGTGTTGTCGACCCGGGCGCCCCGCTCGACCACGGTGTCCTTCAGCCGGCAGTTCGGGCCGACCTCGGCGCCCTCACCGAGGTGCGTGGCGCCCTGGAGCTGGGTGCCGGGGTTGACGAGGGCGTCCTGCTCGAACGTGACCGTCACGTCCACCCAGGTGGTCGCCGGGTCGATCACGGTCACACCGGCGAGCATCGCGCGCGTGAGCAGACGGTCGTTGAGGATGCGGCGGGCCTCGCCGAGCTGCACCCGGTTGTTGATCCCGGCGATCTCGCGGTGGTCGCCGGCGACGGAAGCGCCCACCCGGTGACCGGCCTCGCGCAGGATGCCGAGGACGTCCGTCAGGTACTCCTCGCCCTGGCTGTTGTCCGTGCGCACCTTGCCCAGGGCGTCGGCGAGCAGCTGCCCGTCGAACGCGAACACCCCCGAGTTGATCTCACGGATGGCCCGCTGCGACTCGGAGGCGTCCTTGTGCTCCACGATCGCGGTGACGGCGCCCGAGGCCCCGTCGCGCACGATCCGGCCGTAGCCGGTCGCGTCCGGGACCTCGGCGGTCAGCACGGTGACGGCGTTGCCGTCGGCGGAGTGCGTCTGCGTGAGCGCGCGGAGGGTGTCGCCGGTGAGCAGCGGAGTGTCACCGCAGACGACCACGACGGTCCCGTCCACGACCCCGCCGAGCTCTTCGAGCCCCATCCGCACCGCGTGCCCGGTGCCGTTCTGCTGCGCCTGCACGGCGGTACGGACGCCGGGGTCGATGACGCCGAGATGCTCGGTGACCTTCTCGCGCGCGTGGCCGACGACGACGACGAGGTTCTCCGGGTCCAACTCACGCGCCGCGGCGAGCACATGGCCGACCAGACTGCGGCCGCAGAGTTCGTGCAGAACCTTCGGTGTGGCCGACTTCATACGGGTGCCCTCACCCGCTGCGAGAACGACGACGGCTGCCGGGCGAATGGCGCTCACGGGATGCCCTTCGGCTGTGAGGGGGTGGGTGACATCCGCAGGATACCGGGGCGTTACCGGGGGGACATGGGTGCGGGCCCTGACTGAGCTGTCAGGGCCCGCACTCAACTGTGGCTCCCGGGGAAGGAATCGAACCCTCATTCAATGGACCAAAACCATTTGTCCTGCCTTTAGACGACCCGGGATGGTTCGTCCGCCACGTCCGATTTCGTAGATCGGCGCGGCGTGCAGCCCCTACTATGCCGTACCACCCGCCTTCGACGCGACGGTACAAGTCGGCTCCCCCGAGGACTCTGACGGTCAGACAGCCAGGGGCGGCCGGCGGGCGGAATCCGATCTTCCGGGGTCGAACAGTGAGCGATTCAGCAGTTCGAGGGATATCGGGCTCTTTCGCATCCGGACGGTCACGCTGTGTGGTGTAGGCCAATCCCGGAAACTCACCGGAAAACGCGCGCCGCCCGCCCGTAGGCTGGAGTCATGACCACGACGGGGGAAGACCACGCCGCGGCCCGGCCGGGGCCATGGTGGTGGGCCAGGTGGCGCAGTGCGGTGTTGGACGTGGGCCTGGCGTTCGCGTCGGTCGTCGAGTGCGGCGCGGAAGGATGGCGGTTCGCGGGGGACGCGGGGATCCCCCGGGCAGCGGGGATCGTGTTCGGGCTGCTCGCCGGCTCCGCGCTGCTCGTACGGCGCAAGTGGCCCATCGCCGTCGTACTGGTGTCGATCGCCATCACCCCGGCCCAGATGGGCTATCTGATGGCGATCGTCGGTCTCTACACCCTCGCCGCCTCCGAACTGCCCCGCCGGATCATCGGCTCCCTCGCGGCGATGTCGCTGGTGGGGCAGATGATCGTGATGTTCGTGCGGATACGGCAGGGTGCCTCGCGCGGGTCGTGGGAGATGGGCGACTGGTTCGTGCCGTTCGCCGCGATCACGATCGCCATCGGGCTGACGGCGCCGCCCTTGCTGCTCGGCCTGTACGTCGGCGCCCGGCGCCGGTTGATGGAGAGCTTGCGGGAGCGGGCCGACAGTCTTGAGCGGGAGCTGCAGTTGCTCGCGGAGCGCGCGGAGGAGCGGGCGCAGTGGGCGCGGAACGAGGAGCGGACCCGCATTGCCCGGGAGATGCACGACGTGGTCGCGCACCGGGTGAGCCTGATGGTCGTCCACGCGGCGGCGCTCCAGGCCGTCGCCCGGAAGGATCCCGAGAAGGCGGTCAAGAACGCCGCGCTCGTCGGGGACATGGGGCGGCAGGCGCTCACCGAGCTGCGGGAGATGCTCGGGGTGCTGCGCAGCGGGGACGGCGGGAAGCGGGCGCGGGCCGAGTCCGTGCCGCTCGCCGCGGTGGGCGTCGCCGCCGCCGTCGCCGCCTCGCGGGCCGTCGAGGAGCCGGACGGGCCGTGTCTGTCCGAGCTGGAGGAGTTGATCGGGCAGTCGAGCGCGGCGGGGATGGTCGTGGACCTGACCGTCGAGGGCGATGCCCGGGTGTACGGCGCCGACATCGAGCAGACCGCGTACCGCGTGGTGCAGGAGGCGCTCACCAACGTCCACAAGCACGCGGCGGGCGCCAAGACGCATGTGCGGCTGGCGCACCGGGTCTCGGAGATCGCGATGCAGGTGGAGAACGAGCCGCCGCCGGAGGTGTCGGTGGCGTCGTCGGCGCGGCTGCCGTCCGGGGGGAACGGTCTGGTGGGGATGAAGGAGCGCGTCGTGGCGCTGGGCGGGGTGTTCGTGTCCGGGCCCACGGACGCGGGGGGTTTCCGGGTGTCGGCGGTGATCCCGGCGGCGTGAGCGCCGCGCGCCCCCGGTGTCGTCGTACCGCCGCCCAGCGCGCCCCGACCCCTGGCCCCCGGTGTCTCAGCCCGCGGTGAGCCGCACCGGTTCCATGCCGGTGACGAGGGTGGCGAGGGCCTGGTCGATGTCGGCGCCGAGGTACCAGTCGCCGGTGTGGTCGAGCACGTAGACGCGGCCCCCGTCGTCGATGGCGAGGAGGGCGCCGGTGTCGGTCTCGGCGCCGAGGGGGCAGACCTCGGTGTCCAGGGCGCGGCCGAGGTCGCCGAGGGTGCGGGCCATGTGCAGGCCGTGCAGGGGGTCGAGGTGGAGGCCGACGGGGGCGATCTGGCGGCCGGGCCCGGTGGGGACGATGTGCAGGCCGCCGAACTCGGCCCAGGCCTCGACGGCGGCGGGGAAGACGCGGTGGCGATGGCCCGCGGGGGAGACGTGCTCGCGCAGGGCGTCGGCCCAGATCTCGGCCTGTTTGATGTCCCAGCGCCCCGGTTGCCAGCCGGCCGCGCGCAGGGCGGCGTCGACGGGTACGGAGAAGCGCGTGGAACTGGTGCGGTCGGGGTGCATCTGCCCTTCGATCGTCGAGGTCATGGACGTGGTGCGAGCGCCGGTGCGGGTGCGGTGGGGGTGCCGGCGGGCCGTGCGTGGAGCTGTCGGCCGTACCTGGGGGTCAGTTGTCCGCCGCCGGGTCGACGATGTGGACGCCGAAGTGGGCGCTGAGGGCGGTGCAGGCGCGGCAGGGGGCGGCGAAGCTGCCGTGGAGGGGGTCGCCGTCCTCGCGGATGCGGCGGGCGGTGAGTTTGGCGTGCTTGAGCGCTTTGCGGGCCTCGCCGTTGGTCATGGGTCTGCGGGCGGCGCGTTTGGTGCGGGCGGCGTCGGCGGCGGCGAGGTGGCGGGAGATGAGGATCGTCTCGGCGCAGCGGCCGGTGAAGCGGTCGCGCTGGGCGGAGGTGAGGGTGTCGAGGAAGTCCCGCACGAGCGGGTGCAGGGGCGGGGCCTGGTCGCCGCGGGCGGCGGTGCCGGTGAGGGTGGCGCCGCGGACGGAGAGGGCGGCGGCGACGGTCGGGAGTATGCCGTCGCGGCGGTGACGGAGAGTGGGTGCGTGCGGCGCCTCGGCGCTGCTCCAGCCGATCCGCGGGTCGCCGGACCTGGCTGGTCGCGGCCCTGTGTGCGGTCCCGTCTGCGTCGTATTCATGATCATCGTCCCCTCCGTGCATCCCCCCGGACGACACAGAGTGCCAAATGCCGTGGCTGCTGCGGAAGCTGGGGCGGCGCGACACGCCCGGGTTTGGGCGGGCTGTCACGGCGGGGTGACGGCTGGTCACGGAAGCGGAGGGCGGCTGACCGGCGCCCGGTGACCGGTCTTGTCGTACCGCATAGGCTGTCGGCACCCGCATGTATGCGGTCAACGCGTCGGAGAAGTCGATACGGGCTGGGGCGGGTCGGAACCGGGGTACCGGAACCGGTCGTCGTGGGTCGTACAGAGTGCCGCAGGGGGCAACCGCCATGACGACAGGTCGGCTCGGGCTGGGGGCACCTCCCGGCCGCCAGGCCGGGGGACAAGCCGCGCCGCCGAACGCGGCCTACGCCGGGCAGGTCGTGCATTTCCCGGATCCGGTCCGGGCGGCTCGTCATCCCCGAGGGGTGCGGGTGGACGAGCGCGGCTACCCCGATTTCTCGGCGTACGCGCGTGCGGCCGTGGAGATCGCCGATCCGCCGGAGGGTTTCGGCGTCGACGAGCTGCGGCTGACGGACTACGTGTCGGCGAACGCGGCTCTCGCGGCGGCCGGTCACGACCTGTGGGACACGGTGCCCGCGGTGGCGACGCCGCACGGCTGGACCTGGCACCACGTGGTGGGTTCGCGCCGGCTCGAACTGGTGCCGGTCGAGGTGAAGGCATTGCTGCGGCACCACGGCGGTATCGCCACGGCGGCGGTGGACCACGACAAGCGGGGCACACGGCCGTTGCAGGAGACACGGCCGGCGCACTTCGGGCTGCCGAAGTCGGGTACGGCGGTGTCGGAGGCGCAGGTGCTGGGCGTCGAGGAGGACCTCGGGTACCGGCTGCCGGGCGCGTACCGGTCCTTCCTGAAGGCGGCGGGCGGTTGCGCCCCGGTGGGGACGGCCCTGGACCCGGAGCTGGGTCTGCTGGTGGACCAGCCGTTCTTCACGGTCCGCGACGAGGCCGCGGTCAACGACCTGGTGTACGTCAACAAGTGCCTGCGTGACCATCTGACCAAGGACTACCTCGGCGTCGGCTTCGTGCAGGGTGGTCTGCTGGCCGTGAAGGTGAAGGGCGAGGGGATCGGGTCGGTGTGGTTCTGCGCGTACGACGACGCGCGGGACGTGGACCCCTCCATGCCGCCGGCGGACCGCGTGGAGCGGCTGTTGCTGCCGTGCGGTGAGGACTTCGACGTGTTCCTGTCCCGACTGGCCGGCTCTCCGCCGGAGTTGGAGACGGTGGCGAACCTGATGGTGGACGGCGGTTTCGCGCGGTCCGTGCCGGTCGCTGCGGCCGGGGCTGGGGAGTGAGCTGACCGATGGTGACGTTCGCACAGGCGCAGGAGCGCGCCGAAGAGTGGATCAACGGGGATGTGCCGTCGTACCAGCATCGCGAGGTGCGGGTACGGGAGTTCGAGCTCGGGTTCGTGGTGTGGGCGGAGGACCGTGCGGACGGGCCCCGTTCGGACGGCGGCGCCCAGCGGCTCGTGATCGCGCGGGACAGCGGTGAGGCCACGCTCTGGCCCTCGCTGCCGGTGGGCGAGGTGATTCGCCGGTACGAGGAGGAGTACGGGCGCGACGCCGACGAGGCCGCCGCCGCGCCGGCGCCCGCGGCCCGGATCGACCTGAACCAGACCTCGTTCCTGCTGACGCCGCCGGAGTGGTTGCAGGAGGCGGCGGATCAGTTGGGGATTCCGGACCGGCGGACCGGTGCGGGTGCCGGTGCCGGGGCCGCTGCTGACGAGGGCTCGGGCTCGGGCTCGGGTGCTGGGGTCGGTCGGGGTGGGGGGCTTCCGGAGACTCAGCCCGGGGTGCCGGTGGGGGCGGCTGCCGACGGGGCGCCGGGGGCGCCTTCTGTGCCGGGGGCGCCGTCCGCGCCGGTGGGTGCGCCGGGTGCGCCGTCCGCACCGGGTGGGGCCGCCGTGCCGGGTGGGGCCGCCGTGCCGGTCGGGGCCACGCCCTGGGCCGGGACGGACACCAACGCGGACGCCGGGGACGACCGTTCCGTGCCGTTGCCCGCGACTGTCTTCGCGCCGCCGTTGAGCGGTGCCGACGACGAGCCCGCGGCGCCCGTGACACCGCCGGACGCCAAGACGGCGCTCATCTCGGGAGGCAGCCAGCTTCCGCCGACCGCTCTCGCACCGGCGCTCCAGGATCCGAATGCGCCGGGTACGCCGGGTGCGCCGGCGGGTGGAGTACCGGGTGAGCCCGGGACGCCGGGTGCGCCGCAGGGGAGTACGCCGCCTCCGGGTGGTGCGGTGCCGGGTGGTGCGCCCGCGCCCGCGCCGGGTGGGTCGGCGTACGGCTTCCCGAACGCGCCGGGTGGTGCGGGCGGGCCGGGTACGCCGCCGCCGGGCGCCCCGCCGATGCCGGGTGCGCCGCAGGGCAGTACGCCGCCGCCGGTGTCGGGGCCTCCTTCTTATGGGTATCCGCAGGGGCCCGGCGGTGCGCCGGGGGTGCCGCAGCCTCCGGTGGGGCCGGGTGCGCCGGAGCGGCCGCTCCCGCCGAACGCCGGGGACATCGCCGATGCCGCCACGAGCAAGGCGGCTCCTCCGCCGCGCCGGGGTGGCGGTACGACCGCGCCGCCTCCGCCGGGTGCCCCCGGGGCGCCGGGCGCGCGGCCGGGTGCCACGCCTCCGCCCGCGCCGGGGGCGCCGGCCGGTGGGTATGTGCCGACGCAGCTCGTCTCCGCGCTGGGGCCCGAGGGACCCGGGGGTGCGCCCGCCGGGCCGGGGGCGCCGCAGCCTCCGGGCCCGCCGGGTGTTCCGGGTGCCCCGGGTGCGCCGAACCCGCCCGGCGGTACGCCTCCGGGCGGTGTGCACCATGCCGCCACGATGCTGGCCGACCCCGGGCGCATGGGCCCGGGCGCGCCGCAGCCTCCGGGTGCCCCTGGCGCGCAGACGCCGCCTCGCGCTCCGGGCGCACCGCACGCGCCGGGCGCCCCTGGTATGCCCGGTGCGCCGGGTTCCGCCGGGGGTGCGCAGGGCGCCGTTCACCACGCGGAGACCATGCTGGCGGCGCCCCCGGTGGGCGCCCCCGGCGCGCCTCCGCCGCCGCAGGCCCCCGGCGTCCCCGGCTTCCCGGGCGCCCCGGGTATGGCTCCGGGCGCTCCGGGCGCCCCGCGGCCGATGCCTCCGGGTGCGATGCCGCCGCCCGGGCCGGGACAGCCGCCGGCCTACGGCTACCCGCAGCAGGGGCAGCCGACCGTGGGTCCCGGCTACCAGGCCGTGTTGCGCTACCGCGCGCAGGACGGCTCGGAGCAGCAGCTGATCCGGCGCTCGGCGCCGGGTACGCCGCACCCGGAGTGGCAGATCTTCCACGAGCTGCGGGGGATGAACATCCCGCCGGACCAGGTGCTGGAGCTGCACACGGAGTTGGAGCCGTGTGAGCTGCCGGGCGCGTACTGCGCGCGGATGATCCGGGAGCAGTGGCCGCAGGCGCGGCTGGCGAGCATCGCGCCGTACGGCACGGACCACGCGAGCCGGCAGCAGGGGATGCAGCAACTGCTGGCGCACCAGGGTGAGTTGCACCAGGTGGCGGACGGCCCGGCGCGGCCGGGTCCGGTGCGCGCGCCGTTGCCGCCGGTGCAGGCGGCGCCGCCGATTCCGCCGGAGGGTGTCGCACACGAGCTGGCGGGGGCGTTCGGACCGGGGATCTTCCGGTTCGAGCAGGCCGCGGTCTCCCGGCAGGGGGTGCCGCCGGTGGTGGCGCACTCGCTGGTGGCGGCCGGGCTGCCGATGGACATGGGCCCCTTCTTCTGGGCGCAGGCCCAGCCGGGGCGGCCGGTGCCGACGCTGGCCGAGCTGGCGCAGGAGCGCGGGGTGCGGCCGGCCGCGGACGCGGGCTCGTACCTGGTGATGGGCAGTGACTTCGGCCGGGCGATCTGTGTCCAGTACGGGACGGCGAACATCGTCGCCGTGCCGGTGGAGGCCGGGCCCGGCGGGGCGCCGGTGCCGCCGCAGTTCGTGAACACGGGGTTGCCCGAGTTCCAGCGCTGCCTGGCGCTGCTGGGGCGGATGTGGCGACTGAGGTTCGGGCTGAACCAGGAGCAGGCGGGGCGGTGGACCGTCGACTTCCAGGCCCAGCTGGCCTCGCTCGACCCGGCGGCGCTCGGCTCGCCGGAGAGCTGGTGGTCGGTGCTGCTGGAGCAGATGTGGGACGGCCTGCTCTGAGGCGCCGCCGCCCGCACCGCCCCTGACGCCGACTCGAAGAAGCCGGGCCCGGTCATCGCGACCGGGCCCGGCTTCTTCGCCGTTCCGGTCACATCCGTCCTCCGCGGTCCGTCAGTGCAGTGACCAAGGCGAGTCACCAGCCGCAGGAGGCAGACCATGAAGGCACGCATGACCAACCCGGCGTACGTTCTCCCGGGTGCGATGAACGGGATCGGCGCTCTCTTCCAGGCCGTCGGGGAGAGCGGCCTGGACCAGGAGCTGTCGGAGCTCCTCGGACTGCGGGTCAGTCAGATCAACGGGTGCAGCGCCTGTGTGCACGCGCATGTGCTGAACCTGCGCAAGGCGGGGGCGAGCGAGGAGCGGATCGCGGCGGTCGCGGCGTGGTTCGAGGCACCGTTCTTCAGTGACGCCGAGCGGGCGGCGCTGCGGTTGGGCGAGGCGATGACACGGCTGCCGGACCGTTCGCACGAGTCGGTGCCGGACGAGCTCTGGGACGAGATCGCCGACCACTTCGACGAGAAGGAACTGTCCGGGCTGATCCTCTTCGTCTCGCTCATGAACCTGTTCAACCGCGTCAACACCACCATCAAGGAGCCGGCGGGCACCACCTGGAGCTGAGCCCGGCGCGCGCCCGCGGAGGGGCGGCCGTGACCTTCGCGCGGAGTGTCGCGTTATGCACATTTCTGCCCGATACATCAAGATGTGCGCGAAATCATCATTTCGCCACATCTTGATGGAGAGGGGTCCCAGGATGAGCGGCACACCTGCCTCGTCCCACGGCTTCACGGCCGTACGGCGCGGCTACCGTCCCGAACAGGTCGACGCGTTCGCCGCGGCGCTCTCCCAGGACCGTGACGCCTCCTGGGAGCGCGCCGCCCGCCTCACCGTGCTCGCCAGGGAGATGGAGACGGAGCTCGACGGGTGGCGCGAGCGGGTCGCCCGGCTCGCCCCGCAGACGTACGAAGCGCTCGGGGAGCGGGCACACCGGATCTTCCAGCTCGGGCAGGAGGAGGCGGCCGCCGTGCGGGACGGCGTACGGCGGGAGGCACAGCGCCTTGTGGAGACGGCGCGGGAGCGCGCGAAGGGCGTGCTCGACACGGCCCAGGCACACGCCGACGCCGTACGCGCCGATGCGGAGGAACGGGCCCGCCAGCGCCTGCTCGCCGCCCGCGCCGAAGCCGACGACATCCGGGTCAGCGCCCGGCGCGAGGTGAAAGAGGCGCGCACGGAGGCGCTCGCCGCGTTGCGGGACGTACGGCAGCGCACCGCCGCGATGCTCGCCGAGCAGCAGCGTGTGCTCGCCGAGCGCCGGGCCGAGGCGGAGCGCGGGGAGGCCGAGCGCGCGGCGGCGCTCGACGTCCGGCACGCGGAACAGGTGGCGCGCGCGGAGGCCGCGCTGTCCGAGGCCAAGCAGGCCTTCGCCGACGCGGAGGTCTCCGCCCGGCAGTGCCAGGAGGACGCACGCGCGCGTGCCGCCGAGATCCTCACCGAGGCACGGGCGCGCGAGGACGGGATCGCCGACGAGACCGAGCGCGTCCTGCGTGAGCACGGGGAGCGCTGGGACGACGTACGGGCCCACATGGACCTCGTACGCACCAGCCTGACGACGCTGACGGGGCGCGCACCGGCGGAGTAGGGCGCGCGCCCGCCCCCGGCACCCGCGCACCCTGATCCCTCACGCCCGGCGTGCACCCCCGCCCCTCACTCCCCCCTGCGTGCCGCCCCCGCCAGGATCCACGCCTCCACCGCCTCGTACTCCCGTCGCTGCTCCGCCGCCTTGTGGCGGCCCGAGAGCACCGTGCCGAGCCAGCCGAGGGCGAAGCCGGCGGGGATGGAGACGAGGCCGGTCGTGGTGAAGGGGAACCAGGTGAAGTCGGCGTCGGGGAAGGCGGCGGCGGGGGAGCCGGAGACGAGGTTGGTGCCCGGCATCAGCAGGAGCACCGTGAGGGAGCCGCCGATGAGGGTGCACAGGAGCCCGGCCCGGGTGTAGCGCCGCCAGAAGAGGCTGTAGACCAGGGCGGGGGCGATGGCCGAGGCGCCGAGGCAGAAGGAGAGGGTCACCAGGGGTTGCAGGCTGTGGTGCTGGACCAGCGTGGCCAGGAGGATCGTGGGGATGCCGACCGCCAGGGCCGAGAGCCGGGCGAGGGTCATCTCGCGACGCGGGGACAGCTCGCGCGGGTGGCCGGCGAACACGTCGTGGGCCAGGGAGTTGGCGCAGGCGAGGATCATGCCGGCGACGGAGGCGAGCAGGGTCAGGAAGATCGCGGTGGTGACCGTGGTGAACAGGAGGGTCTCCGCCGTCGAGACGTCGGCGCCGAAGACGGCCCGGGAGCCCAGCAGATACGCGGTGTTGCCCTGCGGGTCCGCCTCCGCGATGACCGCGCGCCCGATCAGGGCGGTGGCGCCGAACCCGACGACCGTGATGACCAGCACGAACAGCACGACCGCCGACACCGCCCAGGACATCGAGCGGCGCACCTGGCGGGCGCTGGAGGCGGTGTACATGCGCATGGTGACGTGCGGGAGGCAGGCGCCGCCGAGGACCACCGTCAGCTGTGAAGTGATCATGTCCAGGCGGGGGTTGGGTCCGCCCGCGAACTGCAGTCCCGACTCCAGGAAGGCGGGTCCCACCCCGCTCTGCGCGGCGGCGGCGTCGAAGAGCGCGCCGGGGTCCCAGTCGAAGCGGCGCAGCATCAGGGCGGCGACCACGGCACCCGAACCGAGCAGCATCACGATCTTCAGGATCTGGATGAGCGCGGTGCCCTTCATGCCGCCGATCGCCGCGTAACTGATCATCAGCAGGCCGAGCCCGACGATGCAGCCCGTCTGGAGACCCTCGCCGGAGAAGCCGAGGATGAAGGCGAGCAGTTGTCCCGTCCCGGCGAGCTGCACCAGCATCAGCGGCACCAGCGCGGCCAGGGTGACGGCGCTGGCCGCGATGCGGACGGAACGTCCGGGCATGCGCCGGGTCAGCGCGTCGCCCATGGTGAACCGGCCCGCGTTGCGCAGGGGTTCGGCCAGCAGGAACATCAGCAGCATCAGGGACAGGGCGGTGCTCAGGGCGAGCACGATCCCGTCGTGACCGCACAGCGCGATCACCCCGCCCGTGCCGAGCACGGTCGCGGCGGAGATGTAGTCCCCGGCGATGGCGAGGCCGTTGCGCAGGGGGGACAGGGAGCCGTAGCCGGTGTAGAACTCGTCGAGGTCGTCCCGGTCGGGTCCGGTCATCACGCACAGCAGGAGCGTGATCGTGGCGACGGCGGAGAACGCCACCAGGGACATCGCCTGGGCGGAGTCGCTGAAGCCCGTCATCGGGTCGCCCCCCGCCTGATGTCGAGTGCGGCCTGCTTGCGGATGCGGTCCGCGACCGGGTCGACGTAGGACCGCGCGGTGCGCTCGTAGAGGGCGATCGCCAGCCAGGTGACGGGGAGTTGGAGCAGGGCGAGCAGCAGACCGGTGGGCGGGGCGTCACCGACGCGGCTGGTCATCAGGGACGGGGCGAAGGCGGACAGGACCAGGAAGAGGGTGAAGTAGCCGAGCGCGGTGAGGGTCGCGACCCGGCGTTGCCGGCGGTAGGCGCCGCGCAGGATCCGCAGATCGCTGTGGTGCCCGAGCGCCTCCCGGTCGGGGCGGCGTCCCGAGGGGTGCTCCGGGGTGCGGTCGAGGGGCGGCTGCCAGGGGTGGGCGGGCGGCGGGGACGGGTCGTACGACATCCCGGTGGCTCCTTGCGTGGCTCGGGTCCGGTGCGGACCGCAGGGAGGGGGAGGGGGGTGGTTGAGCGGAGCCACGCACGTTACTTGCTGGTAGGCCGTTAGGGAACGGCTTCGGCAAACTGATTGGTCGGTATGCGCTTACTTCTCTGACCTGGGGTGTTACCGGGATTAACTCAGATTTTTGAGCGCGCGGCGCCGAGGTCGTGAAGGGTTGCGTCGCGCGCGGTGAAATGGCGCACCGTACTGACGTTCGGGCGACTGGCGTTCGGGCGGCTACGATGCGATCTCCACCGGGGGGATGATGTCGATGAGCGACGTACGTGAACGCGCGATGCCGAGACAACTGCGCGCCGCCCAGCTCCTGTTGCTCGCGCTCTCCCTCACCGGCCTCGTCTCGGTGCTCGCCCTCTCCGACACCCTGACCGCCTACGGACAGGGCGAGATGCTGGCGCCCTGGCTGCTGGTGTGGGTCAGCGCGGTGCTCTCGCTCACCTATGACGGGAGCGCGCGCGGCGGGGTGCGGTTGACGACCGCCGTGCTGATGACGTTCATGGTGCTGCCGACCATCACGCGCCTGGGCGAGGCGGAGTCCGCCGGCCTGTTCCTGGACGCCGCGGTGCGGATCGCGCTCGGGGTGCCCGCCGTCGTGCTGTTGTTCCTGCCGGAGTCGACGGCCTGGTTCGACCGGGAGCGGTGACGCACCTGGTCCGGCTGCCGAACGGTGACGCACTGGTCGTGCCCGCTTCTGGTCGGGGGACGTCGTGGCGTGGTCGAGCGGTGGCCCACCTGGCCCCGCCCGCCTGGCCACGGACACGCCGAGGCGTGGCCCTCAGTCGACGAGCCCCACGCGCGCGTAGCGCACGCCGGGCCGTTCCATCAGCGTGATCCGCTCCACGCACACGAACCCGTTGCGCTCCAGCACCGTCCGGGACGCCGTGTTGTCCTCGGTCGTCCGCGCCGTCAGGGACGTCAGCGCGTACGTCGTCCCCGCCACCCGGCACAGCTCGGCCACCGCGGCCGTGGCGACCCCGCGCCGCGCCACCCGCTCCCCGACGCGGTACCCCAGCTCCGCCGAACCGTCCGCCGCGTCCATGAGGTTGACCCGGGCGAGCAGCGTGCCCTCCTCGTCC
Source organism: Streptomyces sp. NPDC034103 (assembly GCF_055575395.1). Classification (NCBI taxonomy): domain Bacteria; kingdom Bacillati; phylum Actinomycetota; class Actinomycetes; order Kitasatosporales; family Streptomycetaceae; genus Streptomyces; species Streptomyces sp. NPDC034103. The sequence continues at coordinate 124,319 of NZ_JBVISS010000007.1, read as the reverse complement.
AGGACGACGTGGAAGTGGCTGATGCCCGCCTCCTGTTCCGCCAGCAGCGCGCGGTGCCGCTCGGCGAACCCCGTCGGCGTGAAGTACGCGTCGCCCCGGTCCGGCACCGTCCGCGCGAAGTACGCGCGGTTCTCCCGCTCGAAGGCCAGCAGCGCGGCCGCGTGGTCCTCCCGCAGCCGTTCCAGCCTCAGCCCTGTCCAGCCCGTCCCGCACCTCATTCCGTGATCACCGGGAACCTCCGCGGCGCCAGTACCAGCAGGACCAGGAACGCCAGCGCCGCCGCCCCCGCCGCCCCCAGGTACACCGCGTGCACCGCGTCCGCCACCGCCCGCCGCAGCGGCTCCGAGCCGGTCCCCGAGTCCAGCGCCCGGGTCACGGAGTCGAGGTCGCTCGCGCCGCCCAGGCGGGCCGCGAGGACCCCGTTGGCGACCGCGCCGAAGAGGGCGGCGCCGACCGTCTGGCCGGTCTGGCGGCAGAAGAGGACGGAGGCGGTGGTCGTGCCCCGCTCCGACCACACCACCGTCGACTGCACGCCGATGATCAGCGGGAGTTGGAACAGGCCCAGCGCGCCGCCCAGCAGCAGCATCAGCAGGGTCGGCTGCCAGGCCTCGCCGGGGTAGGGCAGGAAGGGGAAGGCGAGCAGGAGCAGCGAGGCCGTCCCCATGCCCAGCATCGCGGTGTTGCGGAAGCCGATGCGCCGGTACACGTGCTGGCTCAGGGCCGCCGACACCGGCCAGCTCAACGTCCAGACGGTCAGCACGAATCCGGCGGCCACCGGCGCGAGGCCGAGCACGGACTGGGCGTACGTCGGCAGGAACACCGTCGGAGCCACCATCAGCAGGCCCAGCGCGCCCAGGGCGAGGTTGACCGCGGCGATCGTACGGCGGCGCCACACCCAGCCCGGGATGATCGGCTCGGCGGCCCGGCGCTCGACGAGAACCACCAGCGCCGCGAGCGCGAGTCCCGCGGCGAACAGGGCCAGGGACGGCGTCGACAGCCACGGCCAGGCCACCCCGCCCTGCACCAGCGCCGTCAACAGGACGCCTCCGCAGGCGAACACGGCCAGCGCGCCCGCCCAGTCGATGCGGGGACGCGCGCGCGGCTCCCGCTTCGGCTCGTGCAGGAAGCGGACGATCAGCCACAACGCCACCGCCCCGACCGGGAGGTTGACCAGGAAGATCCAGCGCCAGTCGGCGTACGCCACCAGCAACCCGCCCACCCCGGGGCCGGCCACCGCGGACACCGCCCACACCGTGGAGAGCTTGGACTGGATCTTCGGGCGGTCCTTCAGCGGGTACAGGTCCGCCGCCAGCGTCTGGACCGTGCCCTGGAGGGCGCCGCCGCCCAGGCCCTGCACGATCCGGAACGCGATCAGCGAGCCCATGTCCCAGGCGAGCGCGCACAGAAGCGAGCCGAGCAGGAACAGGGCCGCGCCCGCGATCAGCACCGGTTTGCGGCCGAAGGTGTCGGAGAGCTTGCCGTACACCGGCAGGGTCACCGTCACGGCCAGCAGGTAGCCGGAGAAGAGCCACGAGAAGACGGAGAAGCCGCCGAGGTCGCCGACGATCTGGGGGACGGCCGTGGAGACGATCGTGGAGTCGAGGGCCGCGAGGGCCATGGCGAGCATCAGCGCGGCGACGACCGCGCCGCGGCGGGCTCGGGAGGCCGGCGAGGGCGCCCCGGACGCGGCCCCCGGCCCGGACGCGGCCCCCGGCCCGGACGCGGCCCCCGGCCCGGACGCGGCCCCGGTTCCGGCCGGGCCCGATATGTCCTCCTGGCCCACGTCCCCCTGCCCCGTCTCCCCCTGGTCCACAGGAGTTCCCTTCCCCTTGCACCTATCCGCCGCGGAACACCCTCTCACTTGCCCCTCACGTCGCGGCAGGGTGCAGCCTGAGGGGACCAAGGAGGGACCGCCGGGCGGAGCGGACCCCGAGACCGGCTCCACCCAGAGGTGGATCGCCCCTAGGGGTACCTCCGTACTACGGCTGGGGGAGGGTTCGTACCGCCGGAGGACGAGACGGCACCGGTGCCGTCCTTAATCTGGCTCTACGCCGCTGAGGGCGGGTCAGGGACGGGGGTCCGGGCCGGTCCGGGGCGGTGGACTCCAGCCGCGGGGGTGGGGTTTTCCCCAGCAAAAGACTGCGCTGAGCACCAGCGCGCCGGACCACCCGCCGAGACCAGACTCATCCATGAAGCACCAAGCGCGACGCACCGGCTGACCGGCGCGGGTGACGCGTCCACCGGACCGGCCCACGCGACGCCATGACTGACCGACATAGGAGACATACCGTGACATCGGCTGTGACCATCACCAGGCACGGGGGCACTGGAGGGACTACGGCCGTTGCCGCGCGGGCGCGGCAGGTCGTCAAGGCGTACGGGTCCGGCGAGACTCGCGTCGTCGCCCTCGACCACGTCGACGTGGACATCGCTCGCGGACAGTTCACCGCGATCATGGGCCCCTCGGGCTCCGGTAAGTCCACGCTCATGCACTGCCTCGCCGGACTCGACACCGTCTCCTCCGGGCAGATCTACCTGGACGAGACCGAGATCACCGGGCTGAAGGACAAGAGGCTCACCCAACTGCGCCGGGACCGGATCGGGTTCATCTTCCAGGCGTTCAACCTGCTGCCGACGCTGAACGCCCTGGAGAACATCACGCTGCCCATGGACATCGCCGGGCGCAAGCCCGACAAGCAGTGGCTCTCGCGCGTGGTGGACACCGTCGGACTCTCCGACCGGCTCAAGCACCGGCCCACCCAGCTCTCCGGCGGTCAGCAGCAGCGCGTCGCCGTGGCCCGGGCGCTGGCCGCGCGGCCCGAGATCATCTTCGGTGACGAGCCGACCGGGAACCTCGACTCCCGGGCCGGCGCCGAGGTGCTGGGCTTCCTGCGCACGTCGGTCGACGAACTCGGGCAGACCATCGTGATGGTCACGCACGACCCCGTCGCCGCCTCCTACGCCGACCGCGTGCTGTACCTCGCCGACGGCCGGATCGTCGACGAGATGCTCAAGCCGACCGCGGAAGCCGTCCTGGACCGCATGAAGGACTTCGACGCCCGGGGGCGTACCTCATGACCGTCCTGAAGACCTCGATGCGCAACTTCTTCGCGCACAAGGGCCGCATGGCCCTCTCGGCCGTGGCGGTACTGCTGTCGGTGGCGTTCGTTTGCGGCACGCTCGTCTTCACCGACACGATGAACACGACGTTCGACAAGCTCTTCGCGACCACCGCGTCCGACGTCACGGTCTCCGCCAAGGAGGCCAAGAGCGACGACACCCCGCAGAACGGCAAGCCGCTGTCACTGCCGGCCTCGACGGTCGAGCGGGTCGCGAAGGCCAACGGCGTCAAGTCGGCCGAGGGCGCGGTCAGTTCGTCGAGCGTGACCGTCGTCGACAGCGAGAACGACAACATGGGCTCGTCGACCGGCGCGCCCACCTTCGCGGGCAACTGGACCAAGAGCGACCTGCGTTCCATGGAGATCACCTCCGGACACGCGCCCCGCGGGCCGACCGAGATGATGGTCGACGCGGACACCGCCGACAAGCACGACCTGAAGCTCGGCGACGAACTGCGCACCATCTCCGTCGTCGGTGACTTCAAGGCGAAGATCGTCGGCATCGCCTCCTGGAAGGTGACCAACCCCGGTGCCGCGGTCGTCTACTTCGACACCGCCACCGCCCAGCGTGAACTCCTCGGCTCCGAGGGCAGGTTCACCCAGGTCTACGCCACCGCCGCGACCGGCGTCAGCGACGAGCGGCTCAAGCAGAACGTCACGCAGGCCCTGGACGGCTCGTACAAGATCCAGACGGCCAAGGAGAACGCCGACGAGAACCGTGCGGACGTCGGCGAGTTCATGAACGTCATCAAGTACGCCATGCTCGGCTTCGCCGGGATCGCGTTCCTGGTCGGCATCTTCCTGATCATCAACACCTTCTCGATGCTGGTCGCCCAGCGGACCCGCGAGATCGGCCTGATGCGGGCCATCGGTTCCTCCCGCAAGCAGGTCAACCGCTCGGTGCTGGTGGAGTCCCTGCTCCTCGGCTTCGTCGGCTCGATCCTCGGCGTCGGCGCCGGAGTCGGGATCGCCGTCGGGCTGATGAAGCTCATGGGCATGGCCGGCATGAACCTCTCCACCGAGGACCTCACGGTCAAGGCGACCACCCCGGTGGCCGGCATGATCCTCGGCGTCGTCGTCACCGTCCTCGCCGCCTATCTGCCCGCCCGCCGGGCCGGCAAGGTCTCCCCGATGGCCGCGCTGCGCGACGCCGGTACGCCGGCCGACGGCAAGGCGGGCTGGGTGCGCGGCCTGATCGGCCTGGTGCTGACCGGTGCGGGCGGCTTCGCCCTCCTCGCCGCGGCCAACGCCGACAAGGCGAAGGACGGCTCGCTGATGCTGGCCGCCGGAGTGGTGCTGTCCCTGATCGGCTTCGTCGTCATCGGTCCGCTGCTGGCCGGCGGGGTGGTCCGGGTGATCAGCGCGGTGCTGCTGCGGGCCTTCGGCCCGGTCGGCCGCATGGCCGAGCGCAACGCCCTGCGCAACCCGCGCCGCACCGGCGCCACCGCCGCCGCCCTGATGATCGGGCTCGCCCTGGTGGCCTGTCTGTCGGTGGTCGGCTCCTCGATGGTCGCCTCGGCCACCAGCGAGCTCGACAAGTCGGTCGGCGCGGACTTCATCGTCCTGGGCGACGAGCGGATCGTCCCGCAGGCCGAGAAGGCGATGGAGCAGAGTCCGGGCCTGGCCCACGTGACCTCGTACAAGGAGCTCAAGGCGACCCTGACCTCGCCCGACGGCAAGAAGGACACCGACGGCGTCACCGCGGCCGACCCCTCCTACGCCCAGGACCTGCGCCGGGCGACGACGGCGGGCACGCTCTCCGCCGCCTACGGCAAGGACTCCATGTCGGTCGGCTCCGACTACGCCAAGGCCCACGGCGTCCACGTCGGCGACACCATCAGCGTCGCCTTCAACGGCGGATCCACCGCGAAGCTGAAGGTCGCCGCCATCACCGACGACAGCTCGGCGCTGGACCAGGGGGTGCGCTACGTCAGCATCGAGACGATGAAGAAGTACGTCCCCGCCGACCAGATCCCGCCGAACACGATCATGTTCGCCAAGGCGAAGCCGGGCCAGGAGAAGCAGGCCTACGCGGCGCTGAAGAAAGCCCTCGACGAATACCCGCAGTACCAGGTCCGCGACCAGACCGACTACAAGGACGACTTCAAGGACCAGGTCGGCCAGCTCCTCAACATGGTCTACGGCCTGCTCGCTCTCGCGATCATCGTGGCGGTCCTGGGCGTCGTGAACACCCTGGCCCTGTCGGTGGTCGAGCGGACCCGCGAGATCGGCCTGATGCGGGCGATCGGCCTCTCCCGCCGCCAGCTGCGCCGCATGATCCGCATGGAGTCGGTGGTCATCGCCCTCTTCGGAGCCCTGCTGGGCCTGGGGCTCGGGATGGGCTGGGGCGCCACGGCCCAGAAGCTCCTCGCGCTGGAGGGCCTGAACGTCCTCGACATCCCCTGGCCGACGATCATCGGGGTGTTCATCGGCTCGGCCTTCGTGGGCCTGTTCGCCGCGCTGATCCCGGCGTTCCGCGCGGGCCGCATGAACATCCTGAACGCGATCGCCACCGAGTAGCGGCTCCGGCAGCCCCGTCGAACGGGGGTTCAGGGCCCGGCACCGAGAAGTCACGGGGGCTTCTCGGCGCCGGGCCCTGTCGTGCGCTTCCCCCGCCGGGGCCCGTGCTCGCTCCGCAAGGTGATACGAGCCCCGGCGACGTACCCTGGGAACCCCCGCCCCGTACTGCGTGTCGGGCCCTTCGTGTTGCCCACCCCCCTGGATGGAAGCGCCCCTCCATGAGCTTGCACGGTCTGCTCGACGCCGTCGTCAAGGACACCGCCCTCGCGGAAGCGATCACCGCGGCCGCAGACGGCAACCGCATGCACGTCGACCTGGTCGGCCCCCCGGCGGCCCGCCCCTTCGCGATCGCCGCCCTCGCCCGTGAGGCCGGCCGCCCGGTCCTCGCGGTGACCGCGACCGGCCGCGAGGCGGAGGACCTGGCCGCGGCCCTGCGCTCCCTGCTCCCGCCGGAGGGTGTCGTCGAGTACCCGTCGTGGGAGACCCTCCCGCACGAGCGCCTGAGCCCCCGCAGCGACACCGTGGGCCGTCGGCTCGCCGTCCTGCGCCGGCTGGCGCACCCGCGCCCGGAGGACCCCGAGACGGGCCCCGTGTCGGTGGTCGTGGCACCCGTGCGCTCCGTGCTCCAGCCCCAGGTCAAGGGCCTCGGCGACCTGGAGCCGGTGGCCCTGGGCACGGGACAGACGGCCGACCTCGACGAGGTCGTCGAGGCGCTGGCCGCGGCCGCCTACGCGCGCGTGGAGCTCGTCGAGAAGCGCGGCGAGTTCGCCGTCCGCGGCGGCATCCTGGACGTCTTCCCGCCCACCGAGGAACACCCGCTCCGCATCGAGTTCTGGGGCGACGACGTCGAGGAGATCCGCTACTTCAAGGTCGCCGACCAGCGCTCCCTGGAGGTCGCCGAGCACGGTCTGTGGGCCCCGCCCTGCCGCGAGCTGCTCCTCACCGACGACGTCCGCGCGCGTGCGCGGGCCCTCGCCGAGGAGCACCCCGAGCTGGGCGAGCTGCTCGGCAAGATCGCCGAGGGGATCGCGGTGGAGGGCATGGAGTCCCTCGCGCCGGTCCTCGTCGACGACATGGAGCTGCTGATCGACGTACTGCCCAAGGGCGCCATGGCCGTCGTCTGCGATCCCGAGCGGGTACGCACGCGTGCCGCGGATCTCGTGGCGACGTCGCAGGAGTTCCTCCAGGCCTCCTGGGCGGCCACGGCGGGCGGCGGCGAGGCGCCGATCGACGTCGGCGCGGCCTCCCTGTGGTCGCTCGCGGACGTCCGCGACCAGGCCCGCGAGCTGGACATGATGTGGTGGTCGGTGTCGCCGTTCGCCGGGGACCTGGAGCTGGAGGCGGACACCCTCCAGCTCGGCATGCACGCCCCCGAGACCTACCGAGGCGACACCGCGAAGGCCCTCGCCGACACCAAGGGCTGGCTGGCCGAGGGCTGGCGCACGGTCTTCGTGACCGAGGCGCACGGCCCGGCGGCCCGTACGGTCGAGGTGCTCGGCGGCGAGGGCATCGCGGCCCGGCTGGAAGCCGAACTGGGAGAGATCTCCCCCTCGGTCGTGCACGTGGCGTGCGGCTCGATCGACTACGGCTTCGTCGACGCCGCGCTGCGGCTCGCCGTCCTCACCGAGACCGACCTGACCGGCCAGAAGGCGGCCGGCAAGGACGGCGCCCGGATGCCCGCCAGACGCCGCAAGACGATCGACCCGCTGACCCTGGAGGCCGGCGACTACATCGTCCACGAGCAGCACGGCGTGGGCCGCTACATCGAGATGGTGCAGCGCACCGTCCAGGGCGCCACGCGCGAGTACCTCGTCGTCGAGTACGCCCCCGCCAAGCGCGGCCAGCCCGGCGACCGCCTCTACATCCCCACCGACCAGCTGGAGCAGATCACCAAGTACGTCGGTGGCGAGGCGCCCACGCTGCACCGCCTCGGCGGCGCCGACTGGACCAAGACGAAGGCCCGCGCGAAGAAGGCGGTCAAGGAGATCGCCGCGGACCTGATCAAGCTGTACAGCGCGCGCATGGCGGCGCCCGGCCACACCTTCGGCCCCGACACCCCCTGGCAGCGCGAGCTGGAGGACGCCTTCCCGTACGCGGAGACCCCGGACCAGCTGACGACCATCGCCGAGGTCAAGGAGGACATGGAGAAGTCGGTCCCGATGGACCGGCTCATCTGCGGCGACGTCGGCTACGGCAAGACGGAGATCGCGGTCCGGGCCGCCTTCAAGGCCGTCCAGGACGGCAAGCAGGTCGCCGTCCTCGTCCCGACGACCCTGCTGGTGCAGCAGCACTTCGGGACCTTCTCCGAGCGGTACTCCCAGTTCCCCGTCGTCGTGAAGGCCCTCAGCCGCTTCCAGACCGACACCGAGGCGAAGGCGGTCCTGGAGGGCCTGCGCGAGGGCTCGGTGGACGTCGTCATCGGCACCCACCGCCTGTTCTCCTCCGAGACCAAGTTCAAGGACCTCGGCCTGGTCATCGTCGACGAGGAGCAGCGCTTCGGCGTCGAGCACAAGGAGCAGCTGAAGAAGCTGCGCGCCAACGTCGACGTGCTGACGATGTCCGCGACCCCCATCCCGCGCACCCTGGAGATGGCCGTCACCGGCATCCGCGAGATGTCGACGATCACCACCCCGCCGGAGGAGCGCCACCCGGTGCTCACCTTCGTCGGCCCCTACGAGGAGAAGCAGATCGGCGCGGCGATCCGTCGTGAACTGCTGCGCGAGGGCCAGGTCTTCTACATCCACAACCGGGTCGAGTCGATCGACCGGGCGGCCTCCCGCCTGCGCGAGATCGTCCCCGAGGCGCGCATCGCGATCGCCCACGGCCAGATGTCGGAGCAGGCCCTCGAACAGGTCGTCGTCGACTTCTGGGAGAAGAAGTTCGACGTGCTCGTGTCGACCACGATCGTCGAGTCGGGCATCGACATCTCCAACGCGAACACGCTCATCGTGGAGCGCGGCGACAACTTCGGCCTCTCCCAGCTGCACCAGCTGCGCGGCCGGGTGGGACGTGGCAGGGAACGCGGCTACGCCTACTTCCTCTACCCGCCGGAGAAGCCCCTCACGGAGACCGCCCACGAGCGCCTCGCGACCATCGCCCAGCACACGGAGATGGGCGCGGGCATGTACGTGGCGATGAAGGACCTGGAGATCCGGGGAGCGGGCAACCTGCTCGGTGGCGAACAGTCCGGCCACATCGCGGGCGTCGGCTTCGACCTGTACGTGCGCATGGTCGGCGAGGCGGTGGCGGACTACCGGGCGTCCCTGGAGGGCGGCGTGGAGGAGGAGCCGCCGCTGGAGGTCAAGGTCGAGCTCCCGGTCGACGCCCACGTCCCGCACGACTACGCGCCCGGCGAGCGGCTCCGCCTCCAGGCCTACCGCTCGATCGCCTCGGCCACCACCGAGGACGACGTCAAGGCCGTACGCGAGGAACTCGTCGACCGCTACGGCAAGTTGCCGGAGCCGGTGGAGAACCTGCTGCTGGTCGCGGGCCTGCGGATGCTGGCCCGCGCGTGCGGCGTCGGCGAGATCGTCCTCCAGGGCACCAACATCCGCTTCGCGCCCGTGGAGTTGCGCGAGTCCCAGGAACTGCGGCTCAAGCGGCTCTACCCCGGGACCGTCATCAAGCCGTCGGCGCACCAGGTGCTGGTGCCGCGTCCGAAGACGGCCAAGGTGGGCGGGAAGCCGTTGGTCGGGCGGGAGTTGCTGGGGTGGGTCGGGGAGTTCCTGGCGTCGGTGCTGGGGTCGTAGGGGAGCGGGGGCGCGGGGCGCGGGGGCGCGCCGGTGCCCTCGGGCGGCGGGCCGGTGTCCTCGGGTCGTGGGCCGGTTCCCTCAGGTGGTGGGTCGGAACAGCATCGTCGCCAGGGCGCGGAAGACGTCCTCGGGGTCCTTCTCGCCCACCGGCCCGTCCAGGTTGTGGCCCAGGAGGAGCGTGGCGAAGCCGTGGGCGAGGGACCAGGCGGCGACTCCGGCGAGGCGGGGGTCCAGGCCGAGGCCCTCGGGGTCGACCTGGGACACGGCCTCGCGCAGGGCGTCGGTGGCCAGGGCGCGGGCGGTGGTGAGTTCGAGGTCGTCGGGGCGCAGCAGTCCGGGCGCGAACATCACCTGGAAGTGCGCCGGATGCTCACGCGCGAAGCGTACGTAGCGCACGCCCGCCTCCTTGAGGTCGGCCGTCTCACGGAGGGCGCTCGCCAGCAGCCCGAACCCCTCGGCCGCGATCGCCGTGAGCAGACCGGTGCGGTCCCCGAAGTGGTGCGCGGGGGCCGCGTGGGAGACCCCGGCCCGGCGGGCGAGGTCGCGCAGGCTCAGCGCGGCGGGGCCGTCGGCGGCGATGACGTCGAGCGCGGCGCTGAGGACGGCGCGGCGCAGGTCGCCGTGGTGGTAGGGGCGGCGCGAGGCCGTCTTCTTCGTGTCCGCGGATGCCATGGTCGCCAGCGTACGCCCCATCTAGGCATTGACAAGTTCGGGCGGCTCGGTCAATCTTGTCAGTGTCAAGTTATGGGCGGGTCCAGGCTGTGGGTCGCGCTGTAGATCAGCTGTGGATCGCGGGACTCGGACACGACGGGGAGGCATGCCATGTCACAGGGCGAGCGCGGGACCGGTGCCGTGACCACCGGGATCGATCCGGCACGCGTACGTCAGCTCTGGCACCTGCTGGAGCCCCTGCACGCGGTGCTGTACTACGCGCCCGAGGTCTTCGAGGAGGCCGCGGACCTCGGATACGACACCAAGGAACGCTGGCCGAGCTACTTCCCGCTCCGCGCGGCCCCGTTGGGGACGGTGGGCGCCGAACGTGTGACCTCCGCCTTCTACAGCTTCAGCCCCCGGATGGTCGCCGAGCACATCGACTCGGCGTGGGGCGTCGCGAGCCCCGAGGCGGTGCTGGCCGCCCGACTGCGGGGGGTCGACGGGGCGTACCGCGCGATATTCGGCGAAAGCGTCGACAGCCCCGAGCTGGCGGAGGCCGCCGCCCTCGCCCGCCGCGCCGCCGAAGCGGTGAGCACCGCGGGCCGCCCCCTCGCCGCGGCCAACGCCGAGCTGGAGTGGCCCACGATCCCGCACCTCCAGCTGTGGCACGCGGCGACGATCCTGCGCGAGCACCGCGGCGACGGACACCTCGCGGCCCTGCTGCTCGCCGACCTCGACCCGGTCGAGTCGCTCGTCTCCTTCGCGGCGATAGGCGCCGCCTCCGCCGAGCGCTTCGAGAGCCGCGGCTGGAGCGGCGCGCAGTGGTCGGCGGCGCGTGACCGCCTCGCCGCCCGGGGCCTGGTCGACGAGGACGACAGTACGGCGACGGAGGCGGGCCGCGCCCTGCGCGACCAGGTCGAGCGGGACACCGACCGACTCGCCGCCGCCCCCTGGCAGTCGCTCGGCCAGGCCGACACCGACCGCCTCGTGGAACTGCTCGGCGACTACTGGGTGGCAGTCCTCTCCTCCGGCCTGCTCCCCTCGGAGACCACGCTGGGCATCGGAAAGGTCTGAAGCCCGGGACGCGCCGGGGAGGGGAGGGGCGGATGTCCGACCTGCTGTGGGACGAGGTGAAGGAGTACTTCGACCCGTACGAGATGGGCTCGCTGCCGGACCTGCGCGTCCCGCACACCTCCGCCGACGGCTGGCAGGCGGTGCTCGACCTCGTCGTCGAACGCGGCTGGGACCACGAGTACGTGGAGGGCACAACCGTGCTCCCGCTGCCACGGGCCGCAGGCGTCCTGGCCCGACCCCGGGACGCGGAGTGCCCCCAACTGCGGGTCTGGCCGGCGGCGGGCATGCTCGCGGTCTTCCGCTTCCTCGGGGAGGAGGAGATCGACTTCGACATGGACCTGCGGGAGTTGCAGGGGCAGCAACGGCTGGACCTGCTCTGTGAGTTCCTGCGGACGATCGGCAGGCGGCTCGGCAAGCCGGTGTTCATGGATCCCGAGGGGGCCTACGGTCATCCGTTCCTGGCGTTCGACGCGGAGACGGACCGGGTCGTGTTCCTGGGGTGCGGTCCCGGCGGGAAACGCGAAGCCGTCCGCGGGAGTTGAGCCTGTGCGGACGGCCTCGGTCTCATGGTGGTTCAGGGGACCCCGGCCCGGGCGAGTTGCCCGGCAGGGATCTCGTGCGCCTCCGTGGGTCTGCTGGTCCTACGGCTGTTGGGGCCGGTCGCGGTCCATGCCCATCGCGCCTTCGATCTTCTGCTGCGCGTTGTCGACCTGGCCCTCGTGCTTGTTGCCCGTCCTGTCGTTGACCTTGCGTTCCGCCGCGTCGGACGCGCCCTTGGCCTTGTCCTGCGCCATGCGGTTGCTCTTGAACCTGTCGAGGATGCCCATCCAGAGCTCCTTCCGGAGGTGACTCAGCAAAGACGATACGCCCGACTTGAGAGGTACGCCCCTTTAGGCGCCGTAGGGGGTGGGCCCCTTGGCCAGTACGGTGAGAGCGGGCATGCGTGCCCGAGCGGGGTCCGGGCAGACGTGCCCGAGCGGGGGTGCAACCAGGAGAACAGGGGAGGGACGCACCGTGACGCGTCGGAGGGGTGGGGCGGCGGGCGCCGCGGCGATGCTCGGCATGGTCGTACTGCTCGCCGGTTGCGAGGGCGTGGAGCTGCCCGCGGACGGCGAGCCCTCCGGTGCCGGCCCGGTCGTCGGATCCGGCCGCGCGGTGAGCCCGCTGGACAACCCGGACGGCACCGGGCCGGGCCTCGCGGCCATCACCTCGGACGCCGACAGAGCGAAGGCGCGCGCCCTGATCGAGAAGGTGAAGACCAAGGGCCGCGGCCCCAAGACGGGTTACGACCGCGACGAGTTCGGCTACGCCTGGATGGACTCCGCCCCCGGCGGCATCCCCTTCTCCCGCAACGGCTGCGACACCCGCAACGACCTGCTCCAGCGCGACGGCGAAGAGGTACGCCTCCGTTCCGGCTCGGACTGTGTCGTCGTCTCCATGACGCTGGCCGACCCCTACACCGGCAAGGAGATCGACTGGGCCAAGTCCCGGGCCACGTCGGTGCAGATAGACCATGTGATGCCGCTGTCGTACGACTGGCAGATGGGCGCCTCGCGCTGGGATAAGGGCAAGCGTCAGGACATCGCCAACGACCCGCTCAACCTCATCCCGGTGGACGGCCCGACCAACGGCTCCAAGAGCGACTCGGGGCCCGCGTCCTGGCTGCCCCCGAACAAGCGGATCCGCTGCTCGTACGCGGTGCGGTTCGCCCAGGTCTCGCTGAAGTACGAGCTTCCCGTGACGACGGCCGACAAGGAGATCATGCTGCGGCAGTGCGGCGGCTGAAAACCGGTTCCCGGCCCCGGCGACGCCCGCCTACGGTGATCGCATGGAACTGAAGGTGTCGAGTCTCGCCGAACGCCCCGACGCCCATGACCGGGTGGCCGCCATGGACAACAGCTGGCCGGAGTTCGTCACCCACGACCTGGTGGGCGACCACCACTACGGCCGGATCGCCGCCGAGTTCCCCGAGTACGTGCTGTTCGCCGAGGACGAGCGGGGCGAGGTCGTCGCCACCGCGTTCAGCGTCCCCTTCGCCCTCGACACCGAGGACCGGGCCGAACTGCCCGTCCGGGGCTGGGACGAGGTGCTCCTGTGGGCCTTCGCCGACCTGCGCCGCGGGGTGCGGCCGGACACGGTCAGCGCGATCGCCGTCATCGTCCGCCCCGACCTCCAGGGCCGCGGTCTGTCCGGCCGCATGCTGTCGGCGATGCGCGACAACGCCCGCGCGCACGGCTTCAGCGAGGTCGTCGCCCCGGTCCGCCCCAACGCCAAACACCTCGAACCGCACACCCCCATCGAGGAGTACGCGCACCGCGTACGCCCCGACGGGCTCCCGCACGACCCGTGGCTGCGCGTCCACGCCCGGGCCGGCGCCACCGTCCACGCCGTGGCCCCGGCCTCCATGACCGTCGCCGCGTCGCTGGAGCAGTGGCGCCGCTGGACCGGGCTGCCCTTCGACACCCAGGGCGACGTCGAGGTCCCCGGGGCACTGGTGCCGGTGCGGTGCGAGCCGGAGCGGGGATACGCGGTGTACGTCGAGCCGAACGTGTGGATGCGGCATCCGCTGTAGCGGCACGGCACGGCACGGCACGGCACGGCACGGCGGTGCGGGGGCCCGGTGCGTGGCGTGGGGCGGGTCAGGCGCCCAGTGCGTCGAGGTCCAGGATCTCGCCGCTGGGCTTCTTCGCCGGCACGGGCTCGTCGTACGCGCCGAAGGTCAGGGTGCCCGGGTCGCTCGTGGAGGCGCTGTCCACCCGCAGGAGGTACGGCTTGCCCTCGGTGGCGACGTACAGCGTGTAGCGGTCCTTGCCGTCCCGCTCGTTCAGCGTGATCGCGGGCGTGCCGTCCACGGTGGTGGTCTTGCCGCGCGAGGCGTTCGAATCGGCGTCGTCGGCGTCGCCGAGGACCGTGTCCAGGTCGCAGAAGCCCGCGATCTCCTTCGCGTCCTCGCCCTTCGCGGACATCTTGGTCCACTTCCCCGCCAGCATGCCCACGGCCGCGTCGACGTCCGACTTCTTCTCGCCCTTGCTCTGGGCGCGCAGGAAGGCCTCGTCGTACTTCATGTAGACGGTGTCGCCGACCTTGATCAGATCGGCCTTGCCCTCGCCGCCCATGCTCATCGTGCCGGCACACTCGCCCTGCTTGTTCAGGGCCATGTCGACGGTGATGGACCCACCGGCGTCACCGTCGGGCACGTCGCCCTTCATGCGCAGCGAGGAGGCGCCGGTCGTGGCGTCGACGGCCCGGTCGGCGATCTCGCTGCCGGTCAGCCCGGCGAACGGCTCCTTGGCCTTGCTCGGCGTGCTGGACGCGCGGCCCTTGCCGTCCGTCTTGTCCTGGCCGGACTGGCAGCCGGTGAGGGCGAGGGTGGTCGCGGCGGTGAGGCAGAGAGCGGCGAGTGCGGTACGGCGCATGGGAGTTCCTCGGTGGTGTCGGGGTGTGGTGAGTGGTGAATGTGGTGCGGTGAGTTGTGGTGCGGCGGGGTGCGCCGAGGCGCCGGTGAGACGGAGACCGGGGGGCGCGGGGACGCGGGGACGCGGGGTGCGTAGGGACGCGCTGGCTGGCGCGGAAGGAGCGCGCGCGGGGTGGAAGGAGCGCGCGCGGGGTGGAAGGAGCGGTCCGGCGGGGTACTGCCGTGGGTCGGCCCCCACCGGACCGCCGTACGGGGCCGGCGTCAGCCGGTCTTCTTCCAGTCCGTGCAGCCGGACGTCTTGAAGTAGGTGTCGGAGGCGCTGATCGTGACGACGGCCGAACCGGACACGTTGTCGTTCGCGATGATCGAGTCGAGGCCGTGCTCGGCGTCCTTGGTGCGCTCCCAGTAGCACATGTCGTCCTTGTTGCCGGTGGACCCGTATGTGCCCGGCGCGATGTCGGAGTCGACTCTGAACATGCCGCCGTCGCCCGCCATTTTGGCGGCCGGGGAGCCCTTCGCCTTGGTGTCGACGGCCTCCCAGTCGTTGCAGTCGCTCGACTTGAAGAGCTTGTCGGAGGCCTTGACGGTCACGTAACTGGTGCCGGTGACATTGTCGTTGGCCAGCAGGGAGTCCATCTCGCCAGAGGCGTCCTTGGCGCGCTCCCAGTAGCACATGCCGTCGTCGTTGCCGGTGGTCCGGTAGGTGCCGGGTTTGATGTCGGAACCGACCTGGAAGTCGCCGTCCCCCTCGAAGGCGACCTTCTTCTCCTCGGCCGCCTTCGCGGCGTCCTTCTTCCCGCCACCGGAGCCGTCAGAGTTGCCGGACTTCGCCTGGGCGGACGCCGAAGAACTCTTGCCGCTGCTCGTGGTGTCGCCGCCGTTGTCGCCGGAGTTCGCCGACACGGCACCGATGACGACGATCCCCACGACGGCCCCCAGCGCGACCTTGCCCTTCATGCCCATGACTGTGTCCCCCTCCAACGCGGCGTGACAGCCGCTGTTCGGCTGCCGCTCGTTCGCTGGGTCAATAAGACCAGAGCCTGTGAACCGAGTCAACACGGTTCACGGTCTAGCTCGTGTACACGACTGTGAAGGGGTGGATCCTGTCGACGCCGCTATGCTCGGCGTCACACGCGAAGCGCACGGCAGGTGCAACAGGTGCAGCAGGTGCAGCAGGTGCAGCAGGTGCAATCAGGTGCGGGAGCGCGCGCGGGGTCACGCAGGACGACGAGGGGAGCCGGGCCCGTGCAGGACAACGCCACAGAGGTGACCGCCGCCGGAATCGCCCGGCTGGCCGGCGTCGGCCGCGCCGCCGTCAGCAACTGGCGCCGCCGCCACCCCGACTTCCCCAAGCCCGTCGGAGGCACCGAGACCAGCCCCTCCTTCGCCCTCGCCGAGGTCGAGGCCTGGCTGCGTGACCAGGGCAAACTCGCCGAGGTGCCGCTGCGCGAACGCGTCTGGCAACAGCTCTCCGGGCACCCCGACGGACCGGTCACCGCCCTCACCCACGCCGGCTGCGTCCTGCTGCTCATCCACGACCGCCCCACCGTCTGGCTGGACGCGAGCGCGGGCTCCGACGCACGGCTCGTGGCGGTGCTGACAGGAGCGCTCGCGGAGGTGCTGACACCACGGTTCGGCGCCGCGACGGCTGTGAACGCTCCGGACGCCGTGAACACCCCGGACGCCGTGAACAGCCCTGGTGCAGCGAACAGACCTGGCGCGCTGAACAACCCCGGCGCGCTGAGCAACCCCGGCGCGGCGAACCGCCCCGGTGCGGTGAACAACCCCGGCGCTGTGAACTCCGCGGCCCCTGTGAACCCCCGCCCCGCCGTTCACACCCCCACCGGCCCCCAACTCCTCCCCTCTGTCCCCCTCCTGCGCGGCGCCGCCGAACTCGCGGCCGAACTGGGCGCCCGCCAGACCTACGAGTTCCTGCTCGGCCGCCATCTCGACGCCAACCCGCGGCAGTACACGCTCACCCCCGCCGAACTCGCCGAACTCATGGCCGACCTCGCCGGCCCCGCCCGCACCGTCCTCGACCCGGCCTGCGGCACCGGCACCCTGCTGCGCGCCGTCTCCGCCCGCCCCGACCAGGAGCTGTACGCGCAGGACAGCGCCCCCGACCTCGCCGGTCTCACCGCGCTCCGGCTCGCCCTGCACGCCCGCGCCGGCGTGCACAGCGCCACCGGCGACACCCTGCGCGCCGACGCCTTCCCGGCGCTGCGCGCCGACGCCGTGCTGTGCCACCCGCCGTTCAACGAGCGCAACTGGGGGCACGACGAACTCGCCTACGACCCCCGCTGGGAGTACGGCTTCCCGGCCCGCACCGAGTCCGAGCTGGCCTGGGTCCAGCACGCGCTCGCCCGCCTCAAGGACGGCGGCACCGCCGTCCTGCTGATGCCGCCCGCCGCCGCCTCCCGCCGCTCCGGCCGCCGTATCCGCGCCGACCTGCTGCGCCGGGGCGCGCTGCGCGCGGTCGTCGCCCTGCCGGTCGGCGCGGCACCCCCGTACAACATCCCGCTCCACCTGTGGGTGCTGCGCCGCACCGAGAAGGCGCCGGCCCAGCCCGAGGTGCTGCTCGCCGACAGCGGCCGGTTCGCCGGCGAGGGGCGCGGCGGCCCCGACTGGCGTGCCGTACGCGACGCGGTGCTCGACGCCTGGCGCGCCTTCGACCGCGCGGGCACGCTTCAGGAACGCCCCGGCCTCGCGCGCTCCCTGCCCGTCATCGAACTCCTCGACGACGACGTGGACCTCGCCCCCGCCCGCCACCTCCCGCCCGCGGCGGCGGCCGAGGGCGCCGAGGCGCTCACGGCGGTACGCGAGCGCCTCGGCGAGACCCTGCGCCTGACCACCGACCTCACCCCGCCGCCCGTCGACACCGCGCAACGCGCGCGCTGGCCGCTCACCACCATCGGCGAACTCGCGCGCGGGGGAGCCCTGGTGCTGCGCACCGGCGGGAACGGCGGCCACGCGCGCGTACCCGTCCTCACCGACCACGACGTCCTCGCCGGCACCGCGCCCTCCGGCACGCTCCCCGAGAGCGACGACGAGGCCGTGCTGGTGGAGCCGGGTGACGTCGTCGTGCCCGTGCTCGGCGGCGGCTCGGTGGCGCGCGTGATCGACGACGCGAGCGGGGGCGCCGCCCTCGGGCGCAACCTCGTACTCCTGCGCCCCGATTCCGCGGCGCTCGACCCCTGGTTCCTCGCCGGGTTCCTGCGTGGCACCGCCAACAACCGCCAGGCCAGCAGCTACGCCTCCACCGCCACCCGTCTGGACGTGCGCCGCCTCCAACTGCCCCGGCTCCCGCTGGACGAACAGCGGCGCTACGGCGCGCGCTTCCGCGCACTCGACGAGTTCGAGCAGGCGCTCAGGCGCGCGAACCGGCTCGGGGACCAGCTCGTGCGCGGCATGTACGACGGCCTCACGGACGGCACGGTCGCCCCCGACTGACCCGCGCGTGACACCCCGTCGAAGCGGACGCCCGCCTTCCGTCCACCCCCGCGTGGCCACCCGTCGCCGTACGACGTGATCAGCACGACAACGGTTCGGTACAACCTTGGACCGCATGTCGTCGTCGGCCTATACGCTCGACGCGACAATCACAGGAACGGGGTTGCCGGGCGTCGGTCGCCCTCGTACGCCCACCTCAGGCACCAGGAGCAGTCATGCATGGCCACGGCTACACGCGGCCGGTGAAGCAGCCGCCCCCACCGGCGTTGCTGGTCTTCCTGCGCGTGCTGTTCGTGGTGATCTCGGTCTTCACCATCGGCCTGCTGTCCTGGGCGATGCTGCTGCGCCTGGCGCTCGTGACGCGCCGGGGGCTCGACTGGGTCCTGTTCGTGGCCTCGTTCGTCGCGATCGTCACCGGACTGGTGCTGCTCGGCACGGAGTCCGGCGAGGAGGTCCACACCGTGGGCGGCTGGACCGGCCTGTTCCTGCTCCTCGGCACGCTCGTGGCCGCGATCGCCTACTACCTCTCCGCGGACATCCGCCACTTCCACCAGCTCCGCTACGGCGACTACCCCCCGCAGCCCGCTCCGGCCCCGGCACCCGCGTACGGCTACCCGCAGGCCCAGCACCAGTCGCCGTACACCGCGGCCACCCTGCCCCAGACACCGGCGCCCGTCCCGCACAGCCCGCTGCCGCAGCCGCCCGCACCCCGCGACGCCACGCCCCACGCGCCCGTGCCCCCGGCCCGGCCGCAGCGCCCCGCGCCCGCCCGGATCGACCAGGTCCGCGCCGAACTCGACGAACTGAGCGACTACCTGCGCCGCCAGGACGGCGACCCGCGCGGCGGCCACGAGGGCGGAAGGTGAGCGTGACGACGGGACGTGTCGTCGCAGGCCGCTACGAACTGTCCACGCTCATCGGGCAGGGCGGCATGGGACAGGTCTGGACGGCGTACGACGAACGGCTCGACCGGCGCGTGGCGGTGAAGCTGCTGCGCCCCGACAAGGTGGCCGGCCAGGAGGCCGACGAACTGCGCCGGCGGTTCGTGCGCGAGTGCCGGGTGACCGCACAGGTCGACCACCCCGGGCTGGTCACCGTGCACGACGCGGGCAGCGAGGGCGAGGAGCTCTTCCTCGTCATGCAGTACGTCGACGGCGCGGACCTCTCCGACCACCTCGCCGAGCACGACCCGTACCCCTGGCAGTGGGCCGTCGCGGTCGCCGCGCAACTGTGCGCCGTGCTGAGCGCCGTGCACGCCGTGCCGATCGTCCACCGCGACCTCAAGCCCCGCAACGTCATGGTGAAGCAGGACGGCACCGTCACCGTCCTCGACCTCGGCGTCGCCTCCGTCATGGACGCCGACACCACCCGCCTCACCCACACCGGCACCCCCATCGGCTCGCCCGCCTACATGGCGCCGGAGCAGGCCATGGGCGGCGCGGTCGGCCCCTACACCGACCTGTACGCACTCGGCGTACTCCTGCACGAACTCCTCAGCGGTGACGTCCCGTTCTCCGGGTCCACGGCGCTCGGCGTCCTGCACCGGCACCTCTACGAGCCTCCGCTCCCGGTGCGGCGCCTGCGCCCCGAGGTGCCGGAGGCGCTGGAGGCACTCGTCCTGCGCCTGCTGGCCAAGGACCCGCAGCACCGCCCCGCCAGCGCGCAGGAGGTCTACGAGGATCTGGCGCTGCTCCTGCCCGCGCGCGGCACCCCCACCGGGGCGCCCCTGGACCCCACCCGCCCCTTCCTGCGCCCGCACGCCCCTTGGCCGGACCGCGCCCGCACCCCCGCGCCCCAGCCGGCGCCCGCCAGCCCGCTCGCGCCCCCCGCCGCGAAGCCCGACGTCGCGCGCGCCGTGGACGAGGTCAAGCGCCTCCTCGGCGAGGGCCGCATCACCCAGGCCGTCGACATCCTCGGCGCGATCCTGCCCGCCGCCGCCGAACAGCACGGCGAGCACTCCCCGGTCGTGCGCACCCTGCGCAAGCAGTACGCCGCCACGCTCATGGACGACGGCCAGTACCGGCGCGCGCTGCCCGAACTGCGCCGCCTCGCCGACGAACGCGCCGCCGAGGCCGGGCAGGCCGACCCCCAGTCCCTGCGCTTCCGCTACGACGTCGCCCAGTGCCTGGAACAGCTCGGCGAACCAGCGGCGGCGCTCGCCGAGTACCGCGCGCTCCTGCCGTACTACGAGAACCAGTACGTGGCCGGCGACCCCGAGCTCGCCCACGACGTCCGCCGCCGCATCGGCCACCTCCTGCTCGCCCTCGGCGACCGCGCCGCGGCCCACGACACCCTCGCGCGCCTCGTGCACGACGTCGAACGCCTGCACGGCCCCGGCCACCCGCTCGCCGTCGAGATCCGGCGCACACTGGAATGGCTGGGACAGGTGCGCGGATAGGTTTCGCCCCGTGCTTGAGCCCGTGAGCGCCACGGGTCCCGGACCGGGAGGGGGTGCCCGTCGCGTCGGGACCATGCCCCGGCCCCCCACGCGGGGCGCGGCGGTGCCCGAACTCCTGATGAATCGTTGGTCGAATGGGTTGGCCAGAGCTTGCCCACTGCCTACCATCGATCACCGCAAGACTTTGTGCACCGTCGCACAATCTCCTCGGGAGGCTTCCTTGCACCGCCGTCGTCGCACCGCGCTCCTCCTCTCCGCCGCGATCGCCGCGGCGCCCCTCCTCACCGCCTGCGGAAACGACGCGCACCCCGGCGCGGCGGCCGTCGTCGGCGGCCAGCGGATCAGCGTCGCCCAGCTGGAGACCAGGGTGGACGAGGTGCGTGACGCGCAGCGCGCGGCGGTGCCGGACGAGCAGCAGTACGCCCAGGCCATCGCCAAGACGGGCACCCTCAGCCGGGACACCCTGCACAGCATGGTCCTCGACCGCGTGCTGCACCGGGCCGCGCAGGACGCCGGGGTGACGGTCACCCGCAAGGAGATCCAGGACATGCGCGCCGGTCTGGAACAGCAGGCCGGCGGCGCCAAGGCCCTGGAGACGGCCTGGCTCCAGCGCTACGGCATCGCCCCCGAGCGCCTCGACGACAACCTCCGCCTCCAGCTGGAGGCCCAGAAACTCGCCGCCGCGCTCGGCACCGACACCAGCACGGCCGAGTTCTGGCAGGCCCTGGGCAAGGCGTCCGAGAAGCTCGACATCGACCTCAACCCCCGCTACGGCACCTGGGACGTCGCCAAGAGCAGCCGCGTCGACGCCAAGACCCCGTGGGTGCGTGAGGTCACGGCGAAGGGGACGCCGGAAACGGCGTAGCACCCTCACCGGTCATACGATCCGATCACCCCGCCCGGCCTGTGGATAACTGATCGGGTCCGTCGGCACCGTGCGTTAGCTTCGAACCGTGAACACCACCAGCCCCGAAGCCGCACCGGCCGCCGACCCCGGCCGTATCGTCCTGCTGACCACCAGCCACCGTGTCGCCCCCGGCCTGCTGTCCTGGCCCGCCTGGCAGGCCCTGCGCGCCGCGGACCGCGTGCTGTGCGCCGACGGCGGGCACCCGCAGCTGCCGTATCTGCGCGAGGCCGGGATACGGGTCGACGAGGACTCCCCGGCCGCCGAGGAACTGGTCGAGGCGTGCGCGGGCGGCCGCACCGTCGTCGTGGTCGCAACGGGCGAGGGCGAACCCCGGCTCACCGACGGCCTCGCCCGCCTCGCCGGCTCGGGCCGCGTGTCCATGCCCGAGCTGGAACTCCTTCCCGCCTCCTACGACCTGCCGGGCGCCCGCCTCCTGGACCTCGTACAGGTCATGGACCGCATCCGCGCCGAGTGCCCCTGGTCCTCGCGGCAGACCCACAAGGGCCTGGCGAAGTACGGCCTCGAGGAGGCCTACGAACTCGTGGAGGCCATCGAGGAGGGCGACCGCGACGAACTCCGCGAGGAACTCGGCGACGTCCTCCTCCAGGTCGTCTTCCACGCACGCATCGCCGAGGAGGACCCGGAGACCCCCTTCTCCATCGACGATGTCGCCGGCGGCATCGTCACCAAGCTCATCCACCGCCACCCGCACGTCTTCGGCGACGAGACCGCGACCACCCCGGAGGAGGTCAAGGAGCACTGGCTGCGCACCAAGGCGACGGAAAAACAGCGCGCGTCCCTCACCGACGGCATCCCCCTCGCCCAGCCCGCCCTCGCCCTCACCGCCAAACTGGCGTCCCGGGCACGGACGGCGGGCCTGGAGGTCCCCCTGCCGAACACCGAGGGCATCGGCTACGAACTCCTGGCCCTGGCCACCAGAGCCGAGGCGGAGGGCACCGACCCCGAGGCAGCGCTGCGCGCGGCGGCACGCGTGTACCGCGACACGATCCGGGAGCGGGAGGGCACCCCGGGCAAGCCCTGACCCCAGCGCCACCGCCCGCGGCCAGAGCCCGCGCCGAAACGCCCCCCGGCGCGACGCCGCCCCCGCCGACCCCGCACCTGGCCGCCGACCCCGGCTCCCACCGACCACGCGCGCAACGCCGCCCCCCGGACGGCCCGCCACCTGGCCGCCGACCCCGGACGTCCACGGCACCTGGCCGCTGCCCCGGCTCCCACCGAGCACGCGCGCGGCCCCGACCGCGGCCGGCCCCGCGAAGGGGCGCACCCCCGCGGACCGGCCACCGGTGCCACGGCGGGAAGGGGACGTACCGGGGGGTGCCCGCCCGCAGTGTCGGGCGTCCGACCGACAGCACAACTCGGTCCCACGGCTGCGCCCGACCGAGGACGGACACCCCCCGGTGCGGCCCCGACCCCCCACGCACCGCGGAGGCGCAACGCACACCCCCGCCGAACCCGGCCCCGGGTTCCCGAGACCGCCCGCAGGGAGGAGCCACCCCCGCCGCACAGAACGCGCCCCGCGAAGACCCCACCCCGCCGGATACCGTCAGGGAGTGACCGACCAGCCCACCCCCACGGCAGCCCCCGCCGCCCCCGCCCCCGCCCCGGCCCCGGCCCCGGAACTCTTCACCTGGGAGTTCGCGACCGACCCCTACCCCGCCTACGCCTGGCTCCGCGAGCACGCCCCCGTGCACCGGACCCGGCTCCCCAGCGGGGTGGAGGCCTGGCTGGTCACCCGGTACGGCGATGCCAAGCAGGCCCTCGCCGACCAGCGGCTCAGCAAGAACCCGGCGCACCACGACGAGCCCGCGCATGCCAAGGGCAAGACCGGCATCCCCGGTGAGCGCAAGGCGGAGTTGATGACGCATCTGCTGAACATCGACCCGCCGGACCACACCCGGCTGCGCAGACTGGTCAGCAAGGCCTTCACGCCCCGCCGGGTCGCCGAGTTCGCGCCGCGCGTGCGGGAACTCACCGACCACCTCATCGACCAGTTCACGGCGAAGGGTTCCGCCGACCTCATCCACGACTTCGCCTTCCCGCTCCCTATCTACGCCATCTGCGACCTGCTCGGCGTCCCGCGTGAGGACCAGGACGACTTCCGGGACTGGGCGGGCATGATGATCCGGCACGGGGGAGGGCCACGGGGTGGTGTCGCGCGGTCGGTCAAGAAGATGCGCGGGTACCTCCTGGAGCTCATCCACCGCAAGCGCGAAGGGCTTCCCGCCGAGCCCGCACCCGGCGAGGACCTCATCTCCGGACTGATCCGCGCCTCCGACCACGGCGAGCACCTCACCGAGAACGAGGCCGCGGCGATGGCCTTCATCCTGCTCTTCGCCGGGTTCGAGACCACGGTGAACCTGATCGGCAACGGCACGTACGCCCTCCTCACCCACCCCGAGCAGCGCACCCGGCTCCAGGACTCCCTCGCTGCCGGCCGAACCGACCTGCTGGAGACGGGGGTCGAGGAACTGCTCCGCTACGACGGCCCCGTGGAACTGGCCACCTGGCGGTTCGCCACCCAGCCGCTCACCATCGGCGGACAGGACATCGCCCCCGGGGACCCCGTCCTGGTCGTGCTCGCCGCGGCGGACCGGGATCCGCAGCGGTTCGCCGACCCCGACGTCCTCGACCTCTCCCGGCGGGACAACCAGCACCTCGGGTACGGCCACGGCATCCACTACTGCCTCGGCGCCCCGCTCGCCCGCCTCGAGGGCCAGACCGCGCTGGCCACGCTCCTCACCCGGCTCCCGGACCTCCGACTCGCGGTGGATCCGGCCGATCTGAGATGGCGTGGGGGTCTCATCATGCGTGGACTGCGCACACTGCCCGTCGAGTTCACGCCCGTTCGGTAGGCCGGCGGGCAACTCACCCCTGCCCCGCGGTCCTTGCGTCGGCCGACGCAAACATGACACACCCTCAAGTCTGTGATCTTCACGTGATCTGTGCGGCATTAACTTGTGACAAGTGATCGTCTGCCGATACGTTCTCGCATCAACGCGGCGACCCGATCCACCCGCCGCGCCCGCACTGTCGTCTCGCGAAAGGGCACCCCATGCTCACCGGGAACGGTCGTCACCGTCGCCCCCGTCAGGCTCCGGCACTTCTCGTCGCGGCCGGAGTGACCGGCTCCGCCATCGCGATCCCGCTGCTCGGTGCGGGCGCGGCGAGCGCGGCGGACGGGAACACCTGGGACCAGGTCGCCCAGTGCGAGACCGGCGGCTCCTGGAGCGCGAACGACGGCGACGGCCACTACGGCGGGCTCGACCTCTCCCAGAGGAACTGGGAGAAGTACGGAGGCCTCGACTACGCCACGAGTCCCGACCTCGCCAGCCGCAACCAGCAGATAGCCGTCGCCGAGAAGGTCCTCGCGGACCAGGGTGTCGGCGTCTGGGGCACCTGCGGTCTGCTGCACGGGCTCAGCGAGGACTCGGGCTCGGCCGATGTCGACACCGGCGTCGCCGGCGGTTCGCCGTCGGCATCGGCGAGCGACGACTCCGGCGACTCCTCCAGCGCCTCCGACGCGTCCGGTCAGCCCGAATCATCCGAATCATCCGGATCGGCGGGTCTGTCCAACTCATCCGACTCATCCGACTCGTCGGAATCGGCCGACACGGAGGACTCGTCCGGCAGCGCCTCCCCGTCGCCCGGCGCCGATGCGGACAAGTCCGCCAAGCCGGACAACTCCGGCCCCGCTTCGGGTGGTGCGCCGTCCTCCGACGGCTCGTCCGCCGCGCCGACCGAGAGTGACGAATCGGACAACTCCTGGCGAGAGGGCGGTTCTTCGAACCTGGTGGACACCGGCGCCCTCGTCGCCCCCTCCGAGGGCACCGGCCGGCACCGGGGTGCGAGCGCCGACGAGGGCTCGTACACCGTCCGGACCGGCGACACGCTCGCCTCCATCGCCGACTCCCTTGAGCTCGACGGTGGATGGCGCCGGCTCTACGCCGCGAACGAGCAGGTCATCGGTGCCGACCCGAGCGCGATCGAGCCCGGTCAGACCCTTGCTCTCGGTAGCGAATAGGGCGAAATCCCCAGCAGAAACCGCGAGTTCGCGTCCCCAATTAGCCGTAAATGTCCGGCTTGGTGAAAGTGTGGGATGAGTCTCAGAAGCCCTGATCGTCTTTGAAATCCCCCGGGTTCCGTGTCTACGGTCAACACCGCTCGTCACCGCGAGCCCCGGCTGCCGCAACGCCGAATCCTGCCAGCGGCCGTACGGGAACAGTCGTCGCGTCAAGCGCCGTAGGCAGGAGCGGGGGACCCAAGGTAAGTGCCGGGTCCGGAAGTTGAGGCCTCACGGGGTCTCATGGCCGAGAGGCCGCCGGAACCGGCTTGGGGTGGAGCCGCGCAGCGCGCCGAGAGGCGAGGTGTGCGGCCGGGCAACTCAACCGGCCCGAACCCGACAGCTCACCTCGCAGGCGTCGGTGAGGGGATCCACCATGCTGTTTTCCGCCAAGGGCAAGCACCGTCGTCCGTCCAAGGCCACCCGCGCCGCCGCGCTCGCCGGCGTCACCGGTGTCGCCATCGCCGCTCCGCTGATGGCGGCCGGCAACGCCTCCGCCGCCACCGCCTCCGAGTGGGACGCCGTCGCCCAGTGCGAGTCGGGCGGCAACTGGTCCATCAACACCGGCAACGGTTACTACGGCGGCCTGCAGTTCTCCGCCTCCACCTGGGCCGCGTACGGCGGCACGGCGTACGCCTCCACCGCCGACCAGGCCTCCAAGGCGCAGCAGATCGAGATCGCCGAGAAGGTCCTCGCGAGCCAGGGCAAGGGTGCCTGGCCGAGCTGTGGCGTGGGCCTGTCCGGCGCCGGCTACACCGGTGGCGGCTCCAGCTCGTCCTCGAACGACAGCGGCAGCAACAGCGGCAGCGACAGCACCAGCACCGGCACGCGTTCCTCCGAGCAGCAGGCCTCCCGCTCCTCCGAGCGTCCGGCCGCGAAGAAGACCGTCACCACCCCGACCGGCAAGAAGGTCAAGAAGGGCGACGGCGAGTACAAGGTCGTCACGGGTGACACCCTCAGCTCCATCGCCGCGGAGCACGACGTCAAGGGCGGCTGGCAGAAGGTGTTCAAGCTGAACAAGGACATCGTCAGCGACGCCGACTTCATCTACCCGGGCCAGCAGCTGCACCTCAAGTAAGAGGGACACAGCCGCGTCCCGGCCGAACCACAGCGCCCTCACGTGCGCGGTCCTCATGCCGAGGGCCTCGTGAGGGCCCCCCGTCCCCACGGGCTCCCCGCTCCGGTGCGTGTTCCCCCGTACGCACCGGGGCGGGGTTTCTTTCATGTGTGGCCGCCGGGACGCCGCTGTCAGTTTGTTCGGTTCAGAAACAATTTACTCTCGGTTCTGTCCACGGGGCGGTCCACGCGGTGGCCGATCGCCCGGAGGCGGTTAGGCTCGGTCTCGCAGAACCCACCGCGGTCCCGGCGGACCGTGTCACATCCCAAGAAGGAGATGCTCGTGCCGTCCATCGACGTCGTCGTAGCCCGGGAAATCCTGGACTCCCGAGGCAACCCCACGGTCGAGGTCGAGGTCGGCCTCGACGACGGCAGCACCGGTCGTGCCGCCGTCCCCTCCGGCGCCTCCACGGGCGCCTTCGAGGCCATCGAGCTGCGCGACGGTGACCCGAACCGCTACCAGGGCAAGGGTGTCGAGAAGGCCGTCCTCGCGGTCATCGAGCAGATCGGCCCGGAGCTGGTCGGCTACGACGCCACCGAGCAGCGCCTGATCGACCAGGCGATGTTCGACCTGGACGCCACCGACAACAAGGGCTCGCTCGGCGCCAACGCCATCCTCGGCGTCTCCCTCGCCGTCGCCCACGCCGCCTCCGAGGCCAGCGACCTCCCGCTCTTCCGCTACCTGGGCGGCCCGAACGCGCACCTGCTGCCCGTTCCGATGATGAACATCCTGAACGGCGGCTCGCACGCCGACTCCAACGTGGACATCCAGGAGTTCATGATCGCCCCGATCGGCGCGGAGTCCTTCTCCGAGGCGCTGCGCTGGGGCACCGAGGTCTACCACACCCTCAAGAAGGTCCTGAAGAACAAGGGCCTGTCCACCGGCCTCGGCGACGAGGGCGGCTTCGCCCCGAACCTCGGCTCCAACCGCGAGGCCCTCGACCTCATCCTCGAGGCCATCAACGAGGCCGGTTACACCCCCGGCGAGCAGATCGCCCTCGCGCTCGACGTCGCCGCCTCCGAGTTCTACAAGGACGGCGTCTACTCCTTCGAGGGCAAGGACCGCTCCGCCGCCGAGATGACGGAGTACTACGCCGAGCTCGTCGCGGCGTACCCGCTCGTCTCCATCGAGGACCCGCTGTTCGAGGACGACTGGGAGGGCTGGAAGACCATCACCGACCAGCTCGGTGACAAGGTCCAGCTCGTCGGCGACGACCTGTTCGTCACCAACCCCGAGCGCCTGGCGCGCGGTATCGAGGAGGGCGCCGCCAACGCGCTGCTCGTCAAGGTGAACCAGATCGGCTCGCTCACCGAGACCCTCGACGCCGTCGAGCTCGCCCAGCGCAGCGGCTTCAAGTGCATGATGTCGCACCGCTCCGGCGAGACCGAGGACGTCACCATCGCCGACCTCGCCGTCGCCACCAACTGCGGCCAGATCAAGACCGGCGCCCCGGCCCGCTCCGAGCGCGTCGCCAAGTACAACCAGCTCCTGCGCATCGAGGAGATCCTCGACGACGCCGCGGTGTACGCCGGCCGCTCGGCCTTCCCCCGCTTCAAGGGCTGAGGCACAGCCAAGTCGTACGTACGTCCCCGTACTCGGTCCCGTACCGTGTGCGGGGACGTACGCGCGTGTGAACGGGAGTGAGAGAGATGGCCGTCAAGGACCGTGACCGCTTCTCCACCGCCACCCGGATCCGGCTGCTCGGCGAGCAGACCGCTGCCCGCGTCTACCGCTCCCAGACCAAACGGCAGGCCCGCCGCTCCCGGCTGACCGGCCGCGCGGCGCTGCTCGCGCTGGTGCTGTGCTCGCTGGTGGTCGCGCTCGCCTATCCGATACGGCAGTACGTCTCCCAGCGCGCCGAGATCGCCGACCTGCAGCGGCAGCAGGAGCAGGCCCGGCAGCGGGTCGAGGAGCTGCGGGACGCCAAGGCGCGCTGGCAGGACGACGCGTACGCCGAGCAGCGGATCCGTGAGCGGCTGCACTATGTGATGCCGGGGGAGACGGGGTTCATCGTCGTCGACCCGGACGCGGCGCGGCAGTCGCGCGCCGATCTGGGGGCGGCCGACCGTCCCTGGTACGCGAACGTCTGGGACGGGGTCGACAAGTCCGACGCCTCCGACCAGTGAACCTGACCTAGAGAAAGACAGGCATGGAAACGCCCCCGCCGACCACTTTGCGCACCGAGCCGACCGACGCCGATGTCGAGGCCTTCAAGCAGCAGCTCGGGCGTCCGCCGCGCGGACTGCGCGCGATCGCGCACCGCTGCCCGTGCGGCCAGCCGGACGTGGTGGAGACGGCCCCGCGGCTGCCCGACGGCACGCCCTTCCCGACGACGTACTACCTGACGTGTCCGCGTGCCGCCTCGGCGATCGGCACGCTGGAGGCGAACGGCGTCATGAAGGAGATGACGGAACGGCTCCAGAGCGATCCGGAGCTGGCCGCCGCGTACCGCGCCGCGCACGAGGACTACCTCGCGCGCCGGGACGCCATCGAGGTCCTGGAGGGCTTCCCGAGCGCGGGCGGTATGCCGGACCGGGTGAAGTGCCTGCACGTACTGGTGGGGCATTCGCTGGCCGCGGGTCCGGGCGTCAACCCGCTGGGCGACGAGGCGATCGCGATGCTGCCGGAGTGGTGGCTCAAGGGCCCGTGCGTGCAGCCGCTCGCCGCGCCCGACCCGGCCGAGGAGCACCCGGGCGAGGAGGGTGCGGTGTCCGACCCCGCCGAGGCCCGTGGCGGTTCCTTCGCCGCCGTGCCGGCCGTCCCGGAGGGCTTCGGGCGGGTCGCCGCGGTCGACTGCGGTACGAACTCCATCCGGCTCCTGGTCGCGGACGTGAACCCGGCCACCGGCGAGCTGCGGGAGCTGGACCGGCGGATGACGATCGTGCGGCTCGGCCAGGACGTGGACCGGACCGGCCGGCTGGCGCCCGAGGCGCTGGAGCGGACGTTCGCGGCCTGCCGCGAGTACGCGCGGGTGATCCGTGAACTGGGCGCCGGGAAGGTGCGGTTCGTGGCCACGTCGGCCTCCCGGGACGCCTCCAACCGGGACGACTTCGTGCGCGGTGTCGTGGACATCCTCGGTGTCGAGCCCGAGGTGATCACCGGGGAGCAGGAGGCGGAGTTCTCCTTCACCGGGGCGACCAAGGAGCTGACCGGGCGGGACGATCTGGCCCGGCCCTACCTGGTGGTGGACATCGGCGGCGGTTCGACCGAGTTCGTGGTCGGCGACGACCGGGTGCGGGCGGCGCGTTCGGTGGACGTCGGCTGTGTGCGGCTGACCGAGCGGCACCTGGTGCGCGACGGCGAGGTGAGCGACCCGCCCTCCGAGGAGCGGATCGCCGCGATGCGGGCCGACATCGAGGCCGCGCTGGACCTCGCGGAGGAGAGCGTGCCGTTGCGCGAGGCGCGCACGCTGGTGGGGCTCGCGGGGTCGGTGACGACCGTGTCGGCGATCGCGCAGGAGCTGCCCGGCTACGACCCGGCGCGCATCCACCACTCCCGTGTCTCCCTGGAGCGGGTCCGTGAGATCACCGGGTGGCTGCTGGGCTCCACCCACGCCGAACGGGCGGCCGTGCCCTCGATGCACCCGGGGCGGGTGGACGTCATCGCCGCGGGGGCCCTCGTGCTGCTGTCGATCATGGAGCGGACCGGGGCCGAGGAGGTCGTGGTGAGCGAGCACGACATCCTCGACGGCATCGCGTGGTCGGTGGCCCGGCTCTCTTTTGTTACTGATCAGTAGTTCTCTGCTGAGCAGGTCGGATAGCGTATGAGCGTGTCTGAGGGGGCCCCGAGGCCCCCTCTCGCACGTGCCGCTCGGAAAGTTCGTGAAGTTCTTCACAAGGAATTCCGCCCTGTGGAACCGGGAAAGTGCCCCGGTTGGCCCTTCCGGGGGGCGAACGGCCTGTTGAACGTGTTCAGATGGGGTGCGTGACGGCCCGCCCGGACGCTCTCGCGCGAGGGTGTTTCCGGTGCCTCACACGAGCCTCCCCGGCCCAGAGAGGCAGCTCACGCGGCATTGACAACGGCCCGCACCACACGCGGGTTCCCGGTTCGCGCCATGACCTGGATCACGCGAGTCGCGGAGGATAACACACACCCTCGAAGAGCTTGTGAAGGGGCGCACGAGCGACCCCCCTGGAGCGGGTGGATACTCGATGGCATGAGCACCACGGAGCGTCCCAGGATCCTCGTAGTAGGCGGTGGGTACGTAGGCCTGTACGCAGCTCGGCGCATTCTCAAGAAGATGCGCTACGGCGAGGCGACCGTCACGGTCGTCGACCCCCGGTCGTACATGACCTACCAGCCCTTCCTCCCCGAAACCGCCGCCGGCAACATCTCGCCGCGCCATGTCGTCGTCCCGCTGCGACGCGTGCTGCCGAAGGCGGAGGTGCTGACCGGCCGGGTCACCACCATCGACCAGGACCGCAAGGTCGCCACGATCGCCCCCCTCGTGGGCGAGGCGTACGAGCTGCCCTTCGACTACCTGGTCATCGCGCTCGGCGCGGTCTCCCGCACCTTCCCGATCCCCGGCCTCGCCGAGCAGGGCATCGGCATGAAGGGCGTCGAGGAGGCCATCGGCCTGCGCAACCACGTCCTCGAGCAGCTGGACAAGGCCGACTCCACCACCGACGAGGAGATCCGCCGCAAGGCGCTCACCTTCGTCTTCGTCGGCGGCGGCTTCGCCGGTGCGGAGACCATCGGTGAGGTCGAGGACCTGGCCCGCGACGCGGCCAAGTACTACAAGACCGTCTCCCGCGAGGACATGCGCTTCATCCTCGTCGACGCCGCCGACAGGATCCTCCCCGAGGTCGGCCCGAAGCTGGGCACCTACGGCAAGGAGCACCTGGAGAGCCGCGGCGTGGAGATCTACCTCTCCACCTCGATGGACTCCTGCGTCGACGGCCACGTCGTGCTGAAGAACGGGTTGGAGGTCGACTCCAACACGATCGTGTGGACCGCCGGCGTCAAGCCCAACCCGGTCCTGTCCCGCTACGGCCTCCCGCTGGGCCCGCGCGGCCACGTCGACACCCAGGCCACCCTCCAGGTCCAGGGCACCGACTACATCTGGGCCGCCGGCGACAACGCCCAGGTCCCGGACCTGGCCGCCCGCAAGGCCGGCGTCGAGAACGCCTGGTGCCCGCCGAACGCCCAGCACGCGCTGCGCCAGGCCAAGGTCCTCGGCGACAACGTGATCTCCGGCATGCGGGGCTTCCCGCAGAAGGAGTACGCGCACGCCAACAAGGGCGCGGTGGCGGGCCTCGGCCTGCACAAGGGCGTCGCGATGATCGTCATGGGCAAGATGAAGATCAAGCTCAAGGGCCGTCTCGCCTGGTACATGCACCGTGGCTACCACGGCATGGCGATGCCGACCTGGAACCGCAAGATCCGCGTCTTCGCCGACTGGACCCTCGGCATGTTCCTCAAGCGCGAGGTCGTCGCGCTCGGCGCCCTGGAGACGCCGCGCGAGGAGTTCTACGAGGCCGCGAAGCCCGTACCGACCGCCGCGAAGCAGGAGCAGCGGACCGAGGCCAAGGCCTCCTGACCGGCTCCGGTCACCGTTCCACCCGAAGGACCTCCCGCCATCCGTGGTGCGGGAGGTCCTTCGGCGTGCGGGGGATGGCGTCCCGGCCTGTCGTTGTTTACCCGGGTGGACAAATCCGCGATCCTCGTCACGGAGGTGTGCGCCATGGCCGATGCCGCACCGCGGCTGAAGACCCTCTTGGAACGGCTGCTGGGAACCCCGCTCCCGGTCCGGATCCGTGCCTGGGACGGCTCGCAGGCGGGTCCGCCGGGCGCCCCCGCGATGATCGTGCGCAACCGCCGTGCCGTGCGCCGGCTGTTGTTCCGACCCGGTGAACTCGGCCTCGCCCGTGCCTGGGTCGCGGGCGACCTCGACGTCGACGGCGACCTCTACACCGCCCTCGGCCTCGTCGCGGGCCTGGTCTGGGAGCGCGACGAGGACAGCGGGAGCCTCGCCCGCGCGCTGCGCGACCCCGGCGTACGGTCCGCCGTCCGCGGCCTGGTGAGGCTCGGCGGGCTCCCGCTGCCGCCCGCCCCGCCACCCGAGGAGGTCCGCCGGCGCCGCGGCCACCTCCACACCCGACGCACCGACCGACGCGCCGTCAGCCACCACTACGACGTCGGCAACGACTTCTACGAGATCGTCCTCGGCCCGTCGATGGTCTACTCGTGCGCCTACTGGGAGTCCCCCGACGGCACCCTGGAGGACGCCCAGCGCGACAAGCTCGAACTCGTCTGCCGCAAGCTGGCCCTGACACCCGGTCAGCGACTGCTCGACGTGGGCTGCGGCTGGGGCTCGATGGCGATCCACGCCGCCCGCGAGCACGGCGTGCGCGTCGTCGGCGTCACCCTCTCCCAGGAACAGGCCACCTACGCCCGCAAGCGCGTCGCCGAGGAGGGGCTCACCGACCGGATCGAGATCCGCGTGCAGGACTACCGGGACGTCACCGACGGCCCCTACGACGCGATCTCCTCCATCGGGATGGCCGAACACGTCGGCGCGGACCGGTACCTGGAGTACGCCCGCGCCCTGTACGCGCTCCTCGCACCCGGCGGCCGGCTCCTCAACCACCAGATCGCCCGCCGCCCGCACCACGACGAATCCGCCTATCACCTCGACGAGTTCATCGACGCCTACGTCTTCCCCGACGGAGAGCTCGCCCCCCTCGGGACCACCGTCACCCAGCTGGAGCGCGCCGGGTTCGAGGTGCGCGACGTGGAGTCCCTCCGCGAGCACTACGCCCTCACCCTGCGCCGCTGGGTGGCGAACCTGGAGGCCGACTGGCCGCGCGCCCTGCACGGCACGAGCCCCGGCCGGGCCCGGGTCTGGCGCCTGTACATGGCGGCCAGCGCCCTGGCCTTCGAACGCAACCGCATCGGCGTCAACCAGGTCCTGGCGGTGCGCACTTCCGGTTCCGGCGCCTCCGGGACGGCGCTGCGGGCCCGCGAGTGGAGCGAACCCGGACGCCGTTGAGGCGGGCGCAGGCGAAAGGGCCGGGCCCCCTTGGCGGCGGACCCGGCCCTGCGGTGCGTGCGGACGCTACTCGGTCTTGATCGCGTTCAGCATGTTCAGCCGCGCGGCGTTGCGGGCCGGCCACATCGCGGCCAGCACGCCCACCAGACCGGCCAGCACCAGGAAGATCCCGATGCGGTCCCAGGGCAGGACCAGCGCGTAGCCCGGGATCTGGTCGGCGAAGGTCTCGCCGACCGCCCAGCCGAGGAACGAGCCGAGACCGACGCCGACCACCGCGCCGAACACCGAGATGACCACGGCCTCCAGCCGGACCATCTGCTTCACGCGGCGCCGGTCGAGACCGATCGCCCGCAGCATGCCGATCTCCTGCTGCCGCTCGAACACCGACATCGCGAGCGTGTTGACGACGCCCAGCACGGCGATGATCAGGGCCATCGCCAGCAGGCCGTACATGATGTTCAGCAGGGTGTTGATGGCGCCGCCGAACTCGTCGCGGATGTCCTGGCGGTCCATGACGGTGATCGCGGGGTTGTCGCCCAGCGCGTCGATGAGGACCTTCTCGTTCGCCGGGGACTGGCCGCCGTCGACCTTCACGAAGATCTGCCGGATGGAGGGCTTCGCCTCGTGCTCGTCGACCACCTTCGCGTCCACGAGGACGGGTGAGAGGAACTCGCTGTCCTTGTAGACGGCGCCGACCGTCAGCGTGGCCTTCTTCTCGTCGGCGAAGGTGAAGGGGATGCTGTCGCCGGGCTTCCAGCCCCTGCTCTTCGCCGTCTTCTCGGCGACCACGACCTGCCCCTTCGCGAGCGAGTCGACGTTGCCGCTGACGACGTCGACCTTCAGCACCTGCTGGATGTCGCCCGGTGTGACCGCGGAGGCGGACACGTAGTCGTCCTTGACCTGGAGGTAGGTGTCCTGCTGCGGTGAGACCGCGGAGACGCCCTTGGCCTTCGCCAGGGCCGTCAGCGCGGACCGGTCGAGGTCCCCGCCGTTCGCCATCGAGACCATGTAGTCGGCCTTGATGTTGTCGGTGGTCATCTTGTCGATGGCCGTGCCGACCGTGATGCCGAGCACCGACAGGCCGGTCACCAGCGTCAGTCCGATGGCGAGCGCCGAGGCGGTGGCTCCGGTACGGCGCGGGTTGCGGACCGCGTTCTGTCCGGCCAGCTTGCCGGCCACGCCGAAGGGGCCGACGAGCAGCGGGCGCACGAGGGCGATCACGGGCCGGGACAGCAGCGGGATCAGAATGATCACGCCGACCAGGGCGAAGAACGCGCCCGCCCCGATGTACATCCGGCCGTCGTCACCGCCCGTCGAGGCGCCCAGCACGATCCCGGCGGCGCCGAGGGCGGTGATGGCCGCGCCGATGGAGTTGCGCACCACCAGCGACT
This sequence comes from Streptomyces sp. NPDC034103, assembly GCF_055575395.1. Taxonomy (NCBI): domain Bacteria; kingdom Bacillati; phylum Actinomycetota; class Actinomycetes; order Kitasatosporales; family Streptomycetaceae; genus Streptomyces; species Streptomyces sp. NPDC034103. The sequence continues at coordinate 89,450 of NZ_JBVISS010000007.1, read as the reverse complement.
TGGTGGTGGCCACCGCGTGCAGGCTGCTCATGGCCGCCACCGGCGGGATCTTCGCGGCCCGGCGGCCGGGCAGCCAGGCGGCGAGCATGGTGATCAGCACACCGACCGCGAGGGCGGCGATCACCGGCGTGGCGGAGAGCACCAGCGGGCCGTCCGGCATCTTCATCTCGAACGCGGCCATGCCGGAGCGCAGCCCCACAGCGAGGCCGACGCCGAGGACGAAGCCGATCACCGAGGCGACCAGGCCGACCACCGCCGCCTCGGCGAGCACCGAGCGGGTGATCTGCCTGCGCGAGGCGCCGACCGCGCGCATCAGGGCGATCTCCCGGGTGCGCTGGGCGACCAGCATCGTGAAGGTGTTGGAGATCAGGAAGACCCCGACGAACAGGGCGATGCCGGCGAAGCCGAGCAGGACCTGCTTGAGGCTGCCCATGCCCTGCTCGATCTGTGCGGCCTGCTCGTCCGCGAGCGCCTTGCCGGTCTCGGCGTCCGCGGTGTCCGGCAGCAGCGGCTTGACCGCGGCCAGGATCTTCGCGTCGTCGGCGCCCGGGGCGGCGGTGACCGTGACGCTCTCGAAGTAGCCGGGTTTCAGGTACTGCTTCTGGGCGACGGCGGTGTCGAAGAGGACGAGGCTGCCGCCGGCGTTCACGGCACCGTCCTCGGTGGTGAACACGCCGCTGAGGGTGAACTCCCGCACCGGGCCGTTGGTGGCGACGCGCACCCGGTCGCCGACCCGGTACTCGCCCTTGGCGGCGGAGTCCTTGTCCAGCGCGATCTGATCGTCCTTCACCGGGCCGGAGCCGTCGGTGAAGGTGTAGGCGCTGTCCTTGCCGCCCTTGCCGGGGGCGAAGTTGGAGCCCTTGTTGGACCAGCCGACGCCGATCAGCTTCCCCTCGGGGTCGGCGACCCCGGCGAAGCCCTCGACGCGGCCGTACGCGCCATCGACGCCGTCGACGGCGGCGATCTCGTCGAGGGTCTTCCGGGAGAGGCCGGGCTCCTCCCCGGGGGCGTCCGGGTCGGCGTGCGAAGTGACGGAGACGGCGACGTCGTCGTAGCTCTTCGCCGACTGGTTGCGGAAGGCGTTGGAGAGCGTGTCGGCGAAGACCAGCGTCCCCGACACGAAGGCCACGCCGAGCATGACGGCGAGCACGGTCATGAGCAGCCGAGCCTTGTGCGCGAAGACGTTGCGCAGGGCGGTGCGGAACATCAGGAGGTACGGCCCTTCGCGTCGAACTGCTTCATGAAGTCGAGGACGGTCTCGGCCGTCGGCCGGTACATCTCGTCCACGATCCGCCCGTCCGCGAGGAAGACGACCCGGTCCGCGTAGGAGGCGGCGACCGGGTCGTGGGTCACCATGACCACGGTCTGCCCCAACTCCCGTACGGAGTTGCGCAGGAAGCCCAGCACCTCGGCGCCGGAGCGGGAGTCGAGGTTCCCGGTCGGCTCGTCGCCGAAGATGATCTCCGGCCTGGAGGCGAGCGCGCGGGCGACGGCCACCCGCTGCTGCTGGCCGCCGGAGAGCTGGGAGGGCCGGTGCGAGAGGCGGTCCTTCAGGCCCACCATCTGGATGACGTTCTCCAGCCACTGCTTGTCGGGCTTACGGCCCGCGATGTCCATCGGGAGCGTGATGTTCTCCAGCGCGGTCAGCGTCGGCAGCAGGTTGAACGCCTGGAAGATGAAACCGATCTTGTCCCGCCGCAACTTGGTGAGCTGCTTGTCCTTGAGCGACCCCAGCTCGGTCTCGCCGATCCGTGCGGAACCGGACGAGAACGTGTCCAGGCCGGCCACACAGTGCATCAAGGTGGACTTGCCGGAGCCGGACGGGCCCATGATCGCGGTGAACTCGGCCTGCCGGAACTCGACGGAGACCCGGTCGAGGGCGACCACCTGGGTCTCGCCCTGTCCGTAGATCTTCGACAGATCCGTGGCACGAGCGGCCACGGTGGTGGCCCGGCCGGCGATGGGAGTGGTGGTCACGGGTGGGTGCTCCTGACGGGACGACGACGTGTTCTCGCGGATGTGATCCATCGTCCCGGTGCCCCGCCGCGATGTAGTCACCCGCTGTTCCGGTTCCGGGGGGCGACTTCGGACTGACCGGGCCCGGCCGTGTCATACCTGGGGATGACGAGAGCCCCTGACGGATCCCCTGCCGTGGGGCCCTGGCACAAGGCCTGGTCGAGAACAGGTGGAGTGCCCTCGTTCGGGCGGTGAAATTCCGTCATTCCCCATGCGCGGGTGGGCGTCTCGCGTAAGGCTATTGGCAAGTGCGGATGGCCCGTTCCAGGGGCTGATGCACCCTCAGACGTCAATAAAATAAGACAACATCGGTCCGCCCGGCCCCTGTTCGGGGGATGCGTCCCGATAGGGTCGAAGCTCGACGCGGAGCCGATGGCCTGCCCGGATGGTGGAATGCAGACACGGCGAGCTTAAACCTCGCTGCCCCTCGCGGGCGTACCGGTTCAAGTCCGGTTCCGGGCACCTCCGACGTCTGACGATCGCTGCACCGTTCATTGACACCACGTGAACACGGGCGCAGACTCCTGTTCAGAACTTGGTGAAGAAAGTTTCACTTCACGAACAGAAGTGCAGCCAGCGTCGCACGCGAAGGAGCCTCGATGCGCACCACCGTCGGCATCATCGGAGCCGGCCCCGCCGGACTCCTCCTCGCCCGGCTGCTCCACGACGCCGGCATCGACTCGGTCGTGCTCGAGAGCCGCGACCGCGCCTACGTCGAGCAGCGGCAGCGGGCCGGGATCCTGGAGCAGGGGACCGTGGACGTGCTGCGGGCGGCCGGCGCCGGGGAGCGCATGGACCGCGAGGGCCTGCGGCACGACGGGATCGAGCTGCGCTACGAGCGCACCCGGCATCGCGTCGACTTCCCCGCCCTCACCGGCGGCCGGTCCGTGATGGTCTACGCCCAGACCGAGGTCTGCAAGGACCTCATCGCCCTCCAGCTGAAGGACGGCGGCCCGCTGCTCTTCGAGGCCGAGGCGCTGGCCGTCGAGGGCGCCGACACCGACAGCCCCCGGGTGCGCTTTCGCTACCAGGGGCGTGAGGACGTCCTGGAGTGCGACTACGTCGTGGGGTGCGACGGGTTCTGGGGCGTGGCGCGCAAGGCGATCCCCGCGGAACTCACCCAGGTCTTCGAGCGGACGTACCCCTTCGGCTGGCTCGGCATCCTCGCCGACGTCCCGCCCTCCCACGACGAGCTGGTCTACGCCCGCCACGACCGCGGCTTCGCCCTGTTGTCCATGCGCTCGCCGTCCGTCTCCCGGCTCTACCTCCAGGTGCCCGAGGGCACCGACGCGGACAGCTGGGGCGACACCAAGATCTGGGACGAGCTGGAGCGGCGCCTGGAGACCGACGACGACTGGACCCTCCAGCGGGGCCCGATCACCCAGAAGTCCGTCACGCCGATGCGCTCCTACGTCCACGAGCCCATGCGGCACGGGCGGCTCTTCCTCGCCGGGGACGCCGCCCACATCGTGCCGCCGACCGGCGCGAAGGGGCTGAACCTCGCCGTCGGGGACGTCGTCACCTTCGCCCGGGCGCTGACGCATCACCGGCGCACGGGCTCCGCCGAGCTGCTCGACGCCTACTCCGGGACCTGTCTGCGGCGCGTGTGGCAGGCCGAGCGGTTCTCGTACGACATGACGACGCTGCTGCACCGGGCCCCCGACGCCACCCCCTTCGAGGACCGGCTCCAGGTGGCGCGGCTGGAGCGGATCGCGGGGTCGGCGGCCGCCGAGGCCGATCTGGCCGAGGGGTACACCGGGTTTTCCTTCGGGTGACGGGGTTATACGTACGGCCGGCATAAGAAAGTGATCTCCGGGGGGTCGCGGCGATGTACCGGCTTGGTCATGAACCTGCCCCTCCGTGGCTGGGAATCGACGGGCCGCGTAGCGTGTTGCCCAGCACGACGAGGGAAAGATCCTCCCCAAGCACTAGGGTCAATCCTTTGCCTACCTATTACTCTTGAGCCAAGGCCCGGACAGTGGCCATGGAGGAGTGAAATGAGGAGCAGCAACCCGGTCTTCTCGCGACGGGGGTTCAGCCGCGACACCGGCTACGCGGGCTTCAACGCCCAGCCGCAGGCCGGGGGCGCCGCTGTAGGCACGCAGGGCCACCCCTACGCGCAGGGCAACCCGTATGCCCAGCCGCAGGCGGACAACCCCTACGCGCAGAACCCGTACGCCCAGACCGACCCGCAGTACGGCGCGCCGCCGCAGGCCCCGGCCGGCACCGGCCGGATGACGATGGACGACGTCGTCATGCGCACCGGCACCACCCTCGGCATCCTGGTCGTCACGGCCGCGGTCGCCTGGGCGGCCCTGCCGGTCGACGACGCCAACATCAGCCGGTCCTACGGCATCGCCATCGGCGCCGCCCTGATCGGCATGGTCCTGGCGCTGGTCCAGTCGTTCAAGCGCAAGGCCTCGCCCGCGCTGATCGTCTCGTACGCCGCGTTCGAGGGTGTCTTCCTCGGCGTGGTCTCCAGCGTCGTGGACAACCGCATCGCCAGCGGTGCGGCCATGCAGGCGGTGATCGGCACGCTCGCGGTCTTCGCCGCGGTGCTGGTCGCCTACAAGGCGGGCTGGATCCGCGTCAACCGGCGCTTCTACGGCTTCGTGATGGCGGCCGCGCTCGGCTTCGTCCTGCTGATGACGGTGAACCTGCTGTTCGCCGTCTTCGGTGGCGGTGACGGCCTCGGCTTCCGCAGCGGTGGCCTCGGCATCGCGTTCGGTGTCATCGGTGTCCTGCTCGGCGCGTGCTTCCTGGCGCTGGACTTCAAGCAGGTCGAGGACGGCATCGCCTACGGCGCCCCGAAGGAAGAGGCCTGGCTGGCGGCGTTCGGCCTGACGATGACGCTGGTCTGGATCTACCTCGAGTTCCTGAGGCTGATCTCGATCCTCAACAGCGACTGACGCACCCCGCATGCGTGCAAGGGCCCCGGGTTCTCCCGGGGCCCTTTGTCGTCGTGGGGAGGTACGGGCGCGGCTAGAGGAACTTGCGCGCGGCCCTTCTCAGGTCGTACTCGTGGATGAGGGCTTTCGCGTGGCCGTAGGCGAGGTTGTGTTCGTGGCGGAGCCAGCTGACCTTTTCCTCGAAGCGGAAGAGCGCCGGGCCATCTTCGACGGTGCGGAGCCAGTCGGACACTTCACGACCGGTGCAATGGGGGATGCGGGCGAGCAGGTTGCGGTGGGTCTCCTCGGAGAAGACTTGGGACATCGGCGCCTCCGGACGCATGGGATGTAAGCCGGTCCTTCAGGTCACCGTGCCCGAGCGTCGGCCTGTTGGCAACAGTGCCGGTGAGACGCGTTACGGTTGCGCCGTGGTGGATACGACGCGTCTGACCCAGGCTGTGGATCACTTCGCCGACCGCTTGCGGGCGGCCCCCCAAAGTCGCCTCCAGCGAGGGGCGGCCACCGAGGCCCTGGGCCTGGCCAGGGAGTTGGCGCGGCGGGCCCAGCTGATCGAGGAGCCCTCGGCGCGGCCCCGGGAGATGCCGGACGCGGGGATGTTCGCCGCGGCCGACCAGATCACCGTGGCCGTGCACGACTTGGCCCTCGTACTCACGGACGAGGGCCAGGTCGACGAAGCTGTTCGGTTGGTGGAGGAGGCTCAGAAGCGCGCGGGCGTCTGAGTCACAGCGATGCTATGACCCGGTCCGCCAGGATGTAGACGTTCTCCTCGCCGCACGCGAAGGTCAGGGTGTAGGCGCCGGAGATCCCCGAACCGCCCAGCAGTATCGGGCTCTCGCCCGCGGTGAGGGCCGCCGAGAGGCGCTCGGCCGTCTCCTTGTGGCCCGGCGTCATGCACAGGGTGGTGCCGTCGGCGAAGACGTAGACGTCGAGGGTGCCGAGCGGACCCGGGCGCACGTCGGCCAGCTCCACGCGGCCGGCGGCGAGTTCCTCCAGGGTGGCCACGGTGCGCTCATGGTCGTTCACCATCGGCGACTGCACCGGGACGAAGTCCGGGTGGGAGGGGTGCCGGCGGCGGGCCGCGGCCAGTTCCGGGGAGTCCCCGGCGAACTCGTCGACCTCGGACGTCGGCTCGGCGACCGGCTCCAGCGGCTCCAGGCCCACGAAATCGGCCTGCCGGGGCAGGAACAGCTCGCTGTCGGGCAGGCCGAGCAGGGTGGGCGCGTCGGAGGCGTCACGGGCCTCCTGGGCGGCCCAGAACGCGCGCGCCTCGGCGAGCTCCCGCTCCCTCTCCTCGGCGAGCGCCTCGGCCACCGCGGCGCGTATCTCAGCGGCGTCGGCGGAGTGGCGGGCGGCCGGGACGAGACCGCGCGCGGCGGCGGCGTTCGTCTCGGCGAGCTCGGTGTGCAGGGCCGCCACCTGCCGACGCAGCTGCATGAGGGTGCGCAGGACGGCGACGGCGACGCCGCCCGTGGCGGCCGTGGTGACCAGCAAGGCGATCGGCATGGCGCTCACTGACGTACTCCCGGTTCAAAGTCGACCCCCGACTTCCTACATCAGCTTGAAGGGCGGACTATCCCGCTGTCAGTGCGTAACGTCACGAAACGGACAGGACTTTGGGCCCGGGGTTTCGCATGAGATCGGCTCTGACCTGCGTAAATCCCTTCGCGAAGGGAGATAGGTCACATCCTGGGGGAGATTGGATCACAAAACGGCCCAGAACCCCGGTGGTTCAAGGGTTCTGGGCCGCGGCGTCACGGCGGGTGTGCGCGCGACTACGTTCGGCGTTGCGCCGAAGGGATCCCAACTGTCCTTAGCTGAGGCGCTCGATGACCATCGCCATGCCCTGGCCGCCGCCGACGCACATCGTCTCCAGGCCGAACTGCTTGTCGTGGAACTGGAGGGAGTTGATCAGCGTGCCGGTGATGCGGGCGCCGGTCATGCCGAAGGGGTGGCCGACGGCGATGGCACCGCCGTTGACGTTCAGCTTCTCCAGCGGGATGTTCAGATCGCGGTAGGAGGGGATCACCTGGGCCGCGAACGCCTCGTTGATCTCGACCAGGTCGATGTCGTCGATGGTGAGGCCGGCGCGGCGCAGCGCCTGCTGCGAGGCCTCCACCGGACCGAGGCCCATGATCTCGGGGGACAGGCCCGAGACGCCGGTGGAGACGATGCGGGCGAGCGGGGTGAGACCGAGCTCGCGGGCCTTGGTGTCGGACATGATCACGACCGCGGCGGCGCCGTCGTTCAGCGGGCAGCAGTTGCCGGCGGTGACGAGTCCGTCGGGGCGGAAGACCGGCTTCAGGCCGCCGACCGCGTCCAGGGTGACGCCGGCGCGCGGGCCGTCGTCCTTGGCGACGACCGTGCCGTCGGGCAGCGTGACCGGGGTGATCTCGCGCTCCCAGAAGCCGTTCTTGATGGCTTCCTCGGCGAGGTTCTGCGAGCGGACGCCGAACTCGTCCATGTCCTGGCGGGTGACGCCCTTCCAGCGGGCCAGGTTCTCGGCGGTCTGGCCCATCGCGATATAGGCGTCCGGCACCAGGCCGTCCTCGCGCGGGTCGTGCCAGGCCGTGCCCTCCTGCTGGGCGACCTCGGCGGTGCGCGCCTCGGCCTCGGCGAAGAACGGGTTGTGCGTGTCGGGCAGGCTGTCGGAGTTGCCCTTGGTGAAGCGGGAGACCATCTCGACGCCGGCCGAGATGAAGACGTCGCCCTCGCCGGCCTTGATGGCGTGCAGGGCCATGCGGCTCGTCTGCAGCGACGAGGAGCAGTAGCGGGTGACCGTACAGCCGGGGAGGTGGTCCATCCCCATCTGCACGGCGACGATCCGGCCGAGGTTGTTGCCCTGCTCGCCGCCGGGCAGACCACAGCCGAGCATCAGGTCGTCGATGTCGCGCGGGTCCAGCTCGGGGACCTTGGCGAGGGCCGCCTGGATGATCGTGGCGGTGAGGTCGTCCGGGCGGAGGTCCTTCAGGGAGCCCTTGAAGGCGCGGCCGATGGGAGAGCGGGCGGTCGAGACGATCACGGCTTCGGGCATCACGGCTCCATGGGCGGGGGTCTTCGGGCAGGGCTGGTTGGGAAGTTACCCGTACGTATGGGCGAGGTCACGGGTGCGGCGGTGTGACCCTGGCCGCAATTTTCTAAGCGCTTGCTTTTCTCGGTGTCCGCCGGGCACGCCCCCCGGGGGAGCGGCCTCGGCCTCAGACGCCCGTCTGGCTGCTCGGCGAAGGCACCGCCTCCGCTTCCTGCACCCTCCGCCGCCGCCTGCGCTTCAGCAGCGCCCACGGTCCCTTCGGACCGGTCGGCATCGCCGCCGCGACCTCCGTGCCGGGCTCCGCGACCGCCTCCGCGGCCGCCTGAGCCACCGGCAGGAAGCCCTCGCGACGGCTCACGTCCGGGCGCTCCTCGTCGGCCGGCCACAGACCGAGCGCCGCACAGACCGTCGGCAGCACCGCCATCGCCGCCGTGGCGTAGCCCTCCGCCGACGGGTGGTAGTTGTCGGGGCCGAACAGCTCACGGGGGTTCGCCGCGAACTCCGGGCCCAGCAGGTCGCCCAGCGACACCGTGCGGCCGCCCTGCTCGACCGTGCCGATCGTCTGGGCGGCCGCCAGCTGGCGGGAGGCCCGGCGGGCCAGCCAGCGCAACGGCTGCTGGACCTGCTCGACCGTGCCGAGGTCGGGACAGGTGCCCACCACCACCTCCGCACCCGCCGTACGCAGCCGGCGCACCGCCGCCGAGAGATGGCGCACCGACCGGGTGGGCGGCATGCGGTGGGTGACGTCGTTCGCCCCGATCATGATCACGCAGATGTCGGGCAGCCGTTCGGGGTCCGCGAGGACGAGGGCCACCTGGCGGTCCAGGTCGTCGGAGCAGGCACCCGGCAGAGCCACGTTGCGCAGGTCCACCGGGCGTTCCGCCACCGCCGCCAGCCCCGAGGCCAGCAGCGCGCCCGGGGTCTGGCCCGAGCGGCGCACACCCTGGCCCGCGGCCGTGGAGTCCCCCAGCATCGTGAACCGCAGGGGGGGCACCCCCGGGGTGGAGTAGGACAGGCCGTACAGGCCGTGCGCGTTGGGCACCCGCGGCGCGGCGCCGTGGCCGTTGCCCACCTGCCGTCTGGCCAGCCGCACCTCGGCCAGCACCAGGCCCACGGCCGCCGCGCCCACCAGACCGATCCCGCCGCCGCCGTATGCCGCGCCGGCCGCGATCCGTCGGGCCACCCTCGCCCTCGACATGCTCGTCATACGTCGCCGCCACCTCCGTGCTAGCCGTACACCCACTCCTTGCCCCGTACCGGCGGTCGTCCAATCTCGACGGGGAGTGAACGTCCGCTGCGGGCTTTAGGCTGGCGGAACCACTACGACCACATCTTTTGCGGCATCCGGAGACAACGGTGCAATTCCACGACTCGATGATCAGCCTCGTCGGCAACACCCCGCTGGTGAGGCTCAACAATGTCACCAAGGGCATCCAGGCCACCGTCCTCGCCAAGGTGGAGTACTTCAACCCCGGCGGTTCCGTGAAGGACCGCATCGCACTGCGCATGATCGAGGCGGCGGAGGAGAGCGGCGCGCTCAAGCCCGGGGGCACGATCGTGGAGCCGACCAGCGGCAACACCGGGGTCGGCCTCGCCATCGTGGCGCAGCAGAAGGGGTACAAGTGCATCTTCGTGTGCCCCGACAAGGTGAGCACCGACAAGATCAACGTGCTGCGGGCCTACGGGGCCGAGGTCGTGGTCTGCCCGACCGCCGTCGACCCGGAGCACCCGGACTCGTACTACAACGTCTCCGACCGGCTGGTGCGCGAGACGCCGGGCGCGTGGAAGCCCGACCAGTACTCCAACCCCAACAACCCGCTCTCCCACTACCACTCCACCGGCCCCGAGCTGTGGGAGCAGACGGAGGGGAAGATCACCCACTTCGTCACGGGTGTGGGCACCGGCGGCACCATCTCCGGCACCGGCCGCTACCTGAAGGACGCCAGCGACGGCAAGGTCAAGGTCATCGGCGCCGACCCCGAGGGGTCCGTGTACTCGGGCGGTTCGGGACGGCCGTACCTCGTCGAGGGCGTCGGTGAGGACTTCTGGCCGACCGCCTACGACCGGACCGTCGCCGACGAGATCGTCGCCGTCTCCGACAAGGACTCCTTCCAGATGACCCGCCGCCTGGCCAAGGAGGAGGGACTCCTGGTCGGCGGCTCCTGCGGCATGGCCGTCGTGGCGGCACTGCGCGTGGCCGAACGGCTCGGCCCCGACGACGTCGTGGTCGTGCTGCTGCCGGACAGCGGGCGCGGGTACCTGTCGAAGATCTTCAACGACGAGTGGCTGGCGTCCTACGGATTCCTGGAGGAGTCGGAGCCGACCGCGAGCGTCGCGGATGTCCTGAGGTACAAGGCGGGCGCCATTCCCAGCCTGGTCCACATGCACCCGGACGAGACGGTCGGTCAGGCCATCGAGGTGCTGCACGAGTACGGCGTCTCCCAGATGCCGGTGGTCAAGCCGGGGGCCGGGCACCCCGATGTCATGGCGGCGGAGGTGGTCGGCTCCATCGTCGAACGGGACCTCCTGGACGCCCTGTTCACCCAGCGCGCCTCCCTCACCGACCCGCTGGAGAAGCACATGTCGTCGCCTCTTCCGCAGGTGGGATCGGGTGAGCCGATCGAAGACCTGATGGCGGTCCTGGGCCGTGCGGACGCCGCGATCGTGCTGGTCGAGGGCAAGCCGACCGGAGTGGTGACGCGTCAGGACCTTCTCGCGTACATGGCGCGCCCCGCTCAGTGAGGCGGACGGGGGTGCCGTACTCGAGAACGACACCCCCGGAAGCCCTGCTGCTCAGCTCACGGGCGTGATCCGAAGGAGCCCGGGATCGAACGCGGCGCGACGCGGCCGACCGGGCGGAAGCGGCAGGACGGTGACCCACCGCAGAACGCTGCCGGCCGCCGCCCGCCGCTGTTCCAGGCTCATCACGGGCCAGTGCGACGAGTCCCAGCCGGTCAGGCTTTCCTGCCGGATGCGGTGGTGCTCCTCACGGGCCGTTTCCAACCCCGAGATCCGGGTCTGGAGATCGGCCGCCTGTTCCTGCCCGACGGAATCCCGTTTGCTGATCAGGGACTGGAGCAGGGGAGTTCCGGCCCACTCCGGTTGTTCCGGGCCGACGGCGGCGCGGTGCTCGTCGATCAGGGAGAGCACGGCTGCCTCGACGCAGCGATCCACGTCACGGACGTTGCGCGCGGTGCCCCCGCAGTCCAGGGCGGTACACACGTACACGGCGTTGTCGGGGTTGGCCGGCGTCGGCCGGGCGCAACCGCCCATCTTGGAGTTGCACGGAGTGCCGTCCTCTCGGACGGCGCCACAGCGCACGTACCCACTGAACAGGTACTTGCGGAGGCTCTGGGGCTCGCCTCCCGGCGGCGGACTGCTGTTCGTCAGGCGGGTGCCTCTTTTCGAACCGCGCTGTCGGGAGAGTTCCACCAGCGCCTCCCACTCCTCGACGGCCGCGGGGGCGTCCCACTGGCCGACAACCGGTGCGCCGGTGGCGGGGTCCCGGACGAGTGCGCCGTGGATGGCCCGGTAGCCGCACATCACAGGGTTGACCAAGGCCTGGCGCACCGTCGCTCCGCTCCATCGGTTCCCCGAAGCGGTCGGGATGCTCTGTGCATTGAGGTGCCTGGCGATGGCGTTCCAGCTCGTTCCCCGCAGCGCGGATTCGATCATTTCCCGGAGAACAGGCCATTCCTCGGGATCCTTGTACATGTTGATCTTGATCCCCGACCGGGGATCGGGCGGAAGCCAGCCAAAGCGTCTGCGTCCGCCCGGCGTCCCGCCGTCGATGGCCCGCCGCCGGATGTGGCGCTCGATGCGCTCCTTCGTCCTCCATACCTCACCATCACTGGTGACGGCGTCTTCGGGGCTGCGCTTCGAGTGAAGGTCGAAGACGGCCCGCCGCTCGATGAACAGCCCTTCCTCGGTCACGGTGACAGCCTGACGGACCCTGGCGAAGTCCGGGGCCAGCCGCCATACGCGTTCATGTTCCGTGGCGATGAGAGCCTGGACCGGGAAGCCCTCGGTCGTCCTCCGGCAGTGGAGCGCGTCGGTCATTTCCGTGAATGCCGGCCGCCCGATGGTCGGCTGCGCGGCCGTCAGCCCGTTGTCCTCGTAGAACTTGACGACGGCCACCCCGAACGCGTCGGCCGTCTCGCGGTTCTCCTCATGCTGGTGCCGAATGCCCGTTCCGGCCGCTCGGCCCTGGGCCAGAACGGCGGACCGCGTGCTCTGGTCGGCGCTGATCCGGGCGTAGTCCACTGCGGGTATCCGCCCGGCGAGCCACTCCTCGAAGGTGCGCCCGGTTTTCAGCGCCGAGACGAGCGAGGGGTTGAGGAAGCTCCTGGACCAGCCCGACATGCGAGTACCTCTTCGAGTGCGGATGACGTGTTCGGGACACCTCGGAATATGCGGGTGCGGGACGGGACTCGGGAGTGGATGGCCGACTGGTTCCGCAGATCGGGTGAAAGAAGGGGCGCTGATTGACGTCGTGGCCGGGTCGGAGCCAACCTTCCTCGCCAAGGGCGGGAAGTGACGGTGAACGTCCGGTGAACCGGCGGGGCGGCAGGCGGACTTCCGTTTGCCTACCGAAGTGGTGGACTTCGCGGAAGTGGTACGAGCGTGTCACGTCCGCGCAGCACACGCTTAACACGGGTCCGGCAGATTAGGGGATGTCGGCAGGGCGGGAGCGGCTCCCCGCCCAGGCCGGCACCGAAACGGCGTCACAGGACCTCCGGAGCGGCTCCCGGACCTCCACAGACGCCTCGGACGCGAGGCCCGGCCTGACCCGGTCAGCGTCCCTCGCGGGGACCGCCGTCGTCCCGCCCCCCGGCAACGGGGGTGCGGCGGTCCCCGCGAAAGTCTTTTCCGGGACCTTCAACGCACCTCGGCGGAAGCCCAACTCCCGAGCAGCGCCAGCCTCTCCGCCGTCTCCGACCCCGGCTCCGGCGTGTACACCAGCAGCGTCAGATCGCCTTCTCCCGGGAGCGTCAGCGTCTCGTACGGGAAGACCAGCCGGCCCGCGACCGGGTGCTGGACGCGCTTCACGCCATAGGCGCACTCCCTGACCTGGTGGTCGGCCCACAGGCGGCGGAAGTCCTCGCTCTTGAGGGAGAGTTCGCCGACGAGTGCGGTGAGTCCCGGGTCGTTCTGGTGGTGTCCCGCCTGGACCCGCAGATGGGCCACGCACTGGGCGGCCACCGCTTGCCACTCCGGGTAGAAGTCGTGGGCCGCGGGGTCGAGGAAGACCTGGCGGGGGATGCTGCGGGTCTCGGCCGTCGTATCGCTGTAGCCGAAGACGGCGTCGGCCAGGGCGTTCCAGGCCAGGACGGTCATACGGTGGTCCAGGACGAAGGCCGGGGTGCGGTCCACGCTGTCGAGCAGCAGCTGGATGCCCGCGCGGACCCGGGGCTCGGCCGGGCGTGCGCCCTGTCTGCGGGGGCGGGCCACCGCGTGCAGATAGGCGCGTTCCGTCTCGTCGAGGCGCAGTACGCGAGCGACGGCGTCCAGGACGGCATCGGAGACTCCCCCAGACTTCGTCCGGGAGGGGCCCCCAGGGCCTCTGCCCTGTTCCAGACGGATGTAGTAGTCGACGCTCACGCCCGCCAGCTGGGCGACCTCCTCCCGGCGCAGACCGGGTACGCGGCGCCGCCCGTGCGAGGGCAGTCCCACCTCCTCCGGCTGGATACGAGCACGGCGTGTGCGCAGAAAGTCTCCGAGGTCCCCGTCCATGAGTTCGATCGTAGGGGAGCGGCGGGAGGTGAACCTGGTACTGGCAGACCCAGGAAAAGCTCATCCCTGGGTACGGCGGACCGAGCGGCGCAGGGTGGTGGTCGTCGCCGGGGGTGCCCGGCGGACTTCCGACCACCGAGGAGCACCGCAATGTCGTACGAGAACCTGTCCGGCCGTACCGCCGTCGTCACCGGGGCCGCGAGCGGGATCGGTGAGGCCATCGCCGTACTCCTGGCCGCGCAGGGTGCGAAGGTCGCGCTGCTGGCGCGGCGTCAGGAGCGGCTGGACGCCGTCGTGGAGAAGATCCGGGCCGATGGCGGGCAGGCGCTCGCCGTGGTCGCCGATGTGACCGACGAGGGTGCGGTGGACGCGGCCGTCGAGCGGATCCATGCCGCCTACGGGGCTGTCGACCTGGTGGTGAACTCGGCGGGCGTCATGCTGCCGAACCCGGTCGACGACGGGCGCGCCGACGAGTGGCAGCGGATGATCGACACCAATGTCACCGGGGTGCTGCGGATGATCCGGGCCTTCACGGCGGATCTGGTGGGCACCGCCGCCGAGGGGCGGACCGCGGACCTCGTGAACATCTCGTCCATCGGCGCGCACATCACGTTCCCCAACTACGCGGTGTACGGGGCCACCAAGGCCGCGCTGACCTATCTCTCGCAGTCCCTGCGGGGTGAGTTCGGGCCGCGCGACGTGCGGGTCACCAACGTCGAGCCGGGGCTGACGCAGACCGAGCTCGCCTCGCACATCGACAGCGACGGGCTGCGGGAGCAGATCGGCGGGATGGTCGACGCGGTGGGCACGCTGTCGGCCGAGGAGGTCGCCGACGTCGTCGCGTACGTCACCAGCCGTCCCCGGCACGTCAACCTGCGGCAGATCATGGTGCTGCCGACCCGGCAGGCGTGACCCGTCCGGTCAGTCCTCCCAGGCGTCGTCGCCCTTGTGGTGACGACGGCCCCGGAACAGCTCCGGGTTGGAGCGCACCGCCTGGAAGGCGTTCACCCCCACGATGCCCGCCCAGGCGACCAGCAGACCCGGGAGGTGCGCCACCCCGCCGCCGATCGCGGACAGCGGGATCGCCAGGACCAGCGAGACGATGCCGAAGCCGAACCGCTCCCCCCAGGAGTCCGTGGGCTTCGGCGACCGGGAGCCCCGGGCCACCACCATCTGCTGCTCGGCCAGCTGCCGACGTACCCGGCGCTCCACCGCGCCGTCGATGCGCTGGTCGACCTTCTCGAGGAAGGAGTCGACCAGCGCGGACTCGTACTCCTCGCCCAGTTCCCTGCGTGCCTGCAAGGTGGCGTCGAGTTCCTTCTTCAGGTCGGCGTCCCGCGCGTCCATTCCGGTCATGGAACCCAAGGTAGGCAGCGCCCGCGCCCCCCGCACTGGGGATATCCCCCCTGTTCGTGGTCGGGGCCGCCGGGTCTGTCCCGGGGGGAGCGGGTCGCGCCGGATCATGAGATGCCCTTGCCCGGCTGTATAACGGCATGCAGAGTTCTTGGTAGCTGAATAGGTTGTCAACGGGTGGGTCCGGGTGCGGAGCGACGGATGACCGCGCGGCAGGATCGGATGCCCGCGGCGAGGGGAGTTCGGGCTTGATGTCGTCTCGGGTCGTGGAGGCGCCGGGTGCGGTGGACGCCGGCCCGGTCGTCCTCGACGGGATCGGACTCGGGGTCGAGGACGTCGTACGCCTCGCCGACGGCACGGCGCGGCCGGTGCCCGGGACGGATGCGATGAAGCGGGTGGCCGAGTCCTGGGACGCCGCCCGGCGGATCGCCGCGACCGGCCGCGTCTACGGCCGTTCCACCGGCGTCGGCGCGAAGTACGCCGCCGGTGCCGCCCTCGGTGATCTGCGGGCCTTCTCGGCGCCCGCGTCGCTCGGGCACGCTGTACTCTCCCGGGGCGTCGAGGAACAGGCCGGCTTCGCCTCCCTCGCCGCACGTCAGACGCTGCGCGCGTGCGGTGCGTACCGTCTGGTGGTGGGCTGCGCACTCGTCGCCGCCGTACGGGCGCTGCGCATGCGCGACCACGGTCCCGATCCGGACCTCCCGGTGGGCCGCGCGCTGGAGCTGGCCATGTCGGTGCTCGACGAGGACCAGGCCGACCGGCCGCTCACGCACGACGTGACGGTGGCGGCCGCACTGCTGGACCGGTTCACGGACATCTGGAGGGGGAGCGCGTCATGAGCGCGGAGGAGACGGCGGGGCAGGCAACGGTCACCGCCGACAGCCCGGCCGCACGGCTGCAGGCCCTCTTCGAGGGGCACCGGCTCACCCCGACCCAGCGCCGCATCGCGCACAGCATGGTGCGCCGGGCGGCCGACGTGCCGTTCCTGTCCAGCGTCGAGCTGGCCGAGCTGGCGGGGGTCAGCCAGCCGTCCGTGACCCGCTTCGCGGTCGCCCTCGGCTTCGACGGCTACCCCGCCCTGCGCAGGCACCTGCGCGAGGTCGCGCCCGCCGAGCAGAGCGCGGAGGCGGTGGCCCGCAACGAGTACCAGCAGGCCGTCGAGGCCGAGATCGAGAACCTCCGGCACCTCGCGGACCTGCTCGCCGACCCCCGGCCCGTGCGGAAGGCGGGACGGCTGCTGGCGGCGTCCCGGCCGCTGCCGGTGCTGGGGCTGCGGGCGGCGGCCTCGCAGGCGTACGGGTTCGCGTACTTCGCCGCCAAGGTCCACCCGGACGTCCGGCTGCTCCACGAGGGCGGCACGATGATCCACGACCGGATCGACGCCGCGGTACGGGCCGGTGCCTCGACGCTGCTGTGCTTCGCGCTGCCCCGGCACCCCCGCGAGGTCGTGGACACCCTCGGGTACGCCAAGGAGGCCGGGCTGAGCGTCGTGACCGTCGCCGACTCCGCGTTCGCGCCGGTCGCCAAGGTCTCCGACCTGCTGCTGCCGGCCGCCGTCGGCACCGGGCTCGCCTTCGACACCGCGTGCGCGCCGATGCTGCTCGGGCGGGTGCTGCTGGAGGCGATGTGCGACCACCTGCCCGAGGCGCAGGCCAGGCTGGAGGAGTTCGACGCGAAGGCGGCGGCGCGCGGGCTGTTCGTGGAGTGACGCCCGGGCGGGCTTTTCATGCTCGTCTCACGTTCGCCCGTTAGTCTGCCCGGTCATCAGGACTGTGCCAGGACGACGAGGAGGCTGGACGTGGCACGCGGAGGTCAAGGGCTCGCTCGGGTGGCCGTCGTGGTCCGCGCCGGGGCGGCGCCCCTGTGGTGGGCCGGAGTGTTCGCGGCGGGTGTCGGGCTGCTGGTGCCGGGACTGACCGGGCGCCGGATCGGGGTTCTGGCGGGGGCGGCGTTGTTCCTCGTCGCCGCCGCCCTCGTGGCGTACCGCGGGCGCGGGCGCTACACCGCTCTCTCGCGCGATGCCGCCCGGGCCGGCAAGCACGATGTGCTCCAGGACCGGGCCGTGACCGTGCGCAACTGGCGGCACGGGCACCGCTGGTGGGTGCTGCTCGCCTGGCTGGCGGCCCTCGGCGCCAACGTCGCCGTGCCGGTCGCGGGCGGCCTGCTGCTCGCCGGGACCGGTGTCGGGCTGTGGCTGAAGGCCGGGTGGATCGGGCGCCGTGAGCGGGACGGGGAGGCGCTGCTGTGGGTGCGGGTCGACTGGCTCGACGCGCGCGGCGGACGCCCGGCCGGCAAGGCGGTCCGGGCGTACCGCGGCACCGGCGTCGCGGCGGGCGACGCGGCCCCGGGCGGGGCCCGCCGTCGCACCGCGGCGCTGGTCTGAGCGTCGGGCCCTCAGACCTCCAGGTCCTCCTCGATCCGCTTCAGCTGATGGCGGGCCATCGCCAGGTTGGAGCGCTTGGCGTCGAGCACCAGGTGGAGGAACAGACCGTTGCCGCCGCGTCCGGCCATCAGCCGGATCAGGTGGTACTGGTCGGAGAGCGTGATCAGGATGTCCTCGATCTGGCCCTTGAGGCCCAGGTGCTCCATGGTGCGCAGCTTGGCGCGCACCACGTCGGTGTTGCCGGCGGCGGCGACGTTGAGGTCGAAGCTCTTGCTGCCGCCCATCGTGCCGAGCGCCATGCCGCTGGTGTAGTCCACGAGGGCGACTCCGGTCGCGCCCTCGATGGAGGCGAGTGCTTCCTTCAGGCAGGTTTCGGTGTTGGCCATGACGGTATGTCCCTCTTTCCGGGGTTGTTCGGTTTCAACTTTCCGTGGATGCGCGCGGGTTGGTCGTGCGTGGGGGGCGCGCCGTTCGGTTGCGTGCGGTGGCGGGTCTGGCGGGCTTCGCGGGTGCCTCGGCGGGCGGGCGGGCGTCGACGACCTCCCCGATCCGGGCGCCGGCGCGCCGGCCCTCCAGATGGAGGCGTCCGACGCTCACACCGTCCGGGGCGAGCAGGGTGAGGACCGCGGTACGGCCCGCGGCGTACGTCGACACATAGCCGTAGGACCCGCGCACCAGCAGCTCGCGGAAGTCGCCCTGGCCGGTGGCGTCCGCCAGCCGTACGGCGACGCCGAGCGCGGCCGCGGTCAGGGCGGCCATGCCCTCGGGCTCGACACCGGGGGTGTCCTGGGCGATCACGAGGCCGTCCACGCTCGCCGCCAGGGCGCCGGTGAGCTGCGGGACGCGGCTGCGCAGCCGGCGCAGCTCGTCGAGGATCTCGGGGTCGGTGGCCATCAGGTCTCTCCCCTCGGCGCGGGTCCGCTGCCGTTCAAAGGGACTCCAGCGCATCCCTGAGCCTCTTCAACAACGCGATGTCGGGGTCGGCGACCTCGGGTGGGGTTGCCGCGGGGTGCGGGGCGGGGCCGCGGACGGCCAGGGGGATCGGGGCGCCGCGGGCCGGGACGGCGGGGGGTCGGGGCGGGGGTGCCGGGGCCGGGGTCCGCGGGTCGCGGGTGACGACTCCGGCCGCCGCCATCCGCCGCAGGTCCACCAGGGTGTGAAAGGCCGGGCGGCCGAGCGCGCGGGCGATGTCCGGCCCGGTGCGGGAGCCGTCGATCAGGTCCAGCACCGCCCGCTGCCGGGCGCTGAGACCGGGGGCCGCGAGGGTGTCGGCGCGCAGCAGGGCCGCCTCGTCGGTCCCCGGGTCGGGCCAGATGCGGTGCAGCAGGTCCCGGCGGCGCAGCGTCTCGTGCTCCAGGGCGGTCACCGTGACCGGGTGGACGGCACCGAGGCGGCCCGCGCTGGTGTACCGGAAGTGGCCCGGGCTGCTGCTGGGCGCCAGGGCGAAGTAGGCCGCGTCGTACAGCGCCTCCAGGTGGCACAGCTCCAGCGCGCCCCGGGTGAGCTGGCCGCGCCCGGCCAGCAGCAGGCCGGCGCCGGGCGGGCCGTCGGCCTCGGCGACCGCCTGCCGCCAGGTGGCGCCGTCGAGGGTGCCGCGGGCGGTGAGGAGCACGTCGAGGCCCGGTGCCAGGGGGCTGTCGGCGTGCACCACCCGGCCCTCGGACAGATGCAGGGTGCCGCGCTCGCGGACCAGCACGCCGGTGGCCCGCTCGGCGGCGAGCCGGGTCAGCATCGGCGAGACGCCGCCCCACGCCCGGACCTGGGCCTCCGTCTTGTCGCGCACCGGCAGCCGGGGCGGCGGTGTCGTTCTCAGCGCGGTCATCCCAGCACCAGCCGTCCGGTCATCTCGCCGAGCCGGATGCGGGCCAGCGCGAGGTTGCCGTCCACGCGGGCCAGCCACAGGTGCAGAAAGACGCTGCTGTCGAAGGAGGTCCGTACGAAACGCAGGATGTGGTAGCTGTCCCGGTTGCTGATGATCACGTCCTCGACCGGGGGGTCGGCCAGGTCGTCGTCGGCGGCGAACGCCCGGTGTTCGGCGGCCAGTCGGGCCAGCTCGGCGGCTTCCGCTGCGGCCGCCTCCTGGTCACCGCCCGGTGACTCCCCGGCGGTGCCCAGGGCCAGCCCGCTCGTCCAGTCGACCAGGGCGACGCCCCGGGCACCGGGTAGTTGCATGGCTTCGAGCAGACACTCGTCGATTCCGGGCACCGCGTGTTCCCCTCCCGCATGGGGTTCGGCTGAGTGACGCCGAAGCTACGCAGTGTGTGCGCGAGAGGTGAGGGTTCTGGCATTTTCCGGTGGAACATGCGTGGGACGGCTAAGGTGGGTCAACTGAGCTCGTTTTCCGAACAGTTGATCCGTATGTCCACCGGCGTGCGTCAAGGGCGCGCGGTTGCTCAGAGGGCGGTGAGCGCGGAGGCGTGCGCCCCACCGGATTCGGCCACGATCTCGTCGAGCGTCTGCGGCGCCCGTACGGTCGCGAAGGCGACCCCGCCGCCCCCGTCGGGCGCGAAACCGTAGATCCCGGGCCGGGCGAGGGAGTTGTACGCGTAGTGGTGCGCGACGTAGTACGCCCCCGTGTCCAGCGCCGCCGCGTGGTCGCCCTGCTCCAGGAGCGGCAGCGCGCGCCCCTGGGCGAGGAGGTCGCCCGAGAAGCAGGCGGGCCCGGCGATGTCCTGCACCACCTCGGGCCCCTCCTTGGGCCGCCCCTTCGCGTCGTAGGCCGCGATCCTGAGCGGCCACGACGCCGGCGCGTAGACCGTCCGCGTCGCCACCTGCACGCCGGCGTGCGTCACCGCCACGTGACGGCCGCCCGCGCTCTTGGCGTACTCGACCCGGGCCACCACGGTCCCGTGCTTGGCCAGCAGCGACCGGCCGAACTCGGTCACCAGCCCGTACCGCCCGTCGAACAGCCCCGGCACCGCCTCGCTCAGCAGGCGCGCGTACTGCGCGTACGTCGGCGTCGTCGCGTCCGAGCCGAAGTTCACCGGCAGCCCGCCGCCGATGTCGAGCGTGTCGATCTGACGGCGCCCGAGGCGGCGGTTGATCTCCTCGGCGAGCGTGTACGCCTCGGCGACGCCCTGCGCCATCAGGGACAGCGGGATGCCCTGCGAGCCGGTGTGCGTGTGCAGCCGGGTGAGCCAGGGGCGGTCGGCGTAGGCGCGCACCAGCCACTCCCGGGCGCCCGCGTCCCGCAGGCCCACCCCGAACTTCGAGGTCGCCGTGGCCGTCGACGTCGCCCCGATGGAACCCCCGCCGACCTGCGGGTTGACCCGGATCCCGAGCGGTGAGCGGCTGGTCGCCGACCGCATGAGGGCGTCGATGCGGTCCAGCTCCTGCGGGTTGTCCGCGTTCACGGCGATCCCCAGCGCCAGCGCCTCCCGCAGCTCGGCCGGTGTCTTGGCGGGCGAGTCCAGGACGGTCGCCTCGGGACGCAGCCCGGCCGCCCGCGCCAGCGCCAGCTCGCCGGGGCTCGCCACCTCCGCCCCGATCCCGGCCTCCCGCAGCAGCCGCAGCACCGGCACCAGCGGGGTGGCCTTCACCGCGAAGGCGTGCAGCACCGGGGTGCCGGGCGCGGTGACCGCGTCGAACGCCGCCCGCAGCTCCGCCGCCGACTCCCGGATGCCCGGCACGTCCAGCAGGCCCACGATGGGGGAGTCCGGGCCCAACAGCCTCTGCTCCACCGCGGCCCGTACCGCCTCGTCCCGCCGCGCCGCGCGCGTCCTGCCCGTCCCGTTGCCGTCGTCCACGCCGTCCCCCGTGAGGTCGTTGTCCGCGCCCATGCGTCCAGCCAAACACCCGTTCCGCGTCCGCGCCGCGGGACCGCCCTATTGACTAGGTCTATTCAGAAAGTCAGGATGTGAATAACAGCCACACAATGCGCGGCCACACACTGCGCGGCTGGACCGTGCGCGGCCAGACGGTCCGCGACCGCGCGATCCCAGGCAACACATCCACGGCAGCCCGATCCGCCAGGAGGCAGACCATGTCAGGACCCCGCCCCGTCCGAGCGCCCCGCGGTACGGAACTGAGCGCCCTGGGATGGCAGCAGGAAGCCGCCCTGCGGATGCTCCAGAACAACCTCGACCCCGAGGTCGCCGAGCACCCCGACAAGCTCGTCGTCTACGGCGGCACCGGCAAGGCGGCCCGCGACTGGCGCTCCTTCGACGCCATGGTCCGCACCCTGCGGACGCTGAAGCAGGACGAGACGATGCTCGTCCAGTCCGGCCGCCCGGTCGGGGTCATGCAGACCCACGAGTGGGCCCCGCGCGTCCTCATCGCCAACTCCAACCTCGTCGGCGACTGGGCGAACTGGGAGGAGTTCCGCCGCCTGGAGGCCCTCGGCCTGACCATGTACGGCCAGATGACCGCCGGTTCCTGGATCTACATCGGCACCCAGGGCATCCTCCAGGGCACCTACGAGACGTTCTCCGCCGTCGCCGCCAAGAAGTTCGGCGGCACCCTCGCCGGGACCATCACCCTCACCGCCGGCCTCGGCGGCATGGGCGGCGCCCAGCCCCTCGCGGTCACCATGAACGACGGTGTCGCCATCTGCATCGACTGCGACCCGCGCGCCATCGACCGCCGCATCGAGCACCGCTACCTGGACGTGCGGGCCGACAGCCTGGAGCACGCCCTCCAGCTCGCCGTCGAGGCCCGTGACGCCCGCCGCCCGCTCTCCATCGGTCTGCTGGGCAACGCCGCCGAGCTGCTGCCGCGCATGCTCGCCGAAGGCGCCCCCATCGACATCGTCACCGACCAGACCTCGGCGCACGACCCGCTGGCCTACCTCCCGACCGGCATGGCCTTCGAGGACATGGCGGACGCGGCGGCCAAGGACCCGGCGGGCTTCACCACCCGCGCCCGCGAGTCGATGGCCCGGCACGTCGAGGCGATGGTCGGCTTCCTGGACGCCGGCGCGGAGGTCTTCGACTACGGCAACTCGATCCGGGGCGAGGCCCAACTCGCCGGGTACGAGCGGGCGTTCGCCTTCCCCGGCTTCGTCCCCGCCTACATCCGCCCGCTGTTCTGCGAGGGCAAGGGCCCCTTCCGCTGGGCGGCGCTCTCGGGCGAGGCGTCCGACATCGCCAAGACCGACAAGGCGATCCTGGAGCTGTTCCCCGAGAACGAGTCCCTCGCCCGCTGGATCAAGATGGCCGGCGAGCGGGTCCACTTCCAGGGGCTGCCCGCCCGGATCTGCTGGCTCGGCTACGGCGAGCGGGACAAGGCCGGCGAACGGTTCAACGACATGGTCGCGAGCGGCGAGCTGGCGGCGCCCCTGGCGATCGGGCGGGACCACCTGGACGCCGGGTCCGTCGCCTCCCCCTACCGGGAGACCGAGGCCATGCTCGACGGGTCCGACGCGATCGCCGACTGGCCGCTGCTGAACGCCATGGTCAACGTGGCCTCGGGGGCTTCCTGGGTGTCCATCCACCACGGTGGCGGCGTGGGCATGGGCCGGTCCATCCACGCCGGTCAGGTGACGGTGGCCGACGGCACGAAGCTGGGCGGCGAGAAGGTGCGCCGGGTCCTGACGAACGACCCCGGCATGGGCGTCATCCGGCACGTGGACGCCGGGTACGACATCGCGGAGTCGGTGGCGGACGAGCGCGGTGTGCGGGTGCCGATGCGTGAAGGTGACTCGGCGTGACGGAACGCGGCAAACCCCGGGTGGAGGCCGAGGTCCCGCCGGCGGGCGGGGACGCGGGCCCGCGAGCTGTGCGGCCCGGCGCCTCCTTCCACTCCATGTGGCGCGACCTCGCCCCCGTCGGCCGCCACCCCGACTCCCACGGCTACCGCCGCTACGCCTGGACCGGCGCCGACGCCGAATGCCGGGCCTGGTTCAAGGAGCAGGCCGACAGCCGCGGGCTGGCCTACGAGGTGGACCGCAACGGCAACCAGTGGGCCTGGCTCGGGGACCCCGCCGCCGGGGACGCCGTCGTCACCGGGTCGCACCTGGACTCGGTGCCGGACGGGGGCGCCTTCGACGGACCCCTCGGGGTGGTGTCCTCTTTCGCCGCGCTCGACGAACTCCGCTCCCGCGACGCCACGTTCACCAAGCCCCTCGCCCTGGTCAACTTCGGCGACGAGGAGGGCGCCCGCTTCGGGCTCGCCTGCGTCGGCTCGCGGCTCACCTCCGGGCAGCTCACCGCCGAGCAGGCGCACCGGCTGACCGACGGGGACGGGGTGACGCTCCCGAGGGCCATGGAGGCCGCCGGGTACGACCCCGACGCCCTCGGCGCCGACCCCGAGCGGCTGGCGCGCATCGGCGCCTTCGTCGAACTGCACGTCGAGCAGGGGCGGGCGCTGGACCTCTCCGGCGACCCGGTCGGGCTCGCCAGTGCCATCTGGCCGCACGGGCGGTGGCGGTTCGACTTCCGGGGCGAGGCCAACCACGCCGGCACCACCCGGCTGGCCGACCGGCGCGACCCGATGCTGTCGTACGCCGAGACCGTGCTCGCCGCCCGCCGCGAGGCCGAACTCGCCGGTGCCGTCGCCACCTTCGGCAAGATCTCCGTCGAGCCGAACGGCGTCAACGCGATCCCGTCCCTGGTGCGCGGGTGGCTCGACTCCCGCGCGCCGGAGCAGGAGACCCTCGATGGCGTGGTCGGCGGCATCGAGGAGGCGGCCCGCGCGTACGCCCGCAGGAACGGCATCGACCTCGACGTGGTCCGGGAGTCCTTCACCCCCGTCGTCGAGTTCGACCACGCGCTGCGCGACGAACTCGCCCGGATCCTCGGCACGGACACGCACCTCACCGTCCCGGTCCTCGGAACCGGCGCCGGACACGACGCCGGGATCCTCTCCGGACACATCCCGACCGCCATGCTGTTCGTACGCAACCCCACGGGCGTCTCGCACTCCCCGGCGGAGTTCGCCGCCGAGGACGACTGCGTGGCCGGGGTGCTCGCCCTCGCCGACGTACTGGAAGGACTGGCCTGCACGTGACCCAGCAGCGCACGCGGACGTACTGGCTCGAGCACGCCTGGCTCGGCACCCACGTCGAGCCGGGCGTCGCGGTCGACGTCGCGGACGGCCGCCTCACCGCCGTCCGCACCGACGCGCCCACCCCGCCCCCCGGCGCCGAGATCCTGCGCGGCCTGACCCTCCCGGGCCTGGCCAACGCCCACTCGCACGCCTTCCACCGCGCCCTGCGCTCCACCGTCCAGGTCGGCTCCGGCACCTTCTGGACCTGGCGCGAGGTCATGTACGCCACGGCCGACCGGCTGACCCCGGAGAGCTACCACGCCCTCGCCCGCGCGGTCTACGCCGAGATGGCGCTGGCCGGCGTGACGAGCGTCGGCGAGTTCCACTATGTGCACCACGCCCCCGGCGGCACCCCCTACGCCGACCCCAACGCCATGGGCGAGGCCCTCCTCGCGGCCGCGGCCGACGCCGGCGTCCGCATCACCCTCCTCGACACCGTCTACCTCTCCTCCGGCTTCGGGCAGCCCCCGAACACCCACCAGCTGCGCTTCTCCGACGGCAGCGCGGACGCCTGGGCCGAACGCTGTGCCGCGCTCAAGGACCGGGACCACGCGCGGATCGGTGCGGCCGTGCACTCCGTACGGGCCGTGCCCGCCGACCAGTTGGCGACCGTGGCCCGGTGGGCCGAGGAGCGTGGGGCCCCGCTCCATGTGCACCTGTCCGAGCAGACCGCCGAGAACGACGCCTGCCGCGAGGCCCACGGCTGCACGCCCACCCGGCTGCTCGCCGAGCACGGCGTCCTCGGCCCGCGCACCACCGGCGTCCACAACACCCACCTCACCGACGAGGACATCGCCCTGCTCGGCGGCTCGGGCACCGGCACCTGCATGTGCCCGACGACGGAACGGGACCTCGCGGACGGCATCGGACCCGCGCTCGCCCTGCAGAGGGCGGGCTCCCCGCTCTGCCTCGGCTCCGACAGCCACGCCGTCATCGACCTCCTCGAAGAGGCACGCGCGATGGAGCTGGACGAGCGGCTGCGCACCCGCACCCGGGGCCACTGGACGGCGGCCGCCCTCCTGCGCGCCGCCTCCGCCGACGGACACGCGGCCCTCGGCTGGGAGGAGGCGGGCACCATCGAGCCCGGCGCGCTCGCCGACCTGACGACGATCACGCTCGACTCGGTCAGGACCGCGGGACCGCTGCCCCGGCTCGGCGCCGAGACGGCCGTGTTCGCGGCGACGGCGGCGGACGTACGGCACACGATCGTGGGCGGACGGCACGTCGTGCGCGACGGGGCCCACACCCTCGTACCGGATGTGCCGCAAGCGCTGGCGCGGGCCGTCGAAGCCCTCCGCACCTGAAGACGACCGACAAGGACGCCATGAGCAGCACCGTCATCACCGACATCGCCACGCTGATCACCAACGACCCCTCCCTCGGTGACGGCTCCCCCCTGGGCCTGGTCCGGGACGCGGCCGTCGTCATCGAGGGCGACCGTGTCGTGTGGACCGGTGAGTCGGGCAAAGCACCCGCCACCGACAACCGGGTCGACGCGGGCGGCCGGGCGGTCCTGCCCGGGTTCGTCGACTCCCACTCCCACCTCGTCTTCGCGGGCGACCGGACCGCGGAGTTCAACGCCCGCATGTCCGGGCGCTCCTACACCGCGGGCGGCATCCGCACCACGGTCGCCGCGACCCGGGCGGCGAGCGACGAGGCCCTGGAGGCCAACCTCACCCGCTATCTCGCCGAGGCCCTGCGCCAGGGCACCACGACCTTCGAGACGAAGTCCGGCTACGGGCTGACCGTCGAGGACGAGTCCCGCGCCCTGCGCATCGCCGCCGCGCACACCGACGAGGTCACCTACCTGGGCGCGCACATCGTCCCGCCCGACCACGCCGAGGACCCCGCGGCCTACGTCGACCTCGTCACCGGGGAGATGCTGGACGCCTGTGCCCCGTACGCCCGCTGGATCGACGTGTTCTGCGAGAAGGGCGCCTTCGACGGCGACCAGGCCCGCGCCATCCTCACCGCGGGCCGGGCGAAGGGGCTGCACCCGCGCATCCACGCCAACCAGCTCTCCTACGGCCCCGGCGTCCAGCTGGCCGTGGAACTCGACGCCGCCAGCGCCGACCACTGCACCCACCTCACCGACGCGGACGTGGACGCCCTCGCGAGCGGCGACACCGTCGCCACCCTGCTCCCGGGCGCCGAGTTCTCCACCCGGGCCCAGTGGCCCGACGCCCGCCGTCTCCTGGACGCCGGCGTGACCGTGGCGCTGTCCACCGACTGCAACCCGGGCTCGTCCTTCACGTCCTCGGTGCCGTTCTGCGTCGCGCTCGCCGTACGGGACATGGGCATGACCCCGGACGAGGCGGTCTGGTCGGCCACGGCGGGCGGCGCGGCGGCCCTGCGCCGGGACGACATCGGCCGTCTCACGCCGGGCGCCCGCGCGGATCTGCTGCTGCTGGACGCCCCGAGCCATGTGCACCTGGCCTACCGGCCGGGCGTGCCGCTGGTCGCCGGGGTATGGCGACGGGGCGTGCGCGAGATCTGATCCGCACGCCCCGTTCCCGAGTTCGCTCGGGCGAGGTCACTCCTCCAGCGTCAGTCCCTTGCGCAGCCGCACCAGCGTGCGGGACAGCAGCCGGGACACGTGCATCTGGGAGATCCCGAGCTCGTCGCCGATCTCCGACTGGGTCATGCCCGCCACGAACCGCAGGGAGAGGATCTTGCGGTCCCGGGGCGGGAGGTCGGCGATCAGGGGCTTCAGGGACTCGACGTACTCGATGCCCTCGATGCCGTGGTCCTCGTAGCCGATCCGGTCGGCCAGGGCGCCCTCGGCGTCGTCGTCCTCGGGCTGGGCGTCCAGGGAGGAGGCCGTGTAGGCGTTGGAGGCGGCCATGCCCTCGACGACCTCGTCCTTGCTGAGGCCGAGGCGTGTCGCGAGCTCGCCGACGGTGGGGGCCCGGTCCAGCTGCTGGGCCAGCTCGTCACCGGCCTTGGCCAGGTCGAGCCGGAGCTCCTGGAGCCTGCGCGGCACCCGCACCGACCACGAGGTGTCGCGGAAGAAGCGCTTGATCTCCCCCACGATGGTTGGCATCGCGAAGGTGGGGAACTCCACACCACGGCTCAGTTCGAAGCGGTCGATCGCCTTGATCAGGCCGATGGTGCCGACCTGGATGATGTCCTCCATCGGCTCACTGCGGGAGCGGAAGCGGGAGGCGGCGAACTTGACCAGGGCGAGGTTCAGTTCGACGAGCGTGTTGCGGACGTACGAGTATTCGTGCGTGCCCTCCTCCAGCGACTCCAGCCGCGCGAAGAGGGTCTTGGAGAGGGCGCGCGCGTCCACGGCCCCCACCTCTTCGAAGGGCGGGATCTCCGGGAGACCGGCGAGCACATCGCCTTCGGCGTCCTGCTCGATGGGATTCAGATGTTCCGTGGGGGATGCCGACGTCGCTCGAGGGGTATGCGATGCGTCGAGCCGGGGTGACATGATGTCCTCCATCGTTCTCGGCATATGGCTGCCGAAGCCAGTTCGTGCACTGCGGTGTGCGGCGCCTCCAAAGCCGGCCGTGTCGAGTACGTGTCTCTACTAGCCCTACCCGGTTTCCTGACAGGACCGCAAGTGTGTTCTGTGCGGTTATGTCTGTTTGTGGGTGATTGTTCGGGTGTCGAAGGGTGTGGAGAAGGCGTAGTGTTCGTGGGCGTCAGTAGCAGCCACGGACGTCGGGAGAGAGAGACGGCATGGACCGCGGGACGGTCGGCAGCGCACAGTCTGGCCGGCTTCTGGTCGAGGTGCGGAAAGAGGGCGCCAGCGCCGTCGTGACTCCGGCGGGTGAGTTGGATCACCACACCGCCGATTTGTTGCGGGAGCCGCTCGAGGCTTGCCTCGAGGACGGCTTCAGTCGGCTGGTGGTGGATTGCTCGCGTCTGGAGTTCTGCGACTCCACCGGGCTCAACGTACTTCTCGGCGCACGACTGAAGGCGGAGGCAGCAGGCGGCGGGGTGCATCTCGCCGGCATGTTGCCTGTGGTGGCGCGTGTCTTCGAGATCACGGGGGCCGATGCGGTCTTCACGGTCCATGACACGCTTGAGGCGGCCTTGGCCGACGAGACCGGCTGAGCCGGTCGACGGGTCCGTGGCGCCCCGGACGCCCCAGCGCGGCCGGGGTTTCCCACGCGTCACGACCCGTGTCGGAGGACGTGTGCCGAAACAGGGGGTGTTCTGCCGGTTCGGTCGGGCAGGAGACATTCCAGGAGCAGGAGTCGGGCGCGGCCACGGATCCACCGTCGAGCCGCGCACTGCCCCCTGATCCAAATGATCTGACGATTGAATCGTGAACTGGTGAATCGGTGAGGTGAAGCGCTGATGAGCAGCACCCGGCCTTTCTCGCCGGGCGACCGCGGCCCGGAGGCCGACGGCGCTTCCGGGGTGTCCGAAGGGGGTGCGGCCGTGCCGCCCGAGTCGTCGGCGGGCCGGCAGGTCCGCAGGCTGAACTTCGACGACGCGAGCGGTGTCGTGCCACTCGCGCGCGACTTCGCCCGCCAGGCGCTGTACGCGTGGGGCTGGCTGCCCGCCGCCACCGCCGACCAGCGGGCCGCCGCCGAGGATGTGCTGCTCGTCGTCTCCGAGCTGGTCACCAACGCCTGTCTGCACGCCGAGGGCCCGGACGAGCTGTGGATCGCCCTCGACAACAAGGTGATCCGCGTCGAGGTCTCCGACAAGGGCGCCGGCCAGCCGGCCCCCCGCACCCCGCACCGCGCGGGTCGCCCCGGCGGACACGGCATGTTCATCGTCCAGCGCCTCTGCCTGGACTGGGGCGTGGTCCGCAGTCCCGGCACCGCGGGCAAGAAGGTCTGGGCGGAACTGGGCGCACCGGCCTGATCCGCACCGCCGTCGCATCCGCTCGCCCGTGAGGCCGGCGGCGCGGCGGACCCGTTCCCCGAACCTCCCCCTGAGAGTCACCCAGGGTTGCCCTCTACCCGGGCCCCCTTCCGCGCGCGCCGGATCGTCACAACTCCGGCGCGCCTCTTGTCTTCCCTCCTCGCGAGCCCGGGCGTACCTTGACGGCCGATCTGATGTGCCGTCAGGAACCAGTCAAGGGAACCCAGTAACGAGCAAGAGGGAGCGGAACCGTGTCGTACCGGAAACGAACCGCCGCGCTCGCGTCCACCGCGGCCCTGGCCGGCTCGGCGGTGCTGATGGCCGCCCCCGCCGCCCGGGCCGAGGTCGTCGACGTCACCTACCAGTGCAAGACGCCGATCGGCGACAAGAGCGCCGTCTCGCCCATCGACATCAAGGGCGTCAAGAGCGGCAGCGGTTGGACGATCACCATGTCCTGGCAGAAGGGCGTCTCCTCCAGCCCGGTCGACCTCGGCAAGGGCGCGAT
This sequence comes from Streptomyces sp. NPDC034103, assembly GCF_055575395.1. Classification (NCBI taxonomy): domain Bacteria; kingdom Bacillati; phylum Actinomycetota; class Actinomycetes; order Kitasatosporales; family Streptomycetaceae; genus Streptomyces; species Streptomyces sp. NPDC034103. The sequence continues at coordinate 59,712 of NZ_JBVISS010000007.1, read as the reverse complement.
GAAACCGAGCGCGGTCATCCAGCTGGGCGGCGCGGAGAAGGGCACGCTGAAGGTGACCGGACCGGCGAACCAGGCCGTGCTGCCCGCCAACACCCCCATCAAGATCAATGATCTGAGCGGTACGTACACGCCGGCGAAGTCCGGCAAGGTCACCTTCACAGCGGGGGTGCTGACCATCATGGCCCTCGGTACGACGACCACGTGCACACCGACGAACAGCCCCGGGCCCTCGCTCACCCTCGACGTGACGGCGGCGGGCGGGTCCGCCGGGTCCGCCCCGAGCGGCTCCGACGCGGGGTCGGGGGCGTCGCTGCCGCAGACCGGGCCCGAGGGCTCGGCGATCGCGCTCGGGACGCTCGGGGGCACGGTGCTGCTCGCGGGGGCGGCGGGCACCTTGTGGCTCACCCGTAGGCATCGGCGTACCGCTGGTTGAGACGCGCCTCAGGGGCCGCCGCGCCGGGGCTGCTCACGGCTGCGGCCGGGGGCGCGCTGCTTGTCGTACGACGGCACAGGTGCCGCGGGGCCGGTGCGGGCGAACCGGGCTGCCGGGCGGACGAGTTGACGGGAGCGGTGTCGTGAAGGTGCGTGTGGCGGTGCTGACGGTGTTCCTGGCGCTGGTGTCGGTCATGGCCTCGCCGTCGGTCGCCCCGGCCGCCGAGCGGCCGACCGTCAGGCTCTCCACCTCGCAGGCCGGGACCGGCGGTTCGGTCACCGTCACCGGGAGCGGCTGGCGGGCGAAGACCCTGTTGACGGTGCTGATCTGCGGACAGGCCGTGCCGTCGCGGGGGGTGCCCGGGGGCACCAACTCCTGTGCCAACGCCGACGGTCGGGCCGTCACCACCGGCGCCGACGGCCGGTTCCGCAGGAGACTGCCGGTCGCCGAACCGCCCGTGCCCTGCCCGTGCGTGGTGCACGTGGCGGCGGTGACCGGGGCGAAGGCCGAGGCCGACGCCATCTTCCAGGTCGCCGGGCACGCCGTGGAACCGCTGCCCGCGGAGGCGTCCGGCGGACGTCTGTCGGTCCTCACCGACACCCGCCTGGACGGCTCCGACGGGCTGTTGACCTGGTTCGGGGCGCCGCCCGCCCGCACCCTCGTCCTCACCGTCGGCAATGTCGGCACCTCCGAGATCAAGAACCCCCTCTTCCAGATCGGCACCTCGCACGGCGTGTTCGCGCCCCAGTGGGAGGAGCAGCAGTGGCGGGGCACGATCGCCCCCGGCAAGAAGGCGCGCGTCGAACTGCCCGTCGAGCTCGCGGGCGGCGCGCACGGCGACTACACGGTGTCGCTGAAGTACGGCGGCAAGGTCCTCGCCGAACAGCCCTGGGGCGTGGGCCGGCCCTGGGGCGTGACCCTGTTCTGGGTCCTGGTCTGTCTGGTCGTGCCCGCCGCCCTGTTCCGGGTCGGGATGGCCGTGGTCGACCGGATACGGCCCCGCCGACCCCACCGGACCCGTCGACCGCACCGGCCGCACCGGCCGCACGGGACCGGCCACGGCCGGTCCCCGGCCCGGCTCCGGAGGCCCGAACTCACCCTGCGGCTCCCGGGGTTGCACACCCCGGACCAGGAGCCGCCCACCTCCTCGACCCTGCCGTGGTTCACCCCGGACTCCGATCCGGGCGCGGCCGGTCGGCTCTCCGCACCGCACGACGACACCCCGACGACCCCCACCAGAAAGGGATCCACGTGAGAGAGCGATGGAGAGCCGTACCGGTACTCGTCTGTGCCGGTGTCGTCCTGGCCGCCGCCGCGTCGCCCGCGCAGGCCGCCGAGGTGTCGTTCGCCACCAGGTGCGTGCCGCCCGCCGCCTCCGGGCTCGACCCCGTCGAGGGCACCAGCAAGGTGGAGATCACCGCCCCCGCCACCGCGAAGGTCGGTGACGAGGTCGAGGTGGTGTGGACGTTCGTCCAGGCCGCCTCCAAGAACCCCGACCTCATCGACCTGCCGGCCAACTCCGTGAAGCCGTCCGGCACGCTCGAGGCGGCCGGCGCCCAGACCGCCGCCATACCCATGGAGGGGCCGCAGGAGAACCCGCCCATTCCCAAGGGCGGCGCCATGGTGCTCTCCGCCATGAAGGGCAAGCTGAGGCTGACGACCGCCGGCGACGTGACGCTGACGCCGGACGCGTACAAGATCACCGCCTTCGGCACGGACACGAACTGCGCGCCCACGGAGACCGTGCGGCCGGCGGCGACCATCAAGGTCGAGGAGGGGGACGGGAGTTCGTCACCGACTCCGAGTCCGACCGGGAGCGGGAGCACGTCCCCCACGCCGACGGACAGTGCCACGGAGAGCCCTTCCGCCAGTCCGTCCGACACCGGCGGCGGCCAGACCGCGTTCACCGGGAAGGTCGTCGACATCCCCTACACCTGCGCCTCGCCCATCGGCACGCAGAAGGCGACCTCCACGATCCAGATCAACGCCGAGAAGGACGGCGGGAACTACGGGCTCACCGTCCAGTTCAAGAAGTCGCCGATGGACAGCCCGGCCAACCTCCCGAAGGACTCGATCAAGCCGTCGATGCAGGTGGTCCTGGGCGGCGACGACCAGGGTTCCGTGCGGGTGGAGGGCCCCACCAACGCCGAGGAGATCACGTCCGGCGACCCGATCGAGATCCCGGACATGACCGGCACCTACAAGCCGGGGGCGACGGGGGAGTCGACGCTGTCGCCGGGTGTGCTGACGATCGAGGCGCTCGGTACGACGACGACCTGCACGCCGGACAGCACGTCGGTGTCACTGACCCTGGACACGACCGAGCAGGCGGGCGGGGCGTCCGGCGGCTCGTCCGCCACCGGCGGTGGGTCCGCCATCGGCGGTTCCTCGTCCGGCGGTCTCGCCGATACCGGCGCCGAGGACCACGACGCGCTGAAGGCGCTGGGTCTGGTCGCCGGTACGGCCGTCCTGCTGGGCGCGGCGGTCTTCACCTTCCTGCCCGGACGGCGGCGGCTGCGGTAGCGCGCCCTCGGGGCCCCGGCAGGGTGGACGGCGGGATTCGCGCCGGTCGCCGGGCGCCACCCCTCGCCCCCTGCGGGCCCTCCGCGCCCAGGGGGACCGGTGAGGCGGGCCGGCCATCCGGCCCTCAGGCGTGCCCCCGCAGCCAGCGCAGGATCGTCTCTCGCGCCGCCGGCATCAGGGCGCCGCCGTGTGCCGAGCCCTGCCAGGTGCGGACGGTGATGTCACGGTGGCCCGACCGGCGTTCCGCCGCGGCGACGTCGGCGGAGTGGGCCGGGGGGACGAAGTCCCCGCGGGAGTGGATGAGGAGCATCGGCGCGTCGTCCGGGCCGGAGGCGTGGGTCCGGGCCGCGAGGTCGTTCCAGCGGGCGCGGCAGCGGGGGTCCGCGCGGTCGGGGGCGCAGCCCACCAGGCGGCGGGCCTCCTGGCGCAGCCGGCGCTGTGCCGCCGTGGCCCCGGGGCGGCCGCCGTCCACCCAGGCCCGGTACGGGGAGGCGACCGGGGACAGCGCGACCACCCCCCGGACCAGCGCCCCGCCCGCGCCGTAGGCCGCCGCGTCCAGGGCGAGCTGGCCGCCCGCGGAGGAGCCGAGGACCAGGGGGCGCCCCGGGGAGTCGGCGGCGATCCAGCGCAGCGCGGCGCGGACGTCCTCGCGCTGCGCGGGCCAACGGGCGTCGGTGTTGAGCCGGTAGTCCGTCTCGTAGACCCGGAAGCCCCGTGCCGCCAGCCACCGCGCGGTCCGGCTCCAGTCGGCGTCCTCGGCCCAGTACCCGCCGTGCAGGATCACCAGCGCGGGGGCGCCCCGCTCGCCGTACACGGTGACGGTCTGGCGGGCATGGCTGCCGTAGGGGAGCGTCTCGGGGGCCGCCTCCACGACGGCGCCGGACGACGAGAGCAGGAAGCCGAGGGCGGCCGCCACCGGGACGAGAGCACGACGCATGTCTGTGATGGTGCGCGGCCGCGCCGGAGTCCGAGCGGAAAACCCCGCAGGGCCACCGCACCGGGTGGTGCGGTGGCCCTGCGTTCGAGAGAAACGCCACGCGTTCCTACGAGGTCACGTCAGCGGACCGAGCCCATGAGCTCCTTGACGCGGTTGCGGTACATCCAGATCGCGACACCGGCGACCGCGGCGAGCGTGGCCTCCAGGGCGACGACGCCCGTCCTGTTCAGGTCGACGCCCGCGATGGAGAGCAGACCGGTCGTGGCGTCGCCGGCGGTGACGGCCAGGAACCAGACACCCATCATCTGGGAGGCGTACTTCGCCGGGGCCATCTTCGTCGTCACCGACAGGCCGACCGGGGAGAGCAGCAGCTCACCGACGGTCTGGACGAAATAGATCGCCACCAGCCACGCCGCGGCCGCCTTGTGACCGCCCTCGGCGATCGTCAGCGGGGCGAGGAACAGGAAGAACGACGCGCCGACCAGGACCAGACCGGAGGAGAACTTCACGATGGTGCTCGGCTCCTTGCCGCGCCGGTTCAGCGCGAGCCAGAACCAGGCGAAGACCGGGGCCAGGGCCATGATCAGGACCGGGTTGACCGACTGGTACCAGGAGACCGGGAACTCCCAGCCGAGGATGGTGTTGTCGGCGGAGGAGTCGGCGAAGATCGACAGGGTCGAGCCGCCCTGGTCGTAGATCATCCAGAAGACGGCCGCGGCGACGAAGAACCAGATGTACGCCGACATCGACTTCTGCTCGGTGCGGTCGAGCTGCTTGTCGCGCTTGATGCGGGCCAGCACCATCACCGGGATGATCAGGCCGAGCAGGGTCAGCGGGACCAGGATCCAGTTCAGGGTGTAGTGGCCGGAGAAGCCGACGATCGCGTAGAAGACCGCGGCGATGGCGGCCCAGACGGCGGCCTTGCGCAGCGTGGACTGCTTCTCCTCGGCCGACAGCGGCGTCGGGACGACGCTGGAGCGCTCGGCGAGGTGGCGGGAGCCGATCAGGAACTGGCCGAGGCCCAGCGCCATGCCGAGCGCGGCGAGCGCGAAGCCCAGGTGCCAGTCGACGTTCTCACCGATGGTGCCGATGATCAGCGGCGCGGCGAAGGCGCCGAGGTTGATGCCCATGTAGAAGACGGTGAAGCCACCGTCGCGACGCGGGTCGTCCGGGCCGTCGTAGAGGTGGCCGACCATCGTGGAGATGTTGGCCTTCAGCAGCCCGGAGCCGATCGCGACGAGGCCGAGACCGGCGTAGAAGGTGCCGGAGGACGGCAGGGCCAGGGTGAGGTGGCCGAGCATGATCACCGCACCGGCGACGGCGACGGTCTTGCGGGGACCCCAGACGCGGTCGCCGAACCAGCCGCCGGGCAGGGCGAGCAGGTACACGAGCGACACGTACACCGAGTAGATCGCGGTGGCGGTCGCGGCGCTGAGGTGGAGGCCGCCCGGGGCAACGAGGTACAGCGGGAGGAGAGCCCTCATGCCGTAGTAGGAGAAACGCTCCCACATCTCGGTCATGAAGAGTGTGGCCAGTCCGCGGGGGTGGCCGAAGAAGGTCTGCTCGGTGCCGGGGGTGCCCGGGCGGACCGAGTCCTTCGTCAGGCTGGACGCCATGGTCGTTCCTTGCTGGTCGGGACGCGTCGGCGCGATGAGCGGCCGGCGCGCCCGGTGGTCGCCGTCCCCTCCTGGGGGCCCGGCCACGGGTCATTCCTTCCAGGCCGGCGTGAGCCGGCCGCACACAAAGAGAGACCTTCGGCGTGAAGTAACCGCCAAAGGTCCCCGTTGGTGCTAAAGGCGTCTTTCACCATACGGCAGGACAGTGCCGGAAATGGAAGGACTTGAGAGATGGATCACAGGCGTCAGCGGAACCGTACACACCTTTTCTAAGGTCCTTACCCGATCCTCACCTCCGGTACAGAGGTTCGTGCCGGATCGCCCCATGGTAAGAATCACGCGCTCGCGATCACACCCCATGTTCTGTCAAACGCGGTCTACCATCAGCTCATGACCCGTGTACTGCTCGCCGAGGACGACGCGTCCATCTCGGAGCCGCTGGCCCGCGCACTGCGCCGGGAAGGGTACGAGGTCGAGGTGCGCGAGGACGGCCCCACCGCGCTCGACGCCGGCATCCAGGGCGGCATCGATCTGGTCGTGCTGGACCTCGGGCTCCCCGGCATGGACGGCCTCGAGGTGGCACGTCGGCTGCGTGCCGAGGGCCATGCCGTGCCCATCCTCATCCTGACCGCGCGCGCGGACGAGGTGGACACTGTCGTGGGCCTCGACGCCGGCGCCGACGACTACGTCACCAAGCCGTTCCGGCTCGCCGAGCTGCTTGCCCGGGTGCGGGCCCTGCTCCGGCGCGGCGCCGCGGAGCCGGCGCAGCCGCCGGCGACGCACGGGGTGCGCATCGACGTCGAGTCGCACCGTGCGTGGATGGGCGAGGAGGAGCTCCAGCTCACCGCCAAGGAGTTCGACCTGCTGCGGGTCCTGGTGCGCGACGCCGGCCGGGTCGTCACCCGCGACCAGCTGATGCGCGAGGTCTGGGACACCACCTGGTGGTCGTCGACCAAGACCCTCGACATGCACATCTCCTGGCTGCGCAAGAAGCTCGGCGACGACGCGGCCAACCCGCGCTACATCGCCACCGTGCGCGGAGTCGGCTTCCGGTTCGAGAAGAGCTAGCTTCCGCATGTCGTGTTGTCCCTGCGGGTGGACTGCGGCCGGCCGCGTAGTTCCCCGCGCCCCCAGGCGGGTGCCCCGCACCGGCCTGGGGAAGTGACCCGCCCGGAGGGGCCCCGTGCGTCGCCGTCTCATCCAGTCCACCCTCGCCGTGGTGCTGGTCGTCATCGCCGTCTTCGGCGTCTCCCTGGTCATCGTCGAGACCCGCACCATCAGCAACAGCGCCCAGGAGCGGGTCGACTCCGAGGCGGTCCGGCTGGCCAGCATCGTGGACAGCCGGCTGCTCGGCGAGCAGACCGTCGACGCGCGGGTGCTGAGGGAACAGGTCGCGGGGGAGCGGTACGCCGTCATCCACATCCCCGGCGAGCCGGCCATCGAGGTCGGCACCAAGCCGGTCGGCGACGTCATCAGCGCCACCGAGAAGGGCGAGGAGGGCGAGACGGTCACCGTCCTGGAGCCCCGCTCGTCCGTGACCCGCGAGGTCGGCCGCACCCTGCTGATCATCGGCGCGGTCGCGCTGCTCGCGGTGATCGCCGCCGTGCTGCTCGCCGTACGGCAGGCCAACAAGCTGGCCTCGCCCCTGACCGACCTCGCCGAGACCGCCGAACGCCTCGGCTCCGGGGACCCGCGCCCCCGGCACAAGCGGTACGGCGTCCCCGAGCTGGACCGGGTCGCCGACGTCCTGGACGGCTCCGCCGAGCGCATCGCCCGGATGCTCACCGCGGAGCGGCGCCTCGCCGCCGACGCCTCCCACCAGCTGCGGACGCCTCTGACGGCCCTGTCGATGCGCCTTGAGGAGATCACCCTCACCGACGACCCGGACACCGTGAAGGAAGAGGCCACCATCGCGCTCACGCAGGTGGAACGCCTGACGGACGTGGTGGAGCGGCTGCTCACCAACGCCCGCGACCCCCGCACCGGCTCCGCCGTCTCCTTCGACCTCGACGAGGTCATCCAGCAGCAGCTCGCCGAGTGGCGCCCCGCCTACCGCAGCGCGGGCCGCGCCATCGTGAGCTCCGGCAAGCGGCATCTGCGGGCGGTCGGCACCCCGGGCGCGGTGGCCCAGGTGCTGGCGGCGCTGATCGAGAACTCCCTCATGCACGGCGGCGGCACGGTGGCGCTGCGCACCCGCGTCACCGGCAACCAGGCCGTCATCGAGGTCACCGACGAGGGACCGGGCGTCCCCGCCGACCTGGGGGCGCGGATCTTCGAGCGGGCGATCAGCGGCCGGAACTCCACCGGCATCGGCCTCGCGGTGGCCCGGGACCTCGCGGAGGCCGACGGGGGGCGCCTGGAGATGCTCCAGGCCCAGCCCGCGGTGTTCGGCCTCTTCCTGTCGCGCACGCCGGCCCAGAAGCCGCCGGCGGACGCGGAGCCCACGGTCCGCTAGCCGGTCCGCCCGTCCGGCCCTACGGCACGCGCTGGGTGGGCCGGGGCCTCGTCACGGTCGCCTCTTCCAGGAAGGACTCGGCACTGGCCACGGCCTCCCTGACGGGCAGGGCCTTGAAGACCCAGCTGCGGTAGGACCAGAAGCGGAACAGGGTGGCGATGCCGATGCCGACGAACTTGAAGATGTTGCTCTGCAACGGGCTGTCCCAGCCGAAGCCGTAGGTCGCGGCGTAGAGCACGCCGTTCTCGATGACCAGACCGATCGCGCTGAACAGCAGGAACAGGGTCAGTTCCTTGGTGCGGCCGCTCTTGTCGCGGTCACGGTAGGTGAAGTAGCGGAAGCCCACGTAGTTGAAGGCGATCGCGACCACCGTGGCGATGACGCTGGCCCGGACCACCGGCAGCTCGGTGAGGTGCCGGACGAGGTTGAACACCAGGAGGTTGACCAGCAGGCCGGCACCGCCCACGGCGCCGAACTTGGCGACCTCTCGGAAGAACCTTCGCAGTCCTGAGGAACCTGGTCCCATGGTCTTGCAGGCCCCCAGTCGGTCGGTCAGCGGGTTTCGTCAACCCAGCCATGCTAACCATCCCCCTTCCCGGTTGCCCGTGGACCAGGCCACAGAGCGGGAAAGAGGCTCATAAGAGGAGCGGAATCCGGCCGCCGTGGCGCGGCCGATACCCTAGGTGTGTGACGTTCCCGGTAGTCGGCATGGTCGGCGGGGGGCAGCTCGCTCGTATGACACACGAGGCGGGCATCCCGCTCGGCATCAGGTTCAAGCTCCTCAGTGACACCCCTCAGGATTCCGCGGCGCAGGTCGTAGGCGATGTCGTCATCGGCGACTATCGCGATCTCGACACGCTGCGTGACTTCGCGAGGGGCTGCGACGTGATCACTTTCGATCACGAACATGTACCCACCGAGCACCTCAGGGCGCTGGAGGCGGACGGCATCCCCGTGCGCCCCGGGCCCGACGCTCTGGTGCACGCCCAGGACAAGGGCGTGATGCGGGCGAAACTCGTCGCGATCGGGGTGCCGTGCCCACGGCACCGGATCGTGAGCGACCCGCAGGACGTGGCGGCCTTCGCGGCGGAGGGCGACGGCTTCCCCGTCGTCCTCAAGACCGTCCGCGGCGGCTACGACGGCAAGGGCGTGTGGGTGGTCGACAGCGTCGAGGAGGCCGAGGACCCCTTCCGGGCCGGCGTCCCCGTGCTCGCCGAGGAGAAGGTCGACTTCGTCCGCGAGCTCGCCGCCAACGTCGTGCGCTCCCCGCACGGCCAGGCCGTCGCCTACCCGGTCGTGGAGTCCCAGCAGGTGAACGGCGTCTGCGACACCGTGATCGCCCCGGCCCCGGACCTCGCGGAGTCCCTCGCGCTCAGGGCCGAGGAGATGGCCCTGAACATCGCCAAGGAACTGGACGTCGTCGGCCACCTCGCCGTCGAGCTGTTCCAGACCCGCGACGGTCGCATCCTCGTCAACGAACTCGCGATGCGCCCGCACAACTCGGGGCACTGGACGATGGACGGCGCGATCACCTCCCAGTTCGCCAACCACGTCCGCGCGGTCCTCGACCTCCCCCTCGGCGACCCGCGCCCGCGCGCGACGTGGACGGTCATGGCCAACGTCCTCGGCGGGGACTACCCGGACATGTACTCCGCGTACCTGCACTGCATGGCCCGCGACCCCCAGCTGAAGATCCACATGTACGGCAAGGACGTGAAGCCCGGCCGCAAGGTCGGCCATGTCAACACCTACGGCGACGACCTGGACGACGTGCTGGAGCGCGCCCGTCACGCTGCCGGCTACCTGAGAGGCACGATCACCGAATGAGCCCCGTTGTTGGCATCGTCATGGGGTCGGACTCCGACTGGCCCGTCATGGAGGCCGCCGCCCAGGCGCTCGACGAGTTCGAGATCGCCTACGAGGTCGACGTCGTCTCCGCCCACCGCATGCCCCGCGAGATGATCGCGTACGGCGAGGAGGCGGCCGGCCGTGGCGTCAAGGTGATCATCGCGGGCGCGGGCGGCGCCGCCCACCTGCCCGGCATGCTCGCCTCGGTGACCCCGCTGCCGGTCATCGGCGTCCCGGTGCCGCTGAAGTACCTCGACGGCATGGACTCGCTGCTCTCCATCGTGCAGATGCCGGCCGGGGTCCCGGTCGCCACCGTCTCGGTCGCCGGCGCCCGTAACGCCGGCCTCCTCGCGGCCCGCATCCTCGCCGCCCACGACGAGGAACTCCTCGGGCGCATGAAGGAGTTCCAGCAGGAGCTGAACGACCAGGCCACCGAGAAGGGCAGGCGGCTGCGCGCCAAGGTCGAGGGCTCGGGCAACGGCGGCTTCGGCTTCGGGAAGTGACGGCCGTGAGCGCGAGGGAGACAGCCCGGGAACTCCTCGCCGAGTTCCCGGTCGTCGACGGCCACAACGACCTGCCCTGGGCGCTGCGCGAACAGGTCCGCTACGACCTCGACGCCCGGGACCTCGCCGCCGACCAGAGCGCCCACCTCCACACCGACCTCGCGCGCCTGCGGGCCGGCGGGGTCGGGGCGCAGTACTGGTCGGTGTACGTCCGCTCGGACCTGCCCGACGCGGTGCCGGCGACGCTGGAACAGATCGACTGCGTACGGCAGTTGATCGACCGGCACCCCGCGGACCTGCGGGCCGCGCTGACGGCGGCGGACATGGAGGCGGCGCGGGCGGAGGGCCGTATCGCCTCCCTGATGGGGGCCGAGGGCGGCCACTCCATCGCCAACTCCCTCGCCACGCTCCGCGCGTTGTACGCGCTCGGCGTGCGCTACATGACCCTCACCCACAACGACAACAACGACTGGGCGGACTCCGCGACGGACGAGCCCGGTGTCGGCGGGCTGTCGGCCTTCGGCCGGGCGGTGGTGCGGGAGATGAACCGCGAGGGCATGCTCGTCGACCTCTCGCACGTGGCGGCGACGACGATGCGGGACGCCCTGGACGCCACGCTCGCGCCGGTGATCTTCTCCCACTCCTCCTCGCGGGCCGTGTGCGACCACCCCCGCAACATCCCGGACGACGTCCTGGAGCGGCTGTCCGGCAACGGCGGCATGGCGATGGTGACGTTCGTGCCCAAGTTCGTTCTCCAGGCAGCGGTCGACTGGACCGCCGCCGCGGACGAGAACATGCGCGCCCACGGCTTCCACCACCTCGCCACCACCCCGGACGCGATGAAGGTGCACCGCGCCTTCGAGGAGCGCCACCCGCGCCCGATCGCCACCGTGTCCACGGTCGCCGACCACCTGGACCACATGCGTGAGGTGGCCGGCATCGACCACCTGGGCATCGGCGGCGACTACGACGGCACGGCCTTCACCCCGGACGGCCTGGACGACGTCTCCGGCTACCCGAACCTGATCGCCGAGCTGCTCGACCGCGGCTGGTCCAGGTCCGACCTCGCCAAGCTCACCTGGCAGAACGCGGTACGGGTGCTCGGCGCGGCGGAGGACGTGGCGCGCGACCTCCAGGCGACGCGCCCGCCGTCCAACGCCACCATCGAGTCGCTGGACGGCTGAACAGCCGCGTCGAGGGCGGGGCAGTCGGTGCGACCGGCGCCCCGCCCCCGTACGCCGGTCACCGCTCCCGCCGGTCTCCGGGTGCCGTCGGCGGCGGGTTCCTGCGGATTCGTCATGACCGTACGCTGGAAGCTGACATCAGTGTCAGATTCAGGACGGGGTGGCCATGCGGATCGGCGAACTGGCCCGGCGCACCGGTGTGAGCGAACGGTCGCTGCGCTACTACGAGACCCAGGGGCTGCTGCGGGCCGACCGCACCCCCGGCGGGCACCGGGACTACCCCGAGGCGGCCGTGGACCGGGTCATCCGGATCCAGGAGCTGTTCGCGGCCGGGCTGCACAGCAGCAAGATCGCGCAACTGCTGCCCTGCATGCGGGACGCGGACGGCGGACCCTCGGCCGTCGCGACGCCGAGGCTGGTCGACGACCTCGCACGCGAGCGTGACCGCATCGACCGCATGATCGCCGACCTGGTCCGCTCCCGCGACACGCTCGACGAGGTCATCCAGGTGGCCAGGGGCGGCTGAGTACCCCCGAACGCCCCACCCACCGAGAACCCCTCCCCGCCCCGTGCGACCGTGACCGTACTGCTGATCATGTCGACGATCACGACGTACGGAGCCCGCCATGGCAGACCTCCAGGACGAACTGCACACCACCAGCGAGGTCGGCGAGATCGACGCCCTGCCCGACCCGTTCGCCGCCCCGGAGCCCTACACGCCCGTCTCCGACCCGGACACCGCACCCCTGGAGCGGGCCCACGCGATCCTCGACGCACACCCCGTCGCCGACGGCTACAGCGGACTGCCCTGGGCCCTGCGCCACCTGCCCTGGTACGACCTGGAAATCGGCGAGAGCTCCGTCGACACGGACGTACCGCGCCTGCGCGAGGGCCATGTCGCCGCGCTGTTCTGGTCGCTGCACCTGCCCGAGAGCATCGGCGGCGACCGGGCCGTCGGCGCCACCCTGGAGCAGCTGGACCTGGTGAAGACCGTCGTACGGGCCCACCCCGAGGGCCTGCGGCTGGCCCGGACCGCCGGGGAGATCGCCGACGTACGGCACTGCGGCCGGGTCGCCGTGCTGCTCGGTCCGGCCGGCGCCGCCGCCGTCGGCGACTCGCTCGGCATCCTGCGCTCCCTGCACGCCCTCGGCCTGCGCGTGCTCACGCTGTCCGGGGTGAGCTGGGCGAGCGAGGCGGGACTGACCCGGTTCGGCGAGGAGATGCTGCGCGAGATGAACCGGCTCGGTGTCCTCGCCGACCTCTCCGGCGCCTCCGCCGACACCGTCCGCCGCGCCCTCGCCGTGTCCAAGGCGCCGCTCGTGTGCACCCGCTCCGCCGCCCGCGCCCTGCGGCCCCACCCCGCCAACCTCCCCGACGAGTTGCTCGTCGCGCTGGGCGCCGCCAAGGGCCTGTGCATGGTGCCGCTCACCGCCGAACAGACCGGCCCGTCCGTCCGGGACGTCGCCGACCACCTCGACCATGTGCGCACCCTCGCGGGGCCCGAGTGCGTGGGCCTGTCCGGCACCTACGACGCCGGCACCGCCCACCCCCAGGACCTCACCGACGCCTCCTGCTACCCGCACCTCATCGCCGAACTCCTGCGCCGCGACTGGTCCGAGTCCGACATCGCCCTGCTGACCTGGGGCAACGTCCAACGCGTCCTGCGCGGCGCCGACTTCACGGCCCGCGCGGTCCGGGACCGCCGCGAGCCGTCGACGGCGAAGATCTCCGACCTGGACGGCTAGAACCGACGGGCCTGCCGTCGCCCGCCGGGCCGCGAACCTACGGGTGCTCGATCCGGCAGAGACGGGAGAAGGAACGCTGCCCTACGGGTGCTCGATCCGGCAGAGCCGGAAGAGGCCGCGGCCCTACGGGTGCTCGATCCGGCACAGGCAGAACGGATGCCCCGCCGGATCGGCGTACACCCGGAAGTCCTCCTTGTCCGCCACGAGCAGGGGCAGCGCCCCGAGTTCGAGCACCCGCCGCTCGGCCGCGTCGACCTCGTCCCAGGTGGACCCGGCGTCGAGGTCGAGGTGGAACTGCTGCGAGTGCTCCGGGGACGGCCACTGCGGCGGGACGTACCCCGGTGCCGCCTGGAAGGCGAGCCGTGGCACTCCGGGCGCCTCCAGGACCACCCAGTCCTCCTCCTCCACGCGGGGCGTGCCGCCGACGATCGCCGCGTAGAACTGGGCGAGCAGCAGCGGTTCGGGACAGTCGATCACGACGGAACGGAAGCGTGCCACGGTCACTGCGGACCCTCCTCGGTCGGTGGCCCGGGGCTTCGGTGTTCCCCGGGGTTCAGCAGGCGCACAGGCAGAACGGGTGCCCAGCGGGGTCCGCGTACACACGCCAGGTGCGGGAGCGGTCGGCGGCGTCCAGGGTCGTCGCGCCGAGCGCCAGCACCTCCTTCTCGGTGGCGTCCAGGTCCTCGACCGTCAGGTCCAGGTGGAACTGCTGGGAGTGGTCGGGCGAGGGCCAACGCGGCGGGGTGTACCCGGGTGCCGCCTGGAAGGCGAGCGACTGGCCGCCGGGCACCTTCAGGTCGGCCCACTCACCGTCCCCCTCCACGGTGCCGCCCAGTACCTCGGCGTAGAAACCGGCCAGGGCGCGCGGGTCCGGACAGTCCAGGACGACCACGCCCAGCTTGGCGAGAGCCATGACTTCCTCCTCGAAGCATGCGGTCGGTTACCTGTATAGGCGGGTAACCGGTAACGGTTACTGCATGCTGCCGCATCAGGGGTAACGTCGCAAGCATGAGTGAGAGATCGGCCGCGCCGGGGGGCCTGGCTCTGGTGGAGTCCCTGGTCAACACCCTCGACATCGAGTCGGGCGCCGACGCGCTGGACACGGCCGAGGGCAGGGCCCGCCTCGGCGTCCCGGACGACGACCTCGAAGCCGCCCGTGAGCTGCGCGAATCACTCCGGGCCACCCTGCTCGCGCACGCCGGCCACCCCCCGCACCGCCGCACGGTGACCCCGCTGGGCGAGCTGCTCGCGGCGGCCCCGCTGGTCGTCACGGTCGACGAGGGCGACGGCTCCGCCGCGCTCACCGCCCCCGACGGGCGCCCGCTGCTCTCCCGGGTCGCCGCGGCCGTCGCCGAGGCGCTGGTCGCGGGCACCTGGCTGCGCCTGAAGGCCTGCGAGGCCGACGACTGCCACTGGGCCTACTACGACCGCAGCCCCGCGGGCCGGGGACGCTGGTGCTCCATGCAGGTCTGCGGGGCGCGCGCGAAGATGCGCCGCTACCGGGCCAAGTAGCCGCGCCCGGCACTCTCCCGCGACTTGCGAGGTCACACCTTCCCGCGGGGGGAAGTGGGGCAGAATGCGGAAAGACGCCGGTTCGGCCGACTGAGCCTCGGCCGAACCGACGTCACCTCCCAGCGGCGGCCACGCCGGCGCCGACCTGGACCGCGGCCGTGCCGTCGTCGCCCCGCTAGGCCCTCGGCCGGCCCATCGCGCGATACGTCCAGCCCGCCTTGCGCCACAGCTCCGGATCCAGGGCGTTGCGCCCGTCCAGGATCAGCCGGGTCGCCGCGACCGAACCCAGCGCCTCCGGGTCCAGCTCGCGGAACTCCCGCCACTCCGTGAGATGCAGGACGACGTCGGCGCCGCGCACCGCCTCCACGGCCGAGTCGGCGTAGCCGAGCGTCGGGAAGAGGCGGCGGGCGTTGTCCATGCCCTTGGGGTCGTAGACGGTGACCTGGCCGCCCTGGAGGTGGATCTGCCCGGAGACGTTCAGTGCGGGGGAGTCCCGCACGTCGTCGGAGTCCGGCTTGAAGGTGGCGCCGAGCACCGCGACCCGCTTGCCGAGGAAGGAGCCGCCGCCCAGCGCCTGGCGGGCCAGCTCCACCATCTGACCGCGCTGGCGCATGTTGATGGAGTCGATCTCGCGCAGGAACGTCAGCGCCTGGTCCGCGCCCAGCTCACCGGCGCGCGCCATGAAGGCCCGGATGTCCTTCGGCAGACAGCCGCCACCGAAGCCGATCCCGGCCCGCAGGAACTTCTTCCCGATCCGGTCGTCGTACCCGATGGCCTCCGCGAGCTTCGCGACATCGCCGTCGGCGGCCTCGCACACCTCCGCCATCGCGTTGATGAAGGAGATCTTCGTGGCCAGGAAGGAGTTCGCCGAGGTCTTCACCAGCTCGGCGGTCGGGAAGTCGGTCACCACGAACGGCGTGCCCTCGCCGGTCGGCGTCGCGTACACCTCCCGCAGCAGCTTCTCCGCCCGCTCGCTGCGGACCCCGACCACGATCCGGTCCGGGTGCAGGGTGTCGTCGACCGCGAAGCCCTCGCGCAGGAACTCCGGGTTCCAGGCCAGCTCGGCGTCCGCACCCGCGGGCGCGTGCTCGGCGAGGTAGGCCGCGAGCCGGTCCGCGGAGCCGACCGGGACGGTGGACTTGCCGACGACCAGGGCGGGCCCGGTCAGGTGCGGCGCCAGCGAGGCGAAGGCGGCGTCGACGTACGACATGTCACAGGCGTACTCGCCGTGCCGCTGCGGGGTGTTCACACAGACGAAGTGAACATCCCCGAACGCCCCCACCTCGGCGAAGTCCATCGTGAACCGCAGCCGCCCGGTCGACCCCTCGATCCCGGCGACATGCTTGCGCAGCAACTCCTCCAGGCCGGGCTCGTACATCGGGACCTCGCCCCGCTGGAGCATGGCGATCTTCTCGGGTACGACGTCCAGACCCAGCACCTCGAAACCGAGCTCGGCCATGGCCGCGGCGTGGGTCGCGCCGAGATAGCCGGTGCCGATCACGGTGATCTTGAGGGCCATGGATGCTCCAGGGGGTCTGCGTCGTTCGATGCGCTGACCGAGCATAGTCGGGGCGTGCGGGCGGGTTTTCCCGGGCAACTCTTCCCCTGTCGCCAAGCTCACGTATCACTCCCGTGAGCGGGCCCCTAAAATTTGAGTTACTTAACGGTAATTAGCGTCGGAACCGCAGCGCATTTGGAGCGTGAGACACCTTGGCCGGATCGGCTGACTTCGACCTGTACCGCCCGTCCGAGGAGCACGACATGCTCCGTGACGCCATCCGCTCGCTGGCCGAGGCGAAGATCGCGCCGCACGCCGCCGCGGTGGACGAGGAGGCCCGCTTCCCGCGCGAGGCCCTCGAGGCGCTGGTCGCGAACGACCTGCACGCCGTGCACGTACCCGAGGAGTACGGCGGCGCGGGCGCGGACGCCCTCGCCACGGTGATCGTGATCGAGGAGGTCGCGCGCGTCTGCGTCTCCTCCTCCCTGATCCCCGCGGTCAACAAGCTCGGCTCGCTGCCGGTGATCCTCTCCGGCTCCGAGGAGCTGAAGAAGCGGTACATGACCCCGCTCGCCAAGGGCGAGGGCATGTTCTCCTACTGCCTCTCCGAGCCCGACGCGGGCTCCGACGCGGCCGGCATGAAGACCAAGGCGGTCCGCGACGGCGACCACTGGATCCTCAACGGCGTGAAGCGCTGGATCACCAACGCGGGCGAGTCCGAGTACTACACGGTGATGGCCGTGACGGACCCCTCCAAGCGCTCGAAGGGCATCTCCGCCTTCGTCGTGGAGAAGTCCGACGAGGGCGTCTCCTTCGGCGCCCCCGAGAAGAAGCTCGGCATCAAGGGCTCCCCGACCCGCGAGGTCTACCTCGACAACGTCCGCATCCCCGCCGACCGCATGATCGGCGAGGAGGGCACGGGCTTCGCCACGGCGATGAAGACCCTGGACCACACCCGCATCACCATCGCCGCCCAGGCCCTCGGCGTCGCCCAGGGCGCCCTCGACTACGCCAAGGGCTATGTCCAGGAGCGCAAGCAGTTCGGCAAGGCGATCGCCGACTTCCAGGGCATCCAGTTCATGCTCGCCGACATGGCCATGAAGATCGCCGCCGCCCGCGCCCTGACCTACCAGGCCGCGGCCGCCTCCGAGCGCGGCGACTCCGACCTCACCTTCCAGGGCGCCGCCGCCAAGTGCTTCGCCTCGGACGTGGCGATGGAGGTCACCACGGACGCGGTCCAGCTGCTGGGCGGGTACGGGTACACGCGGGACTACCCGGTGGAGCGCATGATGCGCGACGCCAAGATCACGCAGATCTATGAGGGCACGAACCAGGTCCAGCGCATCGTCATGGCGCGCAACCTGCCGTAACGGCCCACGTCACAAGGGCGCCCGCGGAGCTCCGCGGGCGCCCTTGTGACGTCTGTCGGTCCTCTCAGTCCTCGAACCCCTCCGCCGCCCGCTTCTCCCGCAGCTCCATGATCGCGCGGCGCCGGGCCAGCCGGTGCGTGCGGCGGATCTGGGCCTCCTGGTAGCGGCGCTTGTCGCGCTCGGTCTCCGGCAGGACCGGCGGCACCATGCGGGGCTTGCCGTCGGCGTCGACCGCGGCGAAGACGAGGTAGGCGGAGCCGACCTGGGTGGCCGGGTCGGACTCGTTCCAGCGCTCGGCGAGCACCCGGACCCCGACCTCCATCGAGGTCCGCCCGGTCCAGTTGACCTGGGCCTTCACATGGACGAGGTCACCGACGCGGACCGGCTCCAGGAAGACCATCTCGTCCATGGACGCGGTGACGGCGGGCCCGCCGGAGTGGCGCCCGGCGACCGCGCCCGCCGCGTCGTCGACCAGCTTCATGATCACGCCGCCGTGCACCGTTCCCAACAGGTTGGTGTCGTTGTGGGTCATGATGTGGCTGAGCGTGGTGCGGGACGCCGACGTGGGCTTGCCGGGGAGGTCGGAGTCCGTGGAGGAGGCCTGGTCTGTCATGGCCTCCACCTTATGCCGAGGTCAGATCAGCGACTTTTGTGTTGGGTTCGCAACAGCAGTGCCCTGATTTTCCTACGACCCTTGTAAAGGGCACAGCCGTTCCCTGCACACTGGGCCCCATGAGTGATTGGCCCGAGGCAAGGTCCGACGAGAACCGCGGCAACCGGTACGGACGCGGCAGCGCGAGCGCACAGCCGGAAGGCGCGCGCGCGATGCGCCAGGTCCGCCGGTCCGCCTCGGGCGCGTACGGGGGCGGCCCCGGTCAGTCCGCGCCGCCGCACGCGGGCGGGGTGCCGCAGCAGCCGTCGTACGTCAACGGCGGCTACAGCGAGGAGCCCGCGGGCGGCTACGACAGCGGCTACAACACCGGCCAGGTCTACGGCGGCGGTGGACCCGGCGGTCCGGGCCGTACGCGTGAGCCGGGCTCCGCGCCGAACTGGCGTCGCCGTATCAAGTGGACGGCGATCACCGTCGTGACCGTCGTGGTGGTGACGACGATCGGCACGTACTTCTGGGCCGACTCCAAGCTCAACCGCGAGGTCGACCTCTCCAAGGTCATCGACCGGCCCGAGGGGGGCGAGGGCACGAACTACCTGATCGTCGGTTCCGACAGCCGCGCCGGCATGTCCGCCGAGGAGAAGAAGAAGCTGCACACCGGGTCCGCCGAGGGCAAGCGCACCGACTCGATGATGATCCTGCACACCGGCGGCAACGGCGACACGCTGATCTCCCTGCCGCGTGACTCGGACGTGGAGATCCCGTCGTTCGTCGGCTCCGAGTCCGGCAAGACGTACAAGGGCACGGGGCGGCACACCAAGCTCAACGCGGCGTACGCCGAGGACGGTCCCGAGCTGCTGGTCCGCACGGTCGAGTTCAACACCGGTCTGCGCATCGACCACTACGTCGAGATCGGCTTCGCGGGCTTCGCGAACATCGTGGACGCGGTCGGCGGCGTCGAGATCACCATCCCGAAGGGCGGCATGAAGGACACCAAGTCCGGCGCCGACTTCGAGGCGGGCAAGCAGACCCTGAACGGCGAGGAGGCCCTGGCCTTCGTCCGTACCCGGTACGCCCTCAAGGCCTCCGACCTGGACCGCACGAAGAACCAGCAGAAGTTCCTCGCCGCCCTCGCCAACCAGGTCGCCACCCCGGGCACGATCCTGAACCCCTTCAAGCTCTACCCGACCATGGGCGCCGGCCTCGACTCCCTCATCGTCGACAAGGACATGGGCCTGTTCGACCTCGCCGAGATGTTCTGGGCCATGAAGAGCGTCAACAGCGGCGACGGCAAGTCCATGAACATGCCGATCGCGGGCACCTCGGGCGGGAACCTGGTCTGGGACAAGACCAAGGTGAAGAAGCTGGTCGAGGAGCTCAAGAACGACGAGAAGGTCACCGTCTCGGGCAACTGAACCGGGTCCGGGAGCGAAGGCCTGGCGGTGCCGAGCGCACCACCAGGCATGGGGGCGGCCTGCCGCACCACGGCTCGGGGGCGCCCCGTGGGGTGCCCCCGAATCGGCCTGGGCCCATGGCCTGGGCCCGGTGTCACATGGTGGCGCCCGCCATCGTCCGGCACATCTCCGCGCAGCGACGACACGCCTCGGCGCAGCGCATCATCTGCTCGTCGTCCGGCATGGCCATACACGCCTCCGCGCACATCTCGCACGCCCTGGCGCACATCGCGCACATCTCGGCCGACATCGGCGAGCGGCGCATCATCATGTCCGCGCACATCCGGGTCATCTCGGAGCAGTCCATCAGCGCGCGCATGATCTGCATCTGCGCCTGGCCGCCCATCTGCAGGCAGGAGCTCATGGTCTCCTCGCACACGCTGTGGCAGGACATGCACGCCTCGACGCAGTCCTGCATCGCCTTGCTCATCGCGGTCATTCCGGGCTGGGTCATGGCTTCTCCTGGGGGTGAGGGAGCCCGGGGCGGGCCCCGTCGCCCTTCCGTCCTACGCCTGCCGGGCGCCGGGCGCCATCGGGCGGACGGCAACAATCCGCGACGTAACCGACGCACCGGCGCGGACCAGGGCATTTCGGCAGGAAGGGGTGGGAGGTTCGTGCGTGCCTACAGGCACCCCACCTCGTCCCCCGTCACCACCCCGAACTCCCCCTGGTACGGATCGTCCGCCCGTACCTTGCGCACCTTCTCGAAGTCCGCGCCGGCGATCACCTTCAGCACCGGCCCCTGCCCCTTCACCGGGCGCAGTTCGCTGCCCGGGAGGGCGGCGGCGAGGGACTTGGCGGAGCGGTCCCAGCGGGGGTCGTGGACGACGACCGTGCGCTTGAGAGTGCGGTCGGCCGCGTTCAGGGGCTGGTGGGTGGTGCGGAAGCCGGTCGCGGCCAGTTCCGCGTCCACGCGTCGGCCGAGGCCGCCGGTGGCGGTGCCGTTCTCGACCTGGACCCGGATCTGCTGCGGGGCGACCGCCACGCGTACGGCCTTGCTCTTCGGCCTGTGCGCGGCCAGCGGCCGGTCGTCGCGCAGGGCCTCGAAGAGGCGGCCGGACTTCTTCGGGTCCCATTTCAGGGTGGAGCCGACGCCCTGAACGGCGTAGCCCATCTGCCCGATGGGGACTGTCGTGAACTCCGAGGAGGAGGGGGAGAAGTTGCGCATCGCCCGGCCCAGGTCCAGCAGCTCGTCGGTGCCGAAGCCCTTGTCGGCGCGGACCGAGCCCAGTACGGCGCGGGTGATGTCCCGGAACTTCATCGGGTTGAGCAGGATCCCGGAGGAGGTGGCCCGGTCGATCAGCGCGGCCATGAACCGCTGCTGGCGCTTCATCCGGCCGAGGTCGGCGGCGCCGTCGATGTGCCGGGAGCGGACGTACTGGAGGGCCTCGCCGCCCATGAGGGTGTGGGTGCCGGCGGGGAGGTCCAGGCCGGTGTAGGAGTCCTTGAGCGGCTCCGCGGTGCAGATCTTCACGCCGCCGACGACGTCGACGGTCTTCATGAAGCTGGTGAAGTCGACCTCCAGATAGTGGTCGATCTTCACGTGGGTCATGTTCTCGACGGTGCGCACGGTGAGGTTCGGGCCGCCCTCGGCGTACGCCGCGTTGATCTTGATGGGGTGGCCGTGGTGCTCCTCGCCGGTGGTCTGGTCGGTGTGGGCGGGCGTCATGGCGTACGAGTCGCGCGGCAGGCTCACCACGCTGGCCCGCTCCCGGTCCTCCGAGATGTGCACGATCATGATCGTGTCGGTGCAGTGGCAGGGGGCGCCGCCGAGCCGGTACTTCTGCCGCTCTGCCTCGGTGATCTTGTCCCGGCCGTCGGTGCCGACGAGCAGGACGTTCATGCCGTGGCCGGCGCGGGGCCGGTTCTTCATGTCCTTGAAGGGGTCCACGCGCGTGATGTCATCGTCCAGGCTGGACAGCAGCCCGTGTCCGATCCCCGCCGAGGCGAGGATCACCACGGAGAGGGTGGTGATCGCCCGGGCGGCCCAACGCGGTTTCCGCCGTCGTACGGGCGGGCGCCTCGACCGGGTGGCGGCGGGGGAGCGGCGGGGCGGCGTGGACATGGGGGGCACCTCCGCTGGGGCCGTACGTGGGATCTTCAGCACCGTAGGCCCATACGATCTGCGACCACCGGCACCGCCCCGGGCGGGGCGCATCGGTGTCCCCCGTTCGCGGTAACGTGAGCCCCCTATGAACGCCAAGCCCGACGTGCAGCTCCCCGCCGTGTCTGTGATCATGCCGGTCCTCAACGAGGAGCGGCATCTGCGCGGAGCCGTCCAAGCGATCCTCGCGCAGGAGTACGCCGGCGAGATGGAGGTCGTGATCGCCCTCGGTCCGTCCACGGACCGTACGGACGAGATCGCCGCCGAGCTCGTCCGGGAGGACCCGCGCGTCCACACCGTCCCCAATCCGACCGGCCGCACGCCCGCCGCCCTGAACGCCGCGATCAAGGCCTCCCGCCATCCGATCGTCGTCCGGGTCGACGGCCACGGCATGCTCTCGCCGAACTACATCGCCACCGCCGTACGGCTCCTCGAGGAGACCGGTGCGCAGAACGTCGGCGGCATCATGCACGCCGAGGGCGAGAACGCCTGGGAGCAGGCGGTCGCCGCCGCGATGACCTCGAAGATCGGCGTCGGCAACGCGGCCTTCCACACAGGTGGCGCGGCCGCCCCCGCCGAGACGGTCTACCTGGGTGTCTTCCGTCGGCAGGCCCTGGAGCAACAGGGCGGCTACAACGAGGAGTTCATCCGCGCCCAGGACTGGGAGCTGAACTTCCGGATCAGGGAGGCCGGCGGGCTGATCTGGTTCTCGCCGGAGCTGAAGGTGTCCTACCGCCCGCGGCCGTCGGTGCGGGCGCTGGCCAAGCAGTACAAGGACTACGGCCGCTGGCGGCACGTCGTCGCCCGCTACCACGCCGGTTCCATCAACCTGCGCTACCTCGCCCCGCCGGTCGCGGTGTGCGCGATCGCGGCGGGCCTGGTGGTGGGCGCGACCCTGACCCCGCTCGGTTTCGTGATCCCCGGCGGTTACCTCGCGGCGATCGTCCTCGGCTCCCTCCCGGCCGGCAAGGGCCTGCCGCCGAAGGCGCGGCTCCAGATCCCCGTGGCCCTCGCCACCATGCACATGTCCTGGGGCTGGGGTTTCCTCACCAGCCCGAGGTCCCTGGCCCGCAAGGTCATCGCCTCGCGACGGCCGGCGGTGCTGACGGAGGCGTAGTGGCGGAGGACGACCGAAGGCCCCTTTCCCGGACACCGGGGAAGGGGCCTTCGCCATGGCTGGCGGCCGGTGGGGCTCAGCCGCAGTGGACGCCGTAGTCGATGCGCGTGTAGTTGGAGGCCGCGCGGCCGCCCCAGTCGATGCACTTGCCCGCGGCGGAGGCGTAGACCGGGCCCGCGTAGTACTTGAAGGTGCCGGAGTCCTCCTCGTTGTACTTCCACACGGTGTCGGTGCGGTGCAGCCGCAGGTTGGCGCCGAGGACCATGGGCGTCCCCTGCGTGTCGCTGACGGTGACGACGCAGTTCTTCCCGGTGGCGCCGCTGTAGGTGAGGAAGGCGGTGCCGTCGCCGACGTCCATGGAGTCGATCACGCTGTAGCCGGAACCGCAGGCACCGGTGTAGGAGGCCGCCGAGGCGGTGCCGGTGGCGGCGATCGTGCCGGCGGCGGTGAGACCGACGACGGCCGCTACGGCACCAAGACGCTTGCTGTTGAGCATGCTTGAGTCCCTGTCAGATCGCTGGTGGAACGGATGTGATCATTTCATATACGCCGAAGGCCCCCGCCGTCCGGTCGGGGCCCGGGGCATGCACGGGGGGCGACGCGGTTGCGGGGGCCGTCGTGGAAGAGGGAGGGCTCTACCAGGTGTAGTCGGGATTGACGTGCATGCAGGCCTTGGTGTCCGCGCCGTTGAAGGTGTCCTCCGACTCGGGCAGTGAGTCGTCCTTCTTCGCCGCCTTGTACGTCGTCCCCGAGCGCCAGTCCGCGCCGACGACCAGGGTGACCCCGGAGACGTCCGTCGACTTCTTCACCGAACTCATCGGCACACCAAGGGCCTTGGCGATGCGCTGGGCGTCGCCCTCCAGGTCGGCGCTCGGGTAGCGGACGACCGTGGTGGCCTGGCTGGGGGCCACCGAGGAGTCCGACGTGGCCGCGCCGAAACCCTTGCCGACGAGGAGCTCGGTCACGTCGCTCGCTCGTCCCGGCACCGCCGCCCGCGTGCTGGTGCGGGTGCCGTTCTGGACCTGTACGGCGATCTCCCCGTCGGCGGCGGCCGGGTCGTCGGAGGTCTCGTCCTTCTTCTTGTCCTTGCCGTCGAGCGCGATGTCCTCACGGACCAGCCGGAAGACCTTCTTGGCCTCCTCCGGCTTGGGCACCACCCGGTTGCCGTCCGAGGCGTACTGCCACGGCATCGTCGTCATGGTGATGCGCTCGGTGGGGACCTTGCGCAGCTCGTCGCTCAGGTCGTACAGCTTGGTGACACTGCCCAGCCCCTCGTCCACCGTCAGCGCCTCGGTGGCCGTCTCGGCGAGCTTGCGCAGTTTGTTCGGGCTGCTCAGGGTGGCGTTCTCGCGCAGTTGGCGGACCATCGAGTTCATGTACTGGTGCTGGGCCTTGGCCCGCGCGATGTCCGTGTTGTCCTCGAAGCCGTACCGGGTGCGCAGCCACTGGAGGGCCTGCTCGCCCTTGATGGGTGTGGTGCCCTTCTCCAGCTTCAGGCCGGAGCCGTGGCCGTTGGAGGTGTGGGAGCGGATGTTGGCGTCCACGCAGACCGGTACCCCGCCGATCGCGTCCGCCATCGACACCACGCCCGCGAAGTCGACCATGATGAAGTGGTCGATGTGGATGTCGGTGAGCTTCTCCCAGGTCGCCACCGTGCAGCCGGGACCGCCGCGGCCGAGCGAGTCGTTGGTCATCGCTGAGGTGAGCGCCGAGTAGACCTTGTCGTCGTCGGGGTCGGTGCACTCCGGGATGTCGACCAGGGTGTCGCGGGGCATGCTGACCACCGACATGTTGGTGCGGTCGGCCGAGAGGTGCAGCAGCATCTGGACGTCCGCGCGCGGCGCGGTGTTGTACGTGTCCTTGGCGCCGCCGAGCTTCTGGTTCTCGGCGTTGTTCCGGGCGTCCGAGCCGATCAGCAGGATGTTCAGCGGGGTCTGCCCGGCGGCGTTCGCCTCTGTCCTGGCCGCCCTGTCCTTCTCGTCACCGAGGTTCAGGTCGTCCTTCCTGAGGTTGTCGTTCAGGTGCCGGTAGTACAGGTACCCGGCGCCCGCGGTGCCGAGTACGACCACCGCCAGCACGATCGCCGTCCAGCGCAGCACCCGCCGTCCGCGCCGTCCTTTACCGCGCCGTCCTTTGCCGTGTGCGGCCGGCGGCTTGGGTTCCCGCGGTGTGAGGGACATCGTGTCCTCGACCGCGGGCACCTCTCCGCGCACGCTCTGCGCCAACTCCCTGCCTCCCCACCCTGCGCCTGACGGACTGCCGAGCCTCCCCAAGCCCGGCGGCCGGCTGTGTGCCTGGTCCGCCTCGTCGGAAGCGTACGCGAGAACCGTTGTCGAATGCGCTGTCGAGGCGCTGTCCGATGCCCGGGACGTGAGGAGGCCTCATCCTTCCGCGCACAGTTGGGAGTTGGCTGTGGGGAGCCCGGGCCACCCCCGGAGGATCACCAGCGGTACGGCGGGTACACGTCCATGCACTGACCGCTGTCCGCGCCGTTGATCTCGTCGGCGTCCTTCGGGAGGTCCCCGGCCTTCGGGGCGGACTCCTTCGGATAGGTCGTGCCCTCGCGCCAGTCGGCGCCCACCAGGAGGGTGACGCCGGAGACCTCGGTCGACTTCTTCACCGAACTCAGCGGAATCCCGAGGGACTTGGCGATGCGCTGGGCGTCGCCCTCCAGGTCCGCGCTCGGATAGCGCACCACGGTCCGGTCCTCGGCGAGCGTCGCCGAGGTGTCCGCCGACGCCCGGGCGAAGCCCTTCTCCAGGAGCAGCCCGCTGATCGTCCGCGCACGGCCGGAGACCGGGGCGAGGGTGCTGGACCTGGTGGCGTTCTGCACCACGACACCGATCTCGTCGTCGGCGGCCGCCGGGTCCTTGGACAGCTTCTCCTCGGTCTTCTTCTGCTTCTTGTCCTTGCCGTTGTCGTCGAAGGGCACGTCGTCGCGGAGCATCTGCCACATCTTCTCGGCGCCGCCGGGCGCCGGGAGCAGGTGGTTGCGGTCCGCCGTGTCCTCGACGCTCGGCATCGTCGTCATGGTGATCCGGTCCGTCGGCACCGACTTGAGCTGCTTGCCCAGGTTGTACAGCTTCTTCACGGAGCCGATCTCCTCGGAGACCTTCAGGGAGGTCGTGGCCGCCTCGGCGAGGTCCATCAGACGCCCGCTGTCGGTGAACACGTTCTGGCTCTTCAACGTGCGGATCATGGAGTTCATGTACATGTGCTGCGCCTTGGCGCGGCCCAGGTCGCTGTAGAAGGCGTGGCGGGTGCGCAGCCATTGCAGCGCCTGCTTGCCCTTGATCTCCTTGCGGCCGGCCTCCATCTTCAGACCGGAGCCGCCGGGCACACCGGGCAGCGGGCGGTCGTGGACGTTCTGGTTCACACAGACCTCGACGCCGCCGACCGCGTCCGCCATGCTCACCACGCCCGCGAAGTCGATGGTCATCCAGTGGTCGATGTAGACCCCGGTGAGGTTCTGCCAGGTGGCCAGGGTGCAGCCGGCACCGCCGCGCGCCAGTGACCGGTTGATGATGTCGTTGGTCGCCGGATAGGTCTCACCCGTGTCGGGGTCCGTGCACTTGGGAATCTCGACGCGGGTGTCCCGCGGGATGCTCACCACCGCGGCGCTCCTGCGGTCCGCGGCCAGGTGGATCAGCATCTGCACATCGCCCAGCGGCGGGTTGGAGCGGGTGTCCTTGCTCCCGCCGAGCTTCACGTTCTCGTCGGAGGCACGGCTGTCGGAGCCGATCAGCAGGATGTTCAGCGGGGTCTGCCCGGCGGAGTTGGGCGCGCTCTTCTCCGCCTTGGAGTCGCCGCTGCTGCGCTCGCCCTTGTCGATGTTGCCGTTCAGGTGCTGGTAGTAGAGGTACCCGGCGCCGGCGGTGCCGAGTATCAGCACCGCCAGTGTCGTCGCGGACCACCTCAGCACGCGATGCTTACGGCGCGGCCGTGCCCGGCGTCTGCCGGGTCTGTCCCCGCCGCCCTCCCCGGCCCCCGCCCGGGCCTGCGGAACGCCCCGTCGCGCTGCTTCCCCCTGCACACTGTTCTGGGTCATCTTTCCGTCCCCTCCCCACCCTCGCAGCACTGAACAGGCCTGCCGTACGCCCTGTTAGACGTACGACAGGCCTGTCAGGTCACACTTCACACGGTCAACTCGCGCTCAACTCGGCTCGCGCACGTGACCTCGTTCGCCTTCGACTCGGCTCGCGCACGTGACCTCGTCCGCGCTCAGCTCAGCTCGCGCACTTGACCTCGTTCGCCGTGGTCTTCGGAACGTCCGGAGTCTCCGCCGAGGAGGAGTTCATCTTCACCCCGGCCCCCTTGAAGTCCTCGCCCAACGTCAGCGTCATGGTCGGCAGACCCTGGGAGTTGGTGACGCTCTCGCCCGGCTTCAGCGCCGACCCCGACAGCCCCATGATCGCGGCCAGCCTGCGCGCCTGGTCCGCCTGGTCGGGGGCGTACTCCAGGGTCGTCTTCGCCTGCGCCGTGCCGGCGTTGCCCGCGTTCTCCGACTTGGTCACGCCCTCCTCGGTCTGGAGGTAGGTGAGCTCCTCCTGGGCACTGCCGCCCGCGGCACCGCCGTTGAGGATGCGCACCCGCACCTCGGAGGCGTCCGACTTGGTGCCCTTCAGACGGGCGGCGACCGCGGCCTTCTCCTTCTTCTCCTTGGCCTTGACCGCGGTGAAGGAGATGTCGTTCTTGATCATGTTGAAGACCTTCGGGCCCCGGGACTCGTCGACGATGACCGTCTTCTTGATGACACCGTCCGCGGGGTTGTCGGTCACTGGCACGGTGGTGAAGGTGAGGTTCTTCATCGGCACCTTCTTCAGCTCCAGCGCCACATCCTTGAGCGTGCTGGCCTTGCCGATGCCGGTGTCGACGGTGAGCGCCTTGGTGGCGGCGTTGGCCAGCTTGATGAGCTTGGTCGGGCTGGTGAGGGTGTCGCCGGCGGTCATCTTGCGCATGAGCGAACTCATGAACTGCTGCTGCACCTTGATGCGGTCCAGGTCACCCTGGTTGCCGAAGCTGTGCCGGGTGCGTACGAAGGCGAGCGCCTGCTCGCCCTCGATGGTGTGCTTGCCGGCGGACAGCTTGAGATGCGAGTCGGGGTCGTCGACGTCCTTGGCGAGGCAGACCTCCACGCCGCCCACGGCGGTCGTCAGCGTCTTCACCGCGTTGAAGTCGGCCATCGCGAAGTGGTTCACGTCGATGCCCGTCATCTCCTCGACCGTCTTCATGGTGCAACCGGGGTTGCGGCCGTCCTGCCCGAGGCTGGTGTTGAAGCGGACGTTCTGCGTGCCGGCGATGACCCCGTCCTCGCCCTCGCAGTCCGGCACGTCGACGATCAGGTCCCGGGGGATGCTCATCGCGGTCGCGTTCGTACGGTCCTTGGAGACGTGCAGCAGGATGTTGGTGTCGGCGTGCCCGACGCTGCCCTTGTCGCCGTAGCCCTCGTTGCCCGACCCGGTCCGCTTGTCGGTGCCGATGATCAGGATGTTGAAGGCCTCGTCCTTGCTGAAGCCGTCGTCCGCCACATTGCCGACATCCTCGGTGGTGACGTTCCCCTCAAGGTGCTTGAGGTACAGATAGGCGGCCCCGGCGGTGCCGACCAGGACGAAGGCCATGACGCCCCCGGTCCACAGCACGGCCGTCTTCGCCCTGGCCTTCTTCTTGACCGGCCGCCGGTTGCGGCGCCCCGGCGGCGGCTCCTCGGCCGGCGCGCCGCGGCGTCTGCGCGGTGGCGGCACGTCCCGGCCCGGCGCCTCGGCGGGCGCCGTACGCCCCGGTCCCGCCGACCGGCCACGGGCCGCCTTGGCGGGGGCGTCCGCGCTCCGGGAGCGGGGTGCGGATCTGCGGGGTCCCGGCACCGCTGACTGCGGTGCGGAAGGAGTCAGTCGCAGTTCGTATTCGCCAGTGCGCGGATTGAGCACCCACTGGTCTGCGGGGTCGATGTCGTCCGCCCGCCCACGGCCTTGCGCGTCCACGGTTGTCTGAGTCCTCCGTCGGGGCCACGCGGCGCCTTCCCCCTCAAAGGCGCTCGGGTCTCGGTCACACAGTGCCCGACCCGAGGAAGTCCTCGCAGTCGGATGCACAGGATCGCTCACACTATCCGCCCAGTTCAGCGTCAAGCGACGACGGTGACAAATTCCACGTGCCTACAACTGGTCAATCCGCCCCATTTCCTTGGACACCTGTACGTCGGCTTGGCCAGCGCTTTACTCGCAGGTGTCCTCGGCGGCGGTGTTCCCGCGGAATGTCGGCGCGGGCGAAACGGCCGCCACGGGCTCGTCGGGCCGCTTGGCGCCCGGCTTTCCGTCGTAGTAACGGCCGTGGTCGTCGTAGTAACTGTCGAAGTACTCCTCGTAGTCGCGGTCCTCGCCGTAGTCCTCGCCGTGGTCCTCGTCGTACGACTCGTCGGGGGCATCCGCTTCTTCTTGCGAAACATCGCTCGAATTGGGGCTTTTCGTCGCGGAATCCCGCGCAGCTTCCCCGCTGACCACCACCGGGGCGTCCCTGCGCAGCCGCTCGAACAGCGTCTCCGCCTCGGCCCGCACGAGTTGGTCGCGATTGGCGTCGTGGACGTACGGCTCCCGGGGGACGGTCAGGAACCGCACCCGGCGGGTGGGGATGTCCCGCAGCCCGCGCGCGAGGTCGTACAGACCGCGCAGGTTCGCCAGATCGGGGTCGGTGGTCAGCGACGAGGTCGCCGCGTCCAGCACCGGATAGAGCTTCACCGGATTGAGCAGGACGTGATTGCTCTGCACCTTGTTGACGAGCGCCGCGAGGAACCGCTGCTGCCGGTCCATCCGGTCGGTGTCGCTGCCGTCGCCGAGCGACTTCCGCGCCCGCACATAGCCGAGCGCCTGCTCGCCGTCGAGCGTCACCCTGCCCGCGGGCAGCCTCAGCTTGGCGGCCTGGTCGCGGATGGGCTCGGCCAGGCAGATCCGGACGCCGTCGACCGCGTCGACCATGTCCTTGAAGCCGTGGAAGTCGATGACCACGTGGTGGTCGACGCGCACTCCGGTCAGCCTCTCCACGGTCCGGATCGTGCAGGCCGAACCGCCCGCCTGGAAGGCGTGGTTGAACATCGTGAACATCGGCTCGGTCCGGCTGCCGTCCGGGCGTCGGCAGCCCGGCACGTCCACCATCAGGTCGCGCGGCAGCGAGACGGCGGTGGCACTGCGCCGGCCGGCGGAGAGGTGCAGCAGGATGGTCGTGTCCGACCGCTCGGTCCCCGAGTCCCGCCCGTAGCGCGCGTTGCCGTCCCCGGACCGCGAGTCCGACCCGATCAGCAGGATGTTCTGGGCGTCCTTGACGAGGGCGGTGGGCCGCTCCTTCTCGTACCGGGCGAGCTCCGCGGCCGCCGCGTCGTCCGCCCTGATGTTCCCGTCGAGCTTGGCGTACACCGCCCACCCGGCCCCCACGGAGGCGACCAGGACCAGACCCGCCCCGACCGCCCCGTACCGCAGCCACCGCCTGCGCCGCCGCCGGGTCAGCCCCCGCCCCGACGCGGACGCCCCCGCTCCCGGACCGAGGGTGCCTGGGGAGGGCGTACCTGCGGTGTCGGTCACGACGGAATCCACCCCTCCTGGCGTACGAGCGTGTGGTGCGGCTGCTCCTACGACCATGGCGCGGATGCCGGCTCCAAGGGGAGCGATGAGGGGCCGAACGGGGGAGGGGCGGCACCGGAGCCCTACGGAACCGCGCGAGCGACCCTCATGGCCGGACGGCACCCCGCGGCACCCGGATCCTCACCGAGCCGTGGCGGTCACCCGCTCGCTCTCGACCCGCTGCGCCAGCGACTCCTCACCCAACCGCTCCAGGTGCCGGCACAGCACCACGGACCCACCCGTGGCCAGCGGCGCGTACAACCCGGCGCGTAGCCCCTCCCAGGTGTCGTACGGCAGGCCCGACAGCAGCCGTGCCCCCGGGCCCGTCAGCCCGAGGCCCGCGGCCTCCGCGGTGGCCCGCTCGACGACCTCCGCCCCGCTGAACTCCCGCCCCGCCACGATCAGCGCGGGCTCGTCGGGGTCGACCGGCGCGAACGGGGCGAACCGGTCGCCCTGTCCCGGCACCTCGACGGCGTAGTCGGCGAAGCCGTCCGGGGCCTGCGGGAAGCGGCCCCCCAGCGGGCGCAGCGCGAGGGCGATCCGCGAACCGGAGCAGGCGCGTGCCGCGTCCAGTGTGTCGGGTCCGCTCACCACGAGGTCCGCGGCCTTCGGGTCGCCGCCCATGTCCGCGACCACGCCCACCGAGGAACAGGCCAGCAGCCACACCGCCGTCTGCCAGTGCGCGGGCAGCAGCAGCGCCACCCGGTCGCCGGGCTCCGCGGACAGCTCGCCCTGGAGCAGGTTGGCGGTCTTGGCCACCCAATTGGCGAAGGTCGCCACGGAGAGTTCGACGCGCTCGCCCGTGGCGTCGTCGTAGAAGGTCACCAGGGGGCGTCCGGCGTCCGCGGCGAGCGCGGAACGCAGCAGGTCGGCAGGGGTGCGGTCGGTGGTGGTCACCCGCGCAAGGGTACGCGGGGGCGGCGTCGCGCAGCGAGGGCCCGGGTCCCCGGTTCGGCGCAACGTCAGCCGACGACCCGTCAGTTCCCCGATGGCGGAAATGTCCCATCCTGTCCACGATCGTTGGCATGCGTGGATTTCTTGCTTCCTCGATCGGTGTCACGTGCGCGACCGCCCTCGCCCTTCCGCTGACCCCACCCGCCGCCGCGACCGTCGCGCGGCCGGTGCCGAACGCGGAGGCGCCCGTCGCCGGCGGTGCCCGCTCCCTGTCCGTCCCCGGCAGCACCCAGTCCCTGCCCCTCACCCCGCTCGCCGCCGACCGCGTCCTCGGCTCCGCCGCCGAACAGGGCCTGCCGGCCCGCGCGGTGCACCCCTTCTCGCTGCTCGGCGTCGTCTGGGACAACCCGGACACCGCCCTGCACGGCCGCGTCCAGGTACGCACGCGTGCCGTCGCGTCGGGCACCTGGTCCGGCTGGCAGGACGTCGAGACGCACTACGGCGAGGACGGCGCCGACCCCGACGCCGCCGAGCGCGCCTCGGGCCGGGTGCGGGGGGCGACGGCACCGCTGTGGGTAGGGGAATCGGACGGCGTGGAGGTACGCGTGCGTGCCGGCGCGGAACCGCACGAGGGGCACGAGGCGGTGGGGGAGGGAGCCGGTGAGGAGGCGCGCGGGGAGTCGCGCGCCGCCGGCGCCGCCGCCCTGCCGTCCGGGCTGCGCCTGGAACTCGTCGACCCCGGCCGGGCCGCGCCCGAACACCATGCGCCGGTGGGCGGCACCCGCGCCGTCGCGGTCGGTGGCCCCCTCGGCGGCGAGTCCACCGCGGCCTCCGCCGCGAACACCGCCTCCGCCGCCAACGCCGGGCTCGCCCCCCTCGGCGCCCTGGAGATCCCCGCGCTCGACCGCGCGCGGACCGAACGGGAGCTGTTGGTGCTGCGGGGCGGCGAACTGACGGAGCAGCAGCGGGCCAAGCCGTACATCGGGCCGCGTCCGAGTATCGTCACCCGGCGCGGCTGGGGCGCGGACGAGAAGCTGCGCGAGAAGACGTTCGTCTACACCAAGAAGGTCAAGGCGGCCTTCGTGCACCACACCGCCACCGGCAACGGCTACCGGTGTTCGCAGGCGCCCTCCGTCATCCGCGGTATCTACCGCTACCACGTCAGGAGCATGGGTTGGCGCGACATCGGCTACAACTTCGTCGTCGACAAGTGCGGGAAGATCTACGAGGGTCGTGCCGGTGGCGTGGCGAAGCCGGTCCTGGGCGCCCACACTCTCGGTTTCAACACCAACAGCATGGGGATCGCCGTCCTCGGCACCTTCGGCGCGAGCCGCCCGTCCGCCGCCGCCGTGAAGGCGGTCGCGCGGCTCACCGCCTGGAAGCTCGGTCTCTTCGGCGCCAACCCGCGCGGCAAGACGTACCTGAAGTCGGGCGGTGGCAATCTCTACCGAAAGGGTAAGAAAGTACGACTGAACGTCATCTCCGGCCACCGGGACGGCTTCTCCACCGCGTGCCCCGGCTGGGAGCTCTACCGCAAACTCGGCACCGCCCGCTCGACCGCGGCCCGCTACCAGGGACGTTGACGATCCGCGGGGCCACGCTCCGCCATCGCCACCGCCGTCCGGGGGCATGCGGCGGACGCACCGCACCGCCGTCGAAGGCGCCGCACCAGGGTCTGCATACACTGACCGGCCGAAAGACAGTTCGGCCGGTCACCGGCAGGAAGCGGAGACACAGGTGACAGAAGCGATCCTCCTGGTCGGCGGCAAGGGCACGAGACTGCGCCCGCTCACGGTCCACACGCCGAAACCCATGGTCCGCGCGGCCGGTGTCCCCTTCCTCACCCATCAGCTGGCCCGGGCGAGAGCGGCGGGCGTGGACCACATCGTCCTCGCCACCTCCTATCTGGCGGAGGTCTTCGAGCCGTACTTCGGCGACGGCTCCGCGCTCGGCCTGCACATCGAGTACGTCACCGAGGAGGAGCCGCTCGGCACCGGCGGCGCCATCCGCAACGTGGCCTCCCGTCTGCACTCGGCGCCCGACGACCCGATCCTGGTCTTCAACGGCGACATCCTCACCGGCCTCGACATCCGCGCCCTGGTGGCCACCCACGAGTCGACGGGCGCGGACGTCTCCCTGCACCTGACGAAGGTGACCGACCCCCGGGCGTACGGGCTGGTCCCCACGGACTCCACCGGCCGGGTCCTCGCCTTCCTGGAGAAGCCGCAGACCCCCGAGGAGATCGTCACCGACCAGATCAACGCCGGTGCCTACGTCTTCCGCCGCTCCCTGATCGACTCGATCCCGGCGGGCCGCCCGGTCTCGGTCGAGCGCGAGACGTTCCCGGACCTGCTGTCGGCCGGAGCCCACCTCCAGGGCATGGTCGACTCCACGTACTGGCTCGACCTGGGCACCCCCGCGGCCTTCGTGCGGGGCTCCGCGGACCTGGTCCTGGGCCGCGCCCCCTCCCCGGCGGTCCCCGGCCGCTGCGGCGACCGTCTCGTCCTCCCCACGGCCACGGTCGCCCCCGACGCCAAGCTGACCGGCGGCACGGTGGTCGGCGAGGGCGCCTTCGTCGCCGAGGGTGCCCGGGTCTTCGGCAGCACGATCCTGCCGGGCGCGGTCATCGAGCCGGGCGCGGTGATCACGGACTCCCTGATCGGCACCCGGGCCCGCGTCGGCGAGCGCTCGGTCCTGACCGGGACGGTCATCGGCGACGGCGCGGTCATCGGCGCCGACAACGAACTGCGCGAGGGCGCGCGGGTGTGGTGCGACGCGCGGATCCCGGCGGGGGCGGTGCGGTTCTCCTCGGACCAGTGAGGTCTCTCAGCCCGTCCGGCGTTTGAGGACGAGGCCCGTCCAGGGCCGAAGCGGGGGCCTGGGGGCGGCAGCCCCCAGGGTCGGGACGGGTAGGGGCGGCGGGGGCGAGAACAAACCGGCACAGCCGGCGCCGCCCGCCCTCACCACCGCCCGATGTCCACCCGCGGCATCTTCGGCGCCCGCCGCCCCGGCGTCCGCCCGCTCAGCAGGATCAGCCGCGCCGCCCGATGCCGCTGCCCGGCGTACGGCTCCAGCAGCGACAGCATCACGGCGTCGTCCGCGTCCCGGTCCCCGGCCAGCGCCCAGCCGACGATCCCCGGCAGATGCAGATCCCCCACGGTCACCGCGTCCGCCGCCCCGTGGCTGCGCTGCACGACCTCCGCGGACGTCCAGGGCCCGATCCCCGGCACGACCTCCAGCCGGGCCTGCGCCTCGGCCGGCGCCATCCCGACCGCCTGCTCCAGGCGCGCGGCGACCCGCACCGCCCGCAGGATCGTCGACGCGCGCTTGTTGTCGACGCCGGCGCGATGCCACTCCCAGGACGGGATCAGCGCCCAGGTCCGCGGGGCCGGCATCACCCACAGCCGCCCCCCGGCCGCGGGCCCCGGCGCCGGCTCGCCGAACTTGCGCACCAGCAGCCGCCAGGCCCGGTACGCCTCGTCGGTCGTCACCTTCTGCTCGAGGATCGACGGGATCAGCGACTCCAGGACCAGCCCCGTGCGCGTCAGCCGCAGCCCGGGCCGCCGGTGCTGCGTCGAGGCCAGCAGCCGGTGCCGCGGCGCGAACGCGGACGGGTCGTCGGCCGCGCCCAGCAGCTGGGGCAGCCCGTCGAGCAGCCACTCGGCCCCCGGCCCCCACGCCTCCCCGCGCACCTCGCCGCCGACCGCGGACACCCGCAGCGTCCCTGGACCGGCGGGCGTGAGGCTGGCCCGCCACACCGACCCGTCCGGCATCGCCTGGAAGGTGGGGTCGGCGGGTCCCCGCCGCAGCGGACCGAGCACCAGCCCGAGATCCAGGGGCCCGTCCAGCACGTACGTCCGCGTCCGGCCCGGGGCCCGCACCGGCCGCGGCACCCCGGACGGCACCCCGACATGCCCGCCGCGCACGGTCGTACGCGTGGGCCGGGGGGTGAAGCGTCCTGCCACGATGGAAGTCCCGGGTGAGGCGGAGCGGACCTACGAGGGCCCGGTGAGAGTCCTACGAGGGTAGAGGCACCAGGGGTGTGGATGTGCCGCTCTCACCGCACCTCGATGAACATCCCCGCGTCCCGGTCCGGCCGCGGCCGCGGCTCCTCGGCGGGATGGCCGACGGCCACCGCCCCCATCGGGTCCCAGTCCTGCGGCAGTTCGAGCACCTCGCGCACCACGTCCCGGCAGAACATCGTCGAGGACACCCACGCCGACCCCAGTCGCTCGGCGGCCAGCGCGACGAGGAAGTTCTGCACCCCGGCCCCGGTCGCGACGACGAACATCTCCCGCTCGGCCCCGTCGCGACGCGGATCGCCGTAGTCGTGCGAGCCGTCCATCACGAGACACGGCACCACCAGGTACGGCGCGTTGCGCAGCACGTCCCCGCGCCTGACCCGCTTGGCGATCGACTCCTCGGTCTTGCCGTCGCGCCGCAGGTCCGCGACCCAGGCGTCCCGCATCGCGTCCAGCAGCCGCGTCCGTGACTCCTCGGACTCCAGCAGCACGAAACGCCACGGTGTCGTGTGGTGCGGCGCCGGCGCGGTCACGGCGGCGGCGACCGCGCGGCGCACCGCACCGGGGTCGACCGGCTCGTTGGTGAACGCCCGCACGGTACGGCGCTGGGTCACCGCCTGCCGTATCGCCTCGGAGGTGCCGAGCCGGAACATGTCGTCGCGCGCGCCGCGCACCAGGGCGCCCGCCCCCTCGCCGTGCTCCTCGGCGACCACGTGCGCCAGACCGCGCACCACCGCCACGGGCAGCCCGGCGGCCTTGCCCTTCACCAGGTCGCCGGCCGCGGCGAGTTCGTCGGC
This sequence comes from Streptomyces sp. NPDC034103, assembly GCF_055575395.1. Classification (NCBI taxonomy): domain Bacteria; kingdom Bacillati; phylum Actinomycetota; class Actinomycetes; order Kitasatosporales; family Streptomycetaceae; genus Streptomyces; species Streptomyces sp. NPDC034103. The sequence continues at coordinate 23,486 of NZ_JBVISS010000007.1, read as the reverse complement.
GGTGGCGACGACGGTCGCGCTGAGCGGATTGCCGTGCGCGTCCGTGCCGCCGCGCAGGTCGTCCAGGACGTGTACACCGGCGGCACCGATGGCGACATCGGTGAGTCCCGCGCGCCAGGGGCGCCCGAAGGTGTCGGTGACGAGGACGCCGACGTCGACGCCGAGCAGTTCGCGCAGCCCCTCACGGATCGTCCGGGCGGAGGCGTCCGGGTCCTCTGGCAGCAACAGCACCGTACCGGCGGGGGTGTTGGAGGCGTCGACCCCGGCCGCGGCCATGATCAGGCCCTGCCGGTTCTCGACGATGCGCAGGGCGCCGCGCCTGGCCACCACCCGGACGGTCTCGGCGTCGATGGCCGCCTCCCGGTCGGCGGCCCGGACGATCCGGCCTTCCGCCTTGGAGACGATCTTCGAGGTGACGAGCAGGACGTCACCGTCGGCGAGCCCCGGCTCGGCCGCGGCGATCAGCTTGGCGAGATCGTCGCCCGCCGCTATCTCGGGCAGGCCGGGCACGGCCCACGCGCGGAAACCGTCCGTGCTCAAGAGACCCGCACCTCCTCGGCCAGCGCGAGTGCCGCCCGGGCCATCTCGGCGGTCGCGTCGAGGTCGCTCATCATCAGCGGTACGGCCCGGCAGCGGATCCCCGCCGACTCGACCCGCTCCACGGTGCCCGCGTCGACCGTGTCGACGAGCCAGCCGTCCAGCAGTCCCGAGCCGTAGTGCTCGGCCACCGCCGCGGCCGTGGACTCCACGCCCACCGCGGCGAGCACCTTGTCGGCCATGCCGCGCACCGGCGCGTCCCCGACGATGGGGGAGAGGCCCACCACGGGCACCCCGGCCTCGGCGATCGCCTCGCGGATGCCGGGCACGGCGAGGATGGTGCCGACCGAGACGACGGGGTTGGACGGCGGGAAGAGGATCACGTCGGCCTCGGCGATCGCCTCCAGGACGCCGGGGGCCGGCTTCGACTGCTCCGCGCCCACCGGCACGATCGCCTCCGCCGGGACCGAGGCCCGCAGCCGCACCCAGTACTCCTGGAAGTGGACCGCCTTGCGCTCGCCGTCGACCTCGACGGCCACATGGGTCTCCACGCGGTCGTCGGACATCGGGATCAGCCGGACGCCCGGCTGCCAGCGGTCGCAGAGCGCCTCGATGACCGCGCTCAGCGGATAGCCGGCGCCGAGCATCTGGGTGCGCACGATGTGCGTGGCGAAGTCCCGGTCACCGAGCCCGAACCACTCCGGGCCCACGCCGTACGCCGCGAGTTCCTCCTTGACGTGGAAGGTCTCGTCGGCCCTGCCCCAGCCCTGCTCCTCGTTGATGCCGCCGCCGAGCGTGTACATCACCGTGTCGAGGTCCGGGCAGACCTTCAGCCCGAAGAGGTGGATGTCGTCCCCGGTGTTGCCGATGACCGTGATGTCCGCGTCCGGCACGGCCCGCTTCAGGCCGCGCAGGAAACGGGCACCGCCGATGCCGCCTGCCAGAACCACGATTCGCATGGCCCAAGTCTCGCAGGCGGGTACGACAACGCGTCAGGCGGTCACCGGACGCGGCTCGGTGCGTGCCTCGCAGTGCGGGGCGGTGTGCATCGGCATCTCGGTGAGGCCCGGGTAGTAGACGTGCAGGCTTATGGCCGGCTCCAGGGTGTCGTTGACGACCTCGTGCACATAGCCGGGCGCGAAGACCCGCTGGGCGCCGGCCGACAACGCGCGCGTGCCCCGTTCGGTGCGCTCGGTCAGCTCGCCGTCCAGGACGGTCAGCACGCCGAAGGAGCGGCCGTGGTCGTGCGGCCCGCTGCCCTGACCGGGCACCCAGGTCAGCAGCCAGACCTCGTAGCCGGGGCCGGTGCGCAGCCGGTGGTACCAGCGCGTGGTGGCGTCGTAGCGGACCAGGTGCTCCCACTCGGAGCGGTCGGCGGCGATCGCGCGGGCCAGGCCGACGAACTCGGCGACGGTGGCCGGGTGCTCGCGCGGCGGCTGAAGGAGGTGCTGGACCTCGAGGAGGTCACCGGCGATCTGGAGGTCGTTGTCGCTGTTCATGGGTGCGTGGTTCCTCAGTGAAAGAAGGTCAGAGGGAACGAGGAGCCGGGTCACGCGCGGTGACGCGGCCTTCAGCCGGAGCGGGTGGGGCTCAACAGCTGGAACAGCGACAGCAACAGCTACAGCGAGCGCGGGCAGCACCGTGGGACCCGGCGGTGCGGGTCGAGGTGAGTGCCAAGTTCGCGAGCATGCCCACAAGGACAGCGGTTCACACCGGCACTGTCAACTCGACACCGGTAGGTGGGACCGGTTTCACCTCATCCGGTTCATCTGTGAGGTGAAAGGTTTGTTCAGAAGGGTTCGGGGACACAAGGCGCTTCACCGGGCGCGCGGAACGGGAACGAAGTCCTGGGCGTCCTCCTTGGTACAGGTCCTGCGGGGGCGACAGCCCTCCCGGGCCCCGTCTGCTTGTCAAGGTTTATGGCGATTTGAACACTTTCCGCTAGGCCTTGGTTCCGCAGAGTGAATAAGGGGCCCAATAGCAGATCTCGGCTTGACTCGCCCGGAGCAGCACACTTGTAATTTCACTCGTGTCGTTCAGCCGAAATCGGTGACGGCCACCGCACGGGGACGCGAAAGACAGACGAGGGGCGCACATGACCGAGACGGTGCAGCAACTGCTGGTCGACGACGCGGACGAGGAACTCGGCTGGCAGGAGCGCGCGCTGTGCGCCCAGACCGACCCCGAGTCCTTCTTTCCCGAGAAGGGCGGCTCCACCCGCGAGGCCAAGAAGGTCTGCCTGTCGTGCGAGGTCCGCTCCGAGTGCCTCGAGTACGCCCTCGCCAACGACGAGCGGTTCGGCATCTGGGGCGGCCTGTCGGAGCGGGAACGGCGCCGCCTGAAGAAGGCCGCCGTCTGAGACCGACGGCACGCGCGCGCCGACAGGACGTCGCGCGGGAAGCGCGGCGAGGCGTCGCACGTACATACGGGACTTACGGCCCGTCGCGGGTGGGTTGTCCACAGGCGGCGGGCCGTCGTCATGGGCAGCCGATAGTGTGGTCGCTCGTCCGAGACACCCCGCCACCCCCACACGGCACAGGTGTCCACCGCAGTCCACCGAACCGGGGCCCGTACCTCGATGTCCGTGCACAGCCACACGGCAGCCCACGACGCTGCCACTCCTGAGTTCCCGCGTCATGTGGTGACCGCGGTCCTCGTCTCCCACGACGGCGCCCGCTGGCTCCCCGAGGCGCTCGCCGGGCTGCTCGGCCAGGAGCGCCCCGTCCAGTTCGCCGTGGCCGCCGACACCGGCAGCGCCGACGACTCCGCGCGGCTGGTCACCGAGGCCCTCGGCGCCGACCGCGTCCTGCACCTCGCCCGCCGCACCGGCTTCGGCCAGGCCGTCGAGGAGGCCAACCGCAGCGCGCCCCTCCTGACCCCGGAGGAGCTGCCCTATCTGAAGCGGCCCAGCGGCTGGGACCCCGTCACGCGCACGTGGCGCGACGACGCCTACGACCTGCCGGAACTCCCGCACGGAGAGCCGGTGCAGTGGCTGTGGCTGCTGCACGACGACAGCGCCCCTGAACCCGACGCCCTGGCCCAGCTGCTGCGGGTCGTGGACAACGAGCTGGAGCTCGGCCGGGACGACGTCGCCGTCGTCGGCCCCAAGCTCCGCGGCTGGTACGACAAGCGGCAGCTGCTGGAGGTCGGCGTCACCATCGCCCACTCCGGCCGCCGCTGGACCGGCCTGGACCGCCGCGAACAGGACCAGGGCCAGCACGACCAGGTACGGCCCGTGCTCTCCGTCTCCACCGCCGGCATGCTCGTGCGCCGCGACGTCTTCGAGGAACTCGGCGGCTTCGACGGACGGCTGCCCCTGATGCGGGACGACGTCGACCTGTGCTGGCGCGCCCAGTCCGCCGGCCACCGCGTCCTCGTCGCCCCCGAGGCCGTCGTCCGGCACGCCGAGGCGGCCTCCCGCGAGCGCCGCGCCGTCGACTGCGTCGGCCGCACCGCCGCCTCCCCGCACAAGGTCGACAAGGCGGGCGCCGCCTACACCCTGCTCGTCAACAGCCGTGCCGCCCTGCTGCCCTGGATCCTGGTGCGGCTCGTCGTCGGCACCGTCCTCAGGACGGTCGCCTACCTCGTCGGCAAGGTCCCCGGACAGGCCCTCGACGAGATCCGCGGTCTGCTCGGCACCCTGCTGCGGCCCGAGCGGATCATCGCCGGGCGCCGCAGCCGCGGTACGCCGGTCGTCGACAAGGACGAGCTGCGGCAGCTGTTCCCGCCGCCCGGCGCGACCGTGCGGGCCACCGTCGAGCAGGTCGCGGGTGACCTCTTCGGCAGCTCCGACCCCGAGGCCACCTCGGGCGCGGGGCGGCACGGCGGCGCGGTCGAGTCGGGACCCGGCGGCGACGACGCCGACTTCCTGGAGATCGAGCAGTTCGCACGCGTCAAGCGCATCGCCCGCAAGCCGGGACCGGTGCTCTTCCTGGTGCTGCTGCTCGTCTCGCTGGCCGCCTGCCGCGCACTCCTCGGCGGCGGCGCGCTCGCGGGCGGCGCCCTGCTGCCCGCCCCGGCTGACTCCGGCGAGCTGTGGTCGCGCTACCTGGACTCCTGGCACGCGGTGGGCACCGGCGGCACCACCCCCGCGCCGCCGTACCTGGCGTTCGTCGCGATGCTCGCCTCCGTGCTGTTCGGCTCGACGGGCGTCGCGATCACCGTCCTCCTCGTCTGCTCGGTCCCCCTGGCCGGCGTCACCGCCTACTTCGCCTCCCGCCCGCTCGTCGCGTCCCGGCTCCTGCGCGCGTGGGCGGCCGTCGTCTACGCCTTCCTGCCCGCCGCCACCGGCGCGCTGGCCGGCGGCCGCCTCGGCACCGCCGTCCTCGCGATCCTGCTGCCGCTCATCGCCCGCGCGGGCGTCGCGGCCGCCGGCCTCACGAAGTCGGCCGACACGCGCGGCAGTTGGCGCGCCACCTGGGCCTACGCCCTGCTGCTGACGATCACCACCGCGTTCACGCCGATCGTGTGGCCCATCGCGCTGTTCCTCGGCCTCGGCGTCCTGGCCGTGCGCCGCGCCGGCATCACCGCCTACGGACCGCGCTTCCTGGCCCAGCTCGGCACGCCCCTGCTGATCCTCGCGCCCTGGTCGCTGACGCTGCTGCCGTTCGGCTTCTTCGACGAGGCGGGCCTGGAGTACGGCTCCTCGGCCGCCTCCGCGACCGATCTGCTCGGCGCCAGCCCCGGCGGCCCGGGCACGGTCAGCGGACTGATGCTGATCGGTGTCGTCCTGGCCGCGCTGGCCGCCCTGCTGCGCTCCGAGCGGCAGCCCGGCATCTGGGCGGCCTGGGCGGTCGCCCTGGTGGGCCTCGTCTTCGCGGTCCTGTCCAACGGCTCGACCTGGGCGGGCCCGGCGACCCTCGTCTACGGCCTCGCCCTGCTGTCCGCCGCCGTCCTGGGCGCGGACGGGGCACGCGCGCGGGTGGCCGAGCAGAGCTTCGGCTGGCGCCAGCCGGTCGCCGCGCTGATCGCCTTCGCCGCCGCCGCGGGCCCGCTGCTGATCGCCGCCGGCTGGATGCTGCGCGGCGCCGACGGCCCCCTGGAGCGGCGCGACCCGGTGCAGGTGCCCGCGTTCGTCGCCGAGGACGCGGGCAACAGCGACCGGGCCCGCACCCTCGTCCTCGACAGCGACTCCGCCGCCCACGTCGGCTACACCCTGGTCCGCGGCTCCGGCGTCCGCCTCGGCGACGCCGAACTCGCCACCTCCGACGGGAAGAACGGCCGCCTGGACAAGGTCGTCGCCAACCTGGTCGCCGGCTCCGGCGCCGACCAGTCCTACGAGCTCGGCAAGTTCGCGGTGCGCTACGTGCTGATCCACAAGGGCGCCCCGCGCGAGGTGACCCGCGTCCTGGACGCCACCCCTGGCCTGACCCGGCTCAGCCAGAGGCACGGCAGCGCGCTGTGGCGCGTCGACCAGAACGTCGCCCGCGCCACCATCGTCTCCGGCTCCGGAACCCCGACACCGGTCGCCGCGGGCCCCGTCGACATCCACACCACGATCCCGGCCGGCGCCGACGGCCGCACCCTGCGCCTCGCCGATACCGCGGACGAGGGCTGGACGGCCACACTGGACGGCAAGCCCCTCACCCCGACCACGGTCGACGGCTGGGCCCAGGGCTTCGAACTCCCCGCCTCCGGCGGCACCCTGGACGTCACCTACGACGACCCGATCACCCACACCGCCTGGCTGTGGGCCCAGGGCTTCCTCGCCCTCGTCCTCGTGGTGCTCGCCCTGCCGGGCCGCCGCCGCGACATCGACGACGACCTCCCCGAGGAGGAGCGCGCGATCCCCGCCCAGGCGACGGAGGGCGAGGGCCGCCGCGCCCGCCGCCTGCGCGCCCAGGCGGAGGCCGAAGAGACCCCCCAGGGCGACCGGCCCGACGCTCCCGACGCGCAGGAGACCCCGGTGCCGGTCCCGCAGCAGCAGTCCTACGGCGACTGGGAGCAGGCGAGTTACGCGAACGCCGAGTACACCTCCTACACCGGCGACCCGTACCAGCCCGCCCAGCAGTACCCGGCGGGCGGCTACGACCAGCAGGGCTACGCGGACCCGTACCAGGGCGGCCAGTACGACCCGTACGCCTACGGCGGCCAGGGGCAGCAGCCGTCGTACGACCAGTACGGGCAGCCGTACGAGCAGGGTTACGACGCCACGTACGACCCGGCGCAGCCGCAACAGCAGCACGGCGAGCGTCCCGACGGGAGCCAGCAGTGAACCGCACCACCGTGTCCCTGATCGCCTGCGCGACCGCTCTCGCCGCCGTCACCGGGTTCGCCACGCTCACCACGCCCGAGGCGTCCGGCCCGGACACCGCCAAGGCGGCCGCCGAGCTGCCCGTGGAGCGCACGAGCCTGCTCTGCCCGAGCCCGAGCATCTCTGACCTCGCCGAGACCTCGTACACGTCCTTCACGCCCGTCACCAAGGGCGCGGGGAGCGCCGGCAAGGCCGAACTCGCCGCCGCGGCACAGGGCTCCGGGGACAGCGGGGACGCGAAGGACAAGAGCGACGAGGAAGACAAGGGCGACAAAGACGAGAAGGGTGACAAGGGCGACAACAAGACCGCCAAGCCGGTCCTCACGCCCGAGAAGCCCGGCACCCCCGTCACCGGTGACACCTCCGGCGGTGACGCGCCCGCGCTCGTCGGCACCGCCACCGGACGTCTCGCCCCCGGCTGGACCGTGCAGGAGACCACCGAGGTCGCCGCGGGCACCGGACGCGGCCTCCAGGGCGTCGCCTGCACCCCGGCCGACACGGAGTTCTGGTTCCCCGGCGCCAGCACCGACGCGGACCGCACCGACTACGTCCACCTGACCAACCCCGACGACTCGGCGGCCGTCGTGGACATCGAGCTGTACGGCAAGGAGGGCGCCCTGGCGGCGCCGGCCGGCGAGGACATCACCGTCCCGCCGCACTCCAGCGAGCCGATCCTGCTGTCCACGCTCGTCAGCGACCGGCAGACCAACCTCACCGTGCACGTCAACGTGCGCAGCGGACGGGTCGGGGCCGCCGTCCAGGCGCTGGACGACAAGATCGGCGGCGACTGGCTGGCCGCGGCCACGGACCCGGCGCCCAGCCTGGTCCTGCCGGGCATCCCCAAGGACGCGACCGACGTACGCCTGGTCGCCTTCACGCCCGGGGACGCGGACGCGGACCTGAAGGTTCGGCTCGCCTCCCCGTCCGGGCTGATCACGCCGGCCGGGAACGAGACGCTGCACGTCAAGGCGGGCATGACGACCGCCGTCGACCTGGGTGACGTCATGCGCGGCGAGGCCGGCTCGCTGGTGCTGACGCCGACCGACCATTCCGTGCCGGTCGTCGCCGCGCTACGCGTCACCCGCGGCAAGGGCGACAAGCAGGAGACCGCGTTCATCCCCGCCACGCACGCGATCGGCCGGCGCGCCACGGCCGCCGACAACAGCGCCAAGGGCTCCACGCTCTCCCTCGTCGCCCCCGGCCGCTCCGCCCAGGTCAAGGTGACGGCGTCGGCGGGCAGCGACGGCGGTACGGCGGTCTCCAAGACGTACACGATCAAGGGCGGCACCACACAGGACGTCGAACTGCCGGTCCCGAGCGGGCTGAAGGGCACGTTCGCGCTGACCGTCGAGCCGGTGTCGGGCGGTCCGGTCCACGCGGCGCGGACGCTGGCGGCCACCGAGGACGGCGTCCCCGGCTTCACGGTGCAGACCCTGCCGGACGACCGCGGCATGGTTCGGGTGCCGGAGGCGGACCAGGACCTGTCGGTGCTGCAGAAGTAGCCGCTCAGTCCTCGCCGTAGCGCGGGTCGACCGTCTCCGGGGTCAGCCCCAGCAACTCGGCGACCTGCTCGACGACCACCTCGTGCACCAGGGCCGCGCGTTCCTCGCGGCCCTTGGTGCGGATCTCCACGGGGCGGCGGTAGACCACCACGCGCGCGGGGCGTCCCTCGCGCGCGGCGACGGCGCCGCCCAGGGGGACCGCCTCGTCGTTCCAGGTCCGGCCGTCGGGGTTGCCCAGGTGCGGGACCTCCAGGACCAGGAAATCGATGTCGGCGAGCTGCGGCCAGCGTCGTTCCAGGCGTTCCACGGAGTCCTGCACCAGGTCCGCGAACGCCTCGGCACGGCTCGCCGCGAGCGGGACCTGGGGCGGCGCGATCGGGCCGCGCATGCCCCGGCCGTGGCGATCACGTCGGCGGGGCCCGGGGCCGGCGGCACGGGGCGGTACGGGGTTGTCCATCACTGGTGAAGCGTAGTCCCCGGCGGGGCCGGGTGCCCGGGGTCCACGCGGTGTGCGGGCGGTCTTCGGCCACCGCGCACGGCATGTCGCAGGATGACCATTCCAGCCAAGGTTGAGCTCGATTCCATATCTCTCCGAGACCGTCGATCTCCAGCCAATTGACCTTGTTTGTACCGACTGGTGATCGGGCCGGAGGCCGCCCGACACCGTGGAACGCGGTGTCCACGCAGGTCAGAAGAGTGTGCCCAAGGGGGCGAGTGGGACGTTTCACGCCACGACACAGTGGAGTGACCTGAGGGAGAGTCGTCGCGGCCCGCTCAAGAGTGCGGTACCGTCCAACGTCGTGAGCCCTGTACGTCGCTGTTCGCGCACCGCTTGCGGCCGCCCCGCCGTCGCGACGCTGACGTACGTCTACGCCGACTCGACCGCGGTCCTCGGCCCGCTCGCCACCTACGCCGAACCCCACTGCTACGACCTGTGCGCCGAGCACTCCGAGCGCCTCACCGCCCCGCGCGGCTGGGAGGTCGTCCGGCTGCTCGACAGCTCGGCCCCCGCCCGTCCCAGCGGCGACGACCTCGAAGCGCTGGCCAACGCGGTCCGCGAGGCGGCCCGCCCGCAGGAGCGCGCCGCCCAGGCCGGCGGGCGCCGCTCGGCGGACCCGATGGAGGTCGCGCGCCGCGGCCATCTGCGGGTGCTGCGCTCACCGGACAACTGAGCCGGATCGACCGAGCGGGATCGACCCAGCGGGATCGACCGAGCCGGATCGACTGAGCCGGATCGACTGAGCCGGATCGACTGAGCGGGTTCGCCGGGGGTTCCTCCGACTTCCTGTGTTCTTGTGCATGCCGAGGTGCTGCCTTGACCTGCCGCCCCGCCCGGTGCCGGGGGACGGGCGCCCGGCACGGACTGTCGGTGGGGGCGGGTAGTTTGGGGCGACCGACAGGACGTTGAGAAGGGTTAGGCCGTGGCCGCTGATCTGTCACAGCTCGTGAAGGCGTACGACGTGCGCGGTGTCGTACCCGACCAGTGGGACGAGACGCTGGCTGAGCTCTTCGGGGTCGCCTTCGTCCAGGTGACCGGCGCGAGCGCGATCGTGGTCGGCCACGACATGCGGCCCTCCTCCCCGGGGCTGTCGCGGGCCTTCGCGCGCGGGGCGGCCGCCCAGGGCGTCGACGTCACCGAGATCGGCCTGTGCTCCACCGACCAGCTGTACTACGCCTCGGGCGCTCTGGACCTGCCCGGCGCGATGTTCACGGCCTCGCACAACCCGGCCCAGTACAACGGCATCAAGATGTGCCGCGCGGGCGCCGCCCCGGTCGGCCAGGACACCGGCCTCGCCCAGATCCGCGAGCTGGTGGAGGGCTGGAGCGAGTCGGGCGCCCCGGCCCCGGCGGCGACGCGGGGCACGATCACCCGCCGGGACACCCTGGACGACTACGCGGCCCACCTGCGCTCCCTGGTCGACCTCACCGCCATCCGCCCCCTGAAGGTCGTCGTCGACGCGGGCAACGGCATGGGCGGCCACACCGTCCCCACGGTCCTCGCGGGCCTGCCCCTGGACGTCGTGCCGATGTACTTCGAACTGGACGGCACCTTCCCGAACCACGAGGCCAACCCCCTCGACCCCGCCAACCTCGTGGACCTCCAGAAGCGCGTCCGCGAGGAGGGCGCCGACCTCGGCATCGCCTTCGACGGCGACGCCGACCGCTGCTTCGTCGTCGACGCGCAGGGCGAGCCGGTCTCCCCGTCCGCGATCACCGCGCTCGTCGCCGCGCGGGAGCTCGCCCGACACGGCGGCGAAGGCGTGATCATCCACAACCTGATCACCTCCTGGTCCGTGCCGGAGGTCGTCCGCGAGAAGGGCGGCACACCCGTGCGCACGCGCGTGGGCCACTCCTTCATCAAGGCCGAGATGGCCAGGACCGGCGCGATCTTCGGCGGCGAGCACTCCGCGCACTACTACTTCAAGAACTTCTGGAACGCCGACACCGGCATGCTCGCCGCCCTCCACGTCCTCGCCGCCCTCGGTGGCCAGGAGGGGCCTCTGTCCGCCCTCGTCGCCGAGTACGACCGCTACACCGGCTCCGGCGAGATCAACTCCACGGTCGCGGACCAGAGGGGCCGCCTGGCGGCGATCCGCTCCGCGTACGAGGGCCGGCAGGACATCACCCTCGACGAACTGGACGGCCTGACCGTCTCCGCCACCGACTGGTGGTTCAACGTCCGCCCGTCCAACACGGAACCCCTGCTGCGCCTGAACGCGGAGGCACGGGACGAGGCGACGATGGCGAAGGTGCGGGACGAGGTGCTGGGGATCATCAGGGCCTGACGCGACGCGACCGGCGTGCGCCTCGCCCCACCGCGCCCGCACGCCCCACCGCGCCCCGTTCTGCCCCACCGCGCCCCGACCGACCCCCCACGCCCCCCAACCCCCCGCGCCCACCCCCTCACCGGCGGTACCCTGACCAGGCACATCCGCACCCGCACGCACAAGGCATCCGCACCACCCCCGAAGGGACACCCCATGCCGCTCGAAGCCGGCCTCCTGGAGATCCTCGCCTGCCCGGCCTGTCACGCCCCCCTCAAGGAGCAGGACACCGAGCTGATCTGCACCAGCACGGACTGCGGCCTGGCCTACCCCGTCCGCGACGGCATCCCCGTCCTCCTCGTCGACGAGGCCCGCCGCCCCGCGTAAGCGGCACCGGCGACCCGGCTACGCACGACCCCGACGCCACGGCACCGCCGACCCGGCACCACCGCGCCCGGCGACCGCGCGACCCGCGTACCGACGACCCCGTCGAACCCAGGAGGCTTCCGCCCATGCTCGACGAATCGCTGCTCGACACCCCCGAGGCGCTCACGGAGGCCGACCGCCGAGGCCTGCTCCGCGGCGCCGCCGAGGCAGGCGCCCGCGTCCGCACCGCGCTCCGGCACGCCGCCGAGGCCGGCGTCAACGACCTCAAGCCCGACGGCCGCCCGCGCGCGGTCCTCATCGCGGGCCCCGGCGCCGCCGCCACCCACGTCGCCGCCCTCCTCGGCACCCTCGCCGGCGCCGGCAGCCCCGTGACCCGCCTCGCCCCCACCGGTGTCGCCCCCGCGGCCGGGGCCCTGCGCTGGGAGCTCCCGGGCTGGACCGGCTCGGTCGACCTGCTCCTGATCGCCACCCCCGACGGCACCGAACCCGGTCTGTCCCTGCTCGCCGACCAGGCCTACCGGCGCGGCTGCGCGGTCGTCGCCGTGGCCCCCGCCGGGACCCCGCTCAGCGAGGCCGTCCAAGGCGCCCACGGCCTCTTCGTACCGCTGGCGACGGCCCCGTACGAGCAGCGGGAAGCCCTCGCCGCGTCCGCCCCCGGCGTGCTGTGGGCGCTGCTCACCCCGCTGCTCGCGATCCTCGACCGCACCGGTCTGCTGGCCGCGCCGCCGGACGCCCTGGACAAGGTCGCCGACCGCCTGGACCACATCGCCGAACGCTGCGGGCCGGCCATCGCCACGTACAGCAACCCCGCGAAGACCCTGGCCGCCGAACTCGCCGACGCGCTCCCGGTGATCTGGACGGAGGGCGTCTCGGCGGGCCCCGCGGGCCGCCGTTTCGCCGCCGCCCTCGCCGAGCTCGCCGGCCGCCCCGCCCTCGTCGCCGAGCTGCCCGAGGCACTCGCCGCACACAGCGCCCTGCTCGCCGGACCGCTGGCCGCCAGCGCCGACCCGGACGACTTCTTCCGTGACCGCGTGGAGGAGACACCCGCGCTGCACGCGCGCGTGGTGCTGCTGCGCGACCGCCCCCTCGGCGGCCTCAGCGCCGCCCCCGCCGCCCGTGACCTGGCCCTGAGCCACGACACCCCCATCAGCGAGCTGGAACCGGAGGAGGGCGGCGAACTGGAGACCCTCGCGGAACTGATCGCCGTCACGGATTTCGCCGCGGTTTACCTGGCGCTCGCCTCCGGTGCCTGATCATGCTCGGGACGCTCTGACCGCCGTACAGAAAGAACCCCATGGACCGCCTCGACAACACGATCCGCCCCTATGCCTGGGGTTCCACCACGGCCATCCCCGAGCTGCTCGGCGTCGCCCCGAGTGGTGAGCCGCAGGCGGAGATGTGGATGGGCGCCCATCCCGGCGCCCCCTCGCGCACCAAGCGCGGGACGCTCGTCGAGGTCATCGAGGCCGATCCGGAAGGGGAGTTGGGCGCGCGGACCGTCGCCAGGTTCGGCCCCCGCCTGCCCTTCCTCCTCAAGGTCCTCGCCGCCGGGGCTCCCCTCTCCCTCCAGGTCCACCCCGACCTCGCCCAGGCGAAGGAGGGGTACGCGGACGAGGAGCGCCGCGGGATCCCGATCGACGCCGGGCACCGCAACTACAAGGACGCCAACCACAAGCCCGAACTCATCTGCGCGCTCACCGAGTTCGACGGCCTGTGCGGCTTCCGCGCCCCGGACCAGGCCGCCGACCTGCTCGCCGGCCTCGGCGTCGACTCCCTCAAGCCGTACGTCGATCTGCTGCACGCCCACCCCGAGGACGCGGCGCTGCGTGAGGTCCTGACGGCCGTACTCGGCGCGGACCGCGAGGAGATGGCCCGTACGGTCGGCGAGGCCGCGGCCGCCTGTGCCCGCCTCGGCGACGCGTACGCCCCGTACGCCGACATCGCCCACCACTACCCGGGCGACCCCGGCGTCATCGCCGCGATGCTCCTCAACCACGTCCGACTCCAGCCCGGCGAGGCCCTGTTCCTCGGCGCCGGCATCCCGCACGCCTACCTCAGCGGCCTCGGCGTCGAGATCATGGCCAACTCCGACAACGTCCTGCGCTGCGGTCTGACCCCCAAGCACGTCGACGTGCCCGAACTCCTGCGCGTCGTCCGCTTCGAGGCCGCCGACCCGGGTGTGCTGCGCCCCGAGGCGTCCCCGGACGGCGAGGAGGTCTACGAGACCCCCATCGACGAGTTCCGGCTGTCGCGGTACGTCCTGCCCGAGGGCGGCGCCGCCCACGACCTGACCCGCCCGACCCCGCAGATCCTGCTCTGCACGGCCGGTTCCGTCCGGGCCGGCGAGCACCGACTCGGCCCCGGTCAGTCGGTCTTCGTTCCCGCAGGTGAAAAGGCCGAAGTGACGGGTACCGGTACGGTCTTCCGCGCCGGCGTGATCGTATGACCGGAGCTGTGGACAGCTGACGCGGCGGAGGCGGCAAGGGCTGCAACAATGGCCCCCCGGCAAAGGCCGGGCAAAGCCCACGACGGGCACCGGGACAGCGTAGGGAAGGGACAACGCGAACTCATGAGCGCGTCAGGCGGAACCAAGGCGATCGTGGCGGCACTGGCCGCCAATCTCGCGATCGCGGCATCCAAGTTCGTGGCGTTCCTCTTCAGCGGCTCGTCGTCAATGCTCGCCGAGTCCGTCCACTCGCTCGCCGACTCCGGCAACCAGGGCCTGCTCCTGATCGGCGGCAAGAAGGCCCAGCGGGAGGCCACCCCGCAACACCCGTTCGGGTACGGCCGCGAGCGCTACATCTACGCCTTCCTCGTCTCCATCGTGCTCTTCTCGGTCGGCGGCATGTTCGCGATCTACGAGGGCTACGAGAAGATCAAGCACCCGCACGCGATCGAGCACTGGTACTGGCCGGTGGGCGTCCTCTTGTTCGCGATCATCGCCGAGAGCTTCTCCTTCCGGACGGCCATCAAGGAGTCCAACGGCCTGCGCGGCAAGCAGTCCTGGAAGGACTTCATCCGCCACGCCAAGGCGCCCGAGCTGCCCGTCGTGCTCCTGGAGGACTTCGGCGCGCTGGTCGGTCTGGTCCTCGCCCTCGGCGGCGTCGGCATCGCTCTCGCCACCGGTGACGGCGTCTGGGACGGCATCGGCACCCTCTGCATCGGCGTCCTGCTCATCGTCATCGCGATCGTCCTGGCCGCCGAGACCAAGTCCCTGCTGCTGGGCGAGGCCGCGGGCCTGGAGGCGGTCCAGAAGATCGAGGCCGCGATCGTCGACGGCGACACCGTCACCGGCGTCATCCACATGCGCACGCTCCACCTCGGCCCCGAGGAACTGCTGGTCGCCGCCAAGATCGCCGTCGAGCACGACGACACCGCGAGCGAGGTCGCGAACGCCATCAACGCCGCCGAGGCACGCATCCGCGAGGCCGTCCCGATCGCCCGCGTCATCTACCTCGAGCCCGACATCTACAGCCGGACCGAGGCCGCCAAGGGCCCGGACCGCGAGGCCACGCCCGGGGGACCGGCGCAGCACGACGCCGCCGGACACTGATCCGCACCCCACCGTCAGCTACGAAAGGGGCCCGCCGGAATCCCGGCGGGCCCCTTCGTCGTACGGGTCCGCGTCCCCGTCCCCTCCCGGAGCTCTGCGGCGTCGTTCAGCCCTGCAAGGCCCAGGGCGGCGGAGGCGGCACCGCGGCCCGCGCCTTCCGCCGTACGACCACGGCGGCGATCCCCAGCCCCGCGGCGACCAGCACCAGCACCACGCCGATCATCATCGCCGCCCCGAGCGCCGTCGGCACCGTGTAGTCGTCGAGCACCCGGCCCCGGACCGCGGACGCCGGAAGCGTGCCGCCGTGGTCCTCGGGGAAGGCCCGCGAGTCACGGGCGTTGGCACGGTGGTCGCCCAGCAGGAACAGCCGTCCCTCGGGGACCCGCACGTCGTAGGAGTCCGGGTAACCGCCATGGGCGTCCCCGTCCTGCACGTACGGCTCCCGCAGCGGCTTTTCGTTCACGGAGAGGCGGGTGTCCGCTCCCTGCCCCGTGCAGCACACGACGTGGTCGCCGCCGACGCCGACGACCCGTTCCATCACCAGCGCCCCGGAGCCGTACCGCTCGGGCTCCGAGAACACCACCACGTCCCCGCGCCGCACCTCGCCCGCGTCGATCCGCTCGTACACGATCCGGTCGCCCGGCCCGTACGTCGGCGTCATGCTCTCGCTCGACACGACCGTCCCGCCGAAGGCGTACCGCCCGTAACCGACCCCGCCCAGCACCGACAGCAGACCCACCAGTCCCACCACGACGGCCGCGATCCCCAGCCCCCGAGCCTTGCCCATCACCACTCCCTCGCCACGCGGACCACCCGCGGCGGAGAGAGTAACGGCCGCCCGTGAACGGACTGCGCGCGCGTCGGACCCTGCGGGCCTCGGACCCTGCGGGTATCGGATCCTGCGGGCCGCGCCCCGAAGAACACGGCCCCGCTCGATCCCGTCGGCCTACCGGATCTCGCCCAGCACCTCCAGGACCCCCCGCTCGTCCGAGGCCGCCGTCAGCCGCTCCCGGAACCCGGCGTCCATCAACTTCCGCGACAGCAGCGCCAGGATCCGCAGGTGCTCGTCACCCGCGGCCGCCTCCGGTACGGCGATCATGAACACCAGCCTGGCCCGGGTACCGTCCAGCGAGCCCCACTCGATGCCCTCGGCGGACCGCGCGAACCCCACGACCGGCGCGGTCACCGCGTCCGTCTTGGCGTGCGGGATCGCGATCTCCTCACCGAGCCCGGTCGTCCCCTGCTCCTCACGCCGCAGCGCGGTCGCCACCAACTCGTCCACATCCGCGACCTTGCCGCTGCGCGCCAGCAGCCCGGCCATCTCCCGGACGGCGGCCTCCTTGTCCCGCGCGTCGAGCCCGACCTTCACGGTCTCCTCGGTCAGATAACCGGAGAGGACCTCGGCCGGGCCGTCCTCGCCGCGGGCCGCCACGCCTTCGACGGGGGCTGCCGCAGGCTCTCGTACGCCCTGCTGCGCGACGGGGGCACCGGTACCCGACACCGGGCCCGTGCCTGCTCCGGTCGGCATCGCGCCCGTGCCTGCTCCGGTCGGCACCGGGCCCGTGCCTGCTCCGGTCGGTACCACGCCCGCCCCGGTCGGCGCCACGTCCGTGCCTGCTCCGGTCGGCACCGGGCCCGCGCCCGCCCCGGCCGGCACCACACCCGCGCCCGCCCCGGCCGGCACCGCCTCAGGTCCGGTCGACGGCAGGCCGGTGACCGCCTCCCCGCGTCGCTTGCGCTCGGCGAGGTCGACGAGGGCGACCGTCGTCAGCGCGGTGACCACCGAACCGATCACCACGGCCACGAAGAACATAGGCACGCCGCTCACCGCGCCCAGCACCGCCACGATCGGTCCGCCGTGCGGGACCGCGTCCTCGACCCCGGCGACACCGGCGATCGCACCGGCCACCGCGCCGCCCAGCATGTTGGCGGGGATGACCTGCGCGGGGCGCGCCGCCGCGAACGGGATCGCGCCCTCGGAGATGCCGAAGCAGCCCATGAAGAGCGAGGCGAGCCCGGTCTCGCGTTCCTGCTCGGTGTACAGCCGCTTCCGCACCAGCGTGGCGAGGCCCTGACCCAGTGGCATGACCGGGATCGCGGCCGCGCACATGCCCATGACCGTCTGGTTGCCGGTCGCGATGAGGCCGGCCCCGAACAGGAACGCCGTCTTGTTGACCGGCCCGCCCATGTCGAACGCGATCATCAGTCCGAGGATCGCGCCGAGCAGGATCGCGCTGGTGCCGGTCATCCCGCTCAGCCAGTCGGTCAGGTGCTCGAACACCCAGGAGATGGGCTTGCCGATGACGTAGATGAAGAACAGTCCCAGCGCCGTGGTCGCCACGATCGGGATCACGATGATCGGCATGATCGGCTGTACGAACCTCGGGACCTTGACCTTCTTGATCCACAACACCAGATACCCGGCGAGGAACCCGGTCACGATGGCGCCGATGAAGCCCGCGCCCGCCTCGGAGTCGTACAGCGCGCCGGTATTGGCTATCCAGCCACCGATCATGCCGGGCACGAGAGCGGGACGGTCTCCGATGGCGTACGCGATGTATCCGGACAGGATCGGCACCATCAGCGTGAAGCCGATGACACCGATGTTGTTCACGTCCATCCAGAAGGAGTCCTTCGGGATGACCAGACCGCCGGAGGGGTCCGTGTGCCCGCCGAGCGAGAGCGAGATCGCGATCAGCAACCCGCCGACCACCACGAACGGGATCATGTAACTGACACCGTTCATCAGCGCCTTGTAGGTGACGCCGCGTTCCTTGCCGGTGCCGGCCGACGGCCTCGGGGCCCCGCCGGACGCGTGCACGGGCGCCGACCGCACCCGCTCGATCAGCTGCTCGGGATGGTGGATCCCCTCCGCCACCCCGACAGTCAGGACCCGCTTGCCCACGAAACGGCTCAGGTCCACATCCTTGTCGGCGGCGATGATGATGCCGTCAGCGGTGCTGACATCGTTGTCATCGAGTATGTTTTCGGCCCCGATGGAACCCTGTGTCTCCACCTTCATGTCGATGCCGCGGCTCTCGGCCGCCTGCGCGAGTTTCTCCGCCGCCATGTACGTGTGCGCGATGCCGGTGGGGCAGGCGGTCACCGCGAGCAGCTTCAACCGCCGCTGCTCGCCACTGCCGTCGCCCGTGGGGGGAGGGCCGGCCGGACTGGTCACGTCGATCTCCTAACGCCGTTGTTCGCGCGGAACGCCGTCCCGGACGCTCCGCAAGACCGATCAGATGGTGCCGATTCATGGCGCCGATCCCCTGCATCCTGCAGCACGTATTGCCGCGCTCAAAGGTTCGGAAGTCCCGGATTGTCATGACCTGTTGGCTCCTGGGGCCGTGATCGTGGGTGTCCTGTTATCGATGTCATGCTCACAACGTCCTCCTCTCGTGACCGCCTCGTGCTCCGCTCGACGGGTTCGACGGTGGACTGGGGGTGCCCGGGCGTACCGGTGTAGCTTGGGACGGAGCCAGACGTCGCTGCTGATGGCGGTCGGGCGGTCCCAGTGCGGACCGGCCGAGGGAGAGAGGGCCTCCGACGGACTGCGCTGCGCGCACGCGGGCATGCTGTGTCCTCTTCTCGGGCACCCCTGTGTCCGCCGCCGCGCAGACCAGCCCTATCCACCTCGCCCCAACCCGGAGGAGCAGCTCCCCATGACGACTGTCGACAACCGACAGGACTTCAAGGTCGCCGACCTCTCCCTGGCCGAGTTCGGCCGCAAGGAGATCACGCTCGCCGAGCACGAGATGCCCGGCCTGATGGCGATCCGCAAGGAGTACGCGGAGGCGCAGCCGCTCGCCGGCGCCCGCGTCACCGGCTCCCTGCACATGACGGTGCAGACCGCCGTCCTCATCGAGACCCTGGTCGCCCTGGGCGCCGAGGTCCGCTGGGCCTCCTGCAACATCTTCTCCACCCAGGACCACGCGGCCGCCGCCATCGCCGTCGGCCCGAACGGCACGCCCGAGAACCCGCAGGGCGTCCCGGTCTTCGCCTGGAAGGGCGAGACCCTGGAGGAGTACTGGTGGTGCACGGAGCAGGCGCTGACCTGGCCGAACACCCCCACCGGCGGCCCGAACATGATCCTCGACGACGGCGGTGACGCCACTCTCCTCGTCCACAAGGGCGTCGAGTACGAGAAGGACGGCAAGGTCCCCTCGGTCGACACCGCGGAGAACGAGGAGCACCGCGTCATCCTCGAGCTCCTGAACCGCACCATCACCAACGGCTCGCAGAAGTGGACCCAGCTCGCCTCGGAGATCCGCGGTGTGACCGAGGAGACCACGACCGGCGTCCACCGCCTGTACGAGATGCAGCGCGACGGCGTTCTGCTGTTCCCGGCGATCAACGTGAACGACGCCGTGACCAAGTCGAAGTTCGACAACAAGTACGGCTGCCGGCACTCCCTGATCGACGGCATCAACCGCGCCACCGACGTCCTCATCGGCGGCAAGACCGCGGTCGTCTGCGGCTACGGCGATGTCGGCAAGGGGTGTGCGGAGTCGCTGCGCGGTCAGGGCGCCCGGGTCATCGTCACCGAGATCGACCCGATCTGCGCCCTCCAGGCCGCGATGGACGGCTACCAGGTCACGACCCTGGACGAGGTCGTCGACAAGGCCGACATCTTCATCACCACGACCGGCAACAAGGACATCATCATGGCCGGCGACATGGTCAAGATGAAGCACCAGGCGATCGTCGGGAACATCGGTCACTTCGACAACGAGATCGACATGGCCGGTCTCGCGCAGATCCCCGGCATCGTCAAGGACGAGGTCAAGCCGCAGGTCCACACCTGGAAGTTCCCTGACGGCAAGGTGATCATCGTGCTGTCGGAGGGCCGCCTGCTGAACCTGGGCAACGCCACCGGCCACCCGTCGTTCGTGATGTCCAACTCCTTCGCGGACCAGACGCTGGCCCAGATCGAGCTGTTCACCAAGCAGGCCGAGTACCCGATCGGCGTCTACACGCTGCCCAAGCACCTCGACGAGAAGGTCGCCCGGCTCCACCTCGACGCGCTCGGCGTGAAGCTCACGACGCTGCGCCCCGAGCAGGCCTCGTACATCGGTGTCGACGTCGACGGCCCGTACAAGCCGGACCACTACCGCTACTGAGCAGTCGGCTCGGCGACCGCTGAGTACCGATCCCGCTGAGTAGTCGTCCCGTGATGAGCGCGCCGGTGCGCTGACGCGCTCATCACCAGCAGGTCCTCCGAGGCAGGCCCCCGCACCCCCGTGCCGGGGGCCTGCCCCTTTGGCCGCTGCGGCCCGACCAGTCCGCGCCGTCACACCCGGACCAGCCCGTCAAGACCCAGGACCCCCATGCCCCGCGGCCGTTATTCGCTCCACGATCCGCACGATCACACCCCCCTCGCAGAAGAGCACTTCCACTGCGCCCCCGGACCTTCCGGCTGGCGCTACGTCGCCCAGCTGACCACTCCCGCGGGCGATCACTCCGGCTCCGTCGACCTCGCCCTCGACGAACTCGGCCGACCCATCCGCCTCGAACTGCACGCCGCGAGCTGGCAGGTCCGCGGCGCAGCCCTCGACGGGGTCACCTGGGTCCGCACGGACCCCACCGGGACTCATGCCACGGAAGGCAACGTCCGCGCCCACGCCTTCACCGGCACATCCCCCGCGTTCCTCATCGCCACCGCCCGTCTCCTACGCCTCACCCCTTCCGCGTCCGCCACCCGCGTACGACTCGTCGCCTTCACCGACCCGGTCCTCGCCCCGCGCACCGTGGACCAGTCCTGGGCACTGGTGAAAAGCGAAGCACACGCCACTGACAACGGCCCCCTGACCGTGGACGAATACCAGGTCACAGGCCTGGACACGGGCGAGCGGCACATCGTGCACATCGCCGGGGACGTGGTCCTCTCCGCCCCCGGCATCGAGCTGGAGGACCTTGAATCACCGCCGTCCGCGTTCGCGTGAGCGGAGGGGGAGTAGCCCGGCCGCTCCACGGGCTACGCGGGGGGCGCGAATCCGGTGCCAGGACGTTCGGACGGGGGCGTGCCCCGGGACTGTGCGGGCGCCGGGCCGGCGTCGGGAGCGGGCACCTGGGACACAGCGGCTGAGCCGTGGCCGTAGGGCTGAGCGGTCGAAGCCGTGACCGGCGCAACCGCCGGAATCGGCGCGACGGGTGGAACCGGCTGAGAGGGCCGTGTTCCGTAGACCCCCACCGCACCGACCCCAGGCTCCACGGCGGTAGTCGTCCCGCCCGCACCCGCCGAGCCACCGCTGAAGGCCCGCCTAGCTTCTCGGGCCTGGCGCTCCTGCATCACTGCCGCCAGATACGCCGCCGGCGGCACACCCTGCGGCGCCGGCGTGCCGGTACGCGCCGACAGATCAGAGGCGAGCCGCTCGGCCATCGCCCAGCCGACCTGCGGGTCGAGCTGCTGCATACGCCCGAGGTACTGCCGGATGGCGAGCCACAGACCATCCGGGACGGCCGACAGGTCCAGCGCGGAGAAGCGCCCGGCCAACCAGGGCGGCGGCGGAGGCAGGAACCCCGCGTGCGAGACCGGCACCCGTTCCCGTACGACCAGAGTTCCCGCGAACACGTCCCCGAGCCGCCGCCCTCGCGCGGACACAAGAGACGCGATACAGGCGATGACCCCGAACGTCAGCAGGATCTCGATGACACCGATCCCGCCCCGCACCAAGGCGTGCCGGAACCGAATGGGCCCGCCGTCGTCCCGCACCACGCGCAGCCCGCACGCCACCTTGCCGAGCGAACGACCGTGGCTGAGCGTCTCCACCGCGATGGGACCACCCACCAGGACCAGCACGAACGCCGCCAGAGACACCGCGAACTGCGCCGCCTCGTCCAGAGAAGCGGTGGAAGCCACCAGCGCGATGGTCACGAGCACATAGACGATCACACCCACCAGCAGATCGAGCAGCACGGCCAGCGCCCTGCTCGGCAGCCGCGCCGGACGCAGTTCCAGCGCCACCGCCTCGCCCGTCACCAGCTCACTCACGCCCGCCGCCCTTCCCTGACCCGCCCTGAGATGGGTCAGTCTGCCAAGCTGAGGACGCATCGCGTCGCAGTACGACAAGCTGACCACCACGACGAGTCGCCGACGAACAGCCGAGGAGCAGCCGAACCGATGGACCTCGACGTCTTCGTCTCCGCTCACCGAGCGGAGTGGGACCGCCTGGACGCCCTGATCCGACGCCAGCGAAGGCTCACCGGTGCCGAGGCCGACGAACTCGTCGCTCTCTATCAACGTACGGCCACCCACCTCTCACTGATCCAGTCCAGCGCCCCCGACCCTCAGCTGACGGGCCGGCTCAGTCAGCTCGTGGCACGCGCGCGTAGTGCCGTGACAGGCCCTCGCCGCGCCTCTTGGCGCGACGTCACCCACTTCCTCGCACACGGCTTCCCCGCGGCGGTCTACCGAGCGCGCCACTGGTGGGTCCCCACCGCGCTTCTCTCCACGGCGGTGGCGGTCGTCCTGGGCTGGTGGATCGGGACCCATCCGGAGGTACAGGCCACGATCGCGGCCCCCAGCGAGCTGCGCGAGCTCACGCGCCCCGGCGGTCAGTACGAGTCCTACTACTCCAGCCATCCCGCGGCCTCCTTCGCCGCGCAGGTCTGGACGAACAACGCTTGGGCCGCCGCGCAGTGCCTGATCCTCGGCGTCTTCCTGGGGCTCCCGGTGCTCTGGATCCTCTTCCAGAACATGCTCAACCTCGGCGTCGGCTTCGGCCTGATGTCCTCGGCCGGCCGCCTCGACACCTTCCTGGGCCTCGTCCTGCCCCATGGCCTGCTGGAGCTGACCGCGGTGTTCGTGGCCGCGGGAACAGGCATGCGCCTCGGCTGGACCGTCATAGACCCGGGGCCACGCACGCGACGAGCCGCCCTCGCCGAGGAAGGCCGAGCGGCGATCGGCATGGCGATCGGCCTCGCCCTGGTCCTCTTCGTGTCCGGCGCGATCGAAGGCTTCGTCACCCCTTCCGGCCTGCCCACCTGGGCGCGCATCGCCATCGGTGTCGTCGCCGAACTCGCCTTCCTCACCTACGTCTACGTCCTCGGCGGACGTGCCGTCCGCGCCGGGCACACGGGCGATCTGGAGGCAGCCGAACGCAGCGCGGCTGTCCCCATGGCCGCCTGATGTGCGTACGGGGCCGCTGAGCTGCTACTGTCCTCTTCGCCCCACAGGAGCCGTTGACACGGCGAGAGCGGGGAGGTAGATTCGAACAGTTGCCTGGAACTGGATCTGATCCGGTCGGCGACGGTGAGTGTCTGTCTGCTTCTCGAAACAACGATTTCGAAGAAGCCCCTCCCGATGAAATCGGAAATGAGTGGCCGGTCAGTCCGGTCCGGAACTTCTGATAAAGTCGGATCCGCCGGAAAGGGAAACGCGAGAGCGGGAACCTGGAAAGCACCGAGGAAATCGGAACCGGAAACGGTCTGATAGAGTCGGAAACGCAAGACCGAAGGGAAAAGCCCGGAGGAAAGCCCGAGAGGGTGAG